>NZ_JBEZHM010000002.1:0-329389 GCF_040650575.1 Streptomyces sp. NPDC048659 | reverse complement strand
ACGTCCAGTACGAGGGCGTGCGCCCGGCACGCCGAGAGCACGCACCTGACGCCGCGAGGCCGCCCTCCGGGCGACGACGCGAGTGTGACGACAGGACCTAGAGAGCGTCCGAAGTAAACCCCCTGTGAAGATGTCACAGGGGGCTGCTAGCCTCCAGGCCGCTTCATTTCGCGTCCCTTGGGGGGAACTTTTTCATGTCTCAGCCCGTTCCGCCGCCCGGCAACCCGTTCGCCCAGGGCACCGAGCAGCCCTTCGAACAGCCGCCGCTCGCGCCCGCCCCGCCGGCCCGCTCCAACGTGGGCCTCGGCCTGGTCGTCGCCCTCGTCGCCGCGCTCGTCGCCGCCGGGGTCTACGGCGGGATAGCCGGCGCCATCGAGCGCGAGATCGGCTGGGCCGCCGTCGGTGTCGGCTTCCTCGTCGGCTTCGCGGCCGGCAAGGCCGGCGGCCGCAACCCGGCCCTGCCCGTGGTCAGCGCGGTGCTCTCGCTCGGCGCCGTCTACGTGGGCCAGCTGCTCACCATCGCGATCATCGGCGCCAAGGAGCTGGACGTCTCGGTCACCACGATCCTCTTCGACCACCTCGACGTCGTGCAGGCGGCGTGGAAGGAAGAGCTCGACCCGCTGACCTTCCTCTTCTTCGCCCTCGCCGCCTTCGCCGCCTTCAGCGGCTCGAAGAAGGCCGCGCAGTAAGAGGCGCCGGACACGCGCGAGGGGCCCCGCACCACCCGGTGCGGGGCCCCTCGCGTACGTACCGGGTACGGGGTACGCGTCAGCGCTTGTGCTGCGCGTCGTGGACCGTCACCTCGACGCGCTGGAACTCCTTGAGCTCGCTGTAGCCCGTGGTGGCCATCGCGCGGCGCAGGGCGCCGAAGAAGTTCATCGAGCCGTCCGGGGTGTGCGACGGGCCCGTGAGGACCTCCTCGGTGGTGCCGACGATGCCGAGGTCCACCAGCTTGCCGCGCGGCACGTCCTCGTGGACGGCCTCCATGCCCCAGTGGTGGCCCTTGCCGGGCGCGTCCGTGGCACGGGCCAGCGGGGAGCCGATCATGACCGCGTCGGCGCCGCAGGCGATCGCCTTCGGGAGGTCGCCGGACCAGCCCACGCCGCCGTCGGCGATCACGTGCACGTACCGGCCGCCGGACTCGTCCATGTAGTCGCGGCGGGCCGCGGCCACGTCGGCGACGGCGGTGGCCATCGGGACCTGGATGCCGAGCACGTTGCGCGTGGTGTGCGCGGCGCCTCCGCCGAAGCCGACCAGGACACCCGCGGCGCCGGTGCGCATCAGGTGCAGGGCCGCGGTGTACGTGGCGCAGCCGCCGACGATCACCGGGACGTCGAGCTCGTAGATGAACTGCTTGAGGTTGAGCGGCTCGGCCGCGCCGGAGACGTGCTCGGCGGAGACGGTCGTGCCGCGGATCACGAAGATGTCCACGCCGGCGTCGACCACGGCCTTGGAGAACTGCGCGGTGCGCTGCGGGGAGAGGGCGGCGGCGGTGACCACACCCGCGTCGCGCACCTCCTTGATGCGCTGCCCGATCAGCTCTTCCTTGATCGGGGCCGCGTAGATCTCCTGCAGACGGCGGGTCGCGGTCTCCTCGTCCAGCTCCGCGATCTCGTCGAGCAGCGGCTGCGGGTCCTCGTAGCGGGTCCACAGACCTTCGAGGTTCAGCACGCCGAGGCCGCCGAGCTCGCCGATCCGGATGGCGGTCGCCGGGGAGACGACGGAGTCCATGGGGGCGGCCAGGAAGGGCAGCTCGAAGCGGTAGGCGTCGATCTGCCAGGCGATCGAGACCTCCTTCGGGTCCCGGGTGCGGCGGCTCGGTACGACGGCGATGTCGTCGAACGCGTACGCCCTACGGCCGCGCTTGCCGCGCCCGATCTCGATCTCAGTCACGTTGTGTGGCCTTTCCCTCTTGGTCTGCGCCTACCAGTATCCCCGACACACGCGTAAGGGGCGGCTCCGGCCACATGCCGGAACCGCCCCCCTGTGTCGCGGAGTGTTACTTCCTGCTGTAGTTCGGCGCCTCGACGGTCATCTGGATGTCGTGCGGGTGGCTCTCCTTGAGGCCCGCCGACGTGATCCGCACGAAGCGCCCGTTCTCCTGGAGCTCCGGGACCGTGCGCCCGCCGACGTAGAACATCGACTGGCGCAGACCGCCGGTGAGCTGGTGCACGACCGAGGCGAGCGGCCCGCGGTAGGGCACCTGGCCCTCGATGCCCTCGGGGATCAGCTGCTCGTCGGAGGCGACGCCCTCCTGGAAGTAGCGGTCCTTGGAGAAGGACTTGCGGTCGCCGCGGGACTGCATGGCGCCCAGCGAGCCCATGCCGCGGTACGACTTGAACTGCTTGCCGTTGATGAAGAGCAGCTCGCCCGGGGACTCCTCGCAGCCCGCGAGCAGCGAGCCGAGCATCACCGTGTCGGCGCCCGCGACGAGTGCCTTCGCGATGTCGCCGGAGTACTGCAGGCCGCCGTCGCCGATGACCGGGATGCCGGCCGCCTTGGCGGCGAGGGACGCCTCGTAGATCGCGGTGACCTGCGGGACGCCGATGCCGGCGACCACGCGGGTGGTGCAGATGGAGCCGGGGCCGACACCGACCTTGATGCCGTCCGCGCCGGCGTCGACGAGCGCCTGGGCGCCGTCGCGGGTGGCGACGTTGCCGCCGATGACGTCCACCGAGGAGTTCGACTTGATCTTGGCGATCATGTCGCCGACCAGGCGGGAGTGACCGTGCGCGGTGTCGACGACGATGAAGTCGGCGCCCGCCTCGATGAGGGCCTGGGCGCGCTCGTACGAGTCGCCCGCGACGCCGACGGCCGCGCCGACGAGCAGCCGGCCGTCCTTGTCCTTGGCGGCGTTCGGGTACTTCTCGGCCTTGACGAAGTCCTTGACCGTGATGAGGCCCTTGAGCAGCCCGGCCTCGTCGACCAGCGGCAGCTTCTCGATCTTGTGGCGGCGCAGCAGCTCCATGGCGTCCACGCCGGAGATGCCGACCTTGCCGGTGACCAGCGGCATCGGGGTCATGACCTCGCGCACCTGGCGGCTGCGGTCCGACTCGAAGGCCATGTCACGGTTGGTGACGATGCCGAGGAGCTTGCCCGCCGGGTCGGTGACCGGGACGCCGCTGATGCGGAACTTGGCGCAGATCGCGTCGGCCTCGCCGAGCGTGGCGTCCGGGTGCACGGTGATCGGGTCGGTCACCATGCCGGACTCGGAGCGCTTGACCAGGTCCACCTGGTTGGCCTGGTCGGCGATCGAGAGGTTCCGGTGCAGCACGCCGACGCCGCCCTGGCGGGCCATCGCGATGGCCATCCGGGACTCGGTGACCTTGTCCATCGCCGCGGACAGCAGCGGGATGTTCACCCGCACGTTCCGGGAGATGTACGAGGAGGTGTCGATCTGGTCGGGCGCCATGTCGGACGAACCCGGCAGCAGCAGTACATCGTCGTAGGTCAGCCCGAGTGTCGCGAATTTCTCGGGCACTCCGTCGACGTTGGTCATGACACCTTCCCCAATGGCCTTGATCGGTGCGGATGTCCATGCTAACGGGCCGCGACCCGGTCTCATTCCACGAGCAAGATCAGCGAGCAGCTTTGGACGTTCGTACGTGTACGTGAGGGCCACCGGCCCCTTGTCACCCTTACTGCTCGGCCAGCGCCCGCAGCCGGCTCAGCGCCCGGTGCTGGGCCACCCGGACCGCGCCCGGGGACATCCCGAGCATCTGCCCGGTCTCCTCGGCGGTGAGCCCGACGGCGACCCGCAGGACGAGCAGCTCGCGCTGGTTCTCCGGGAGGTTGGCGAGCAGCTTCTTGGCCCACTCGGCGTCGTCGCTGAGCAGCGCGCGCTCCTCGGGCCCGAGCGAGTCGTCGGGCCGCTCGGGCATCTCGTCGGAGGGCACGGCCGTCGAGCCCGGGTGCCGCATGGCGGCCCGCTGGAGGTCGGCGACCTTGTGTCCGGCGATGGCGAAGACGAACGCCTCGAAGGGCCTGCCCGTGTCCTTGTAGCGCGGCAGCGCCATCAGGACCGCGACGCAGACCTCCTGGGCGAGGTCCTCCACGAAGTGGCGGGCGTCACCGGGCAGCCGGTTCAGCCGCGTCCGGCAGTAGCGCAGGGCGAGGGGGTGCACGCGCGCGAGGAGGTCGTGCGTGGCCTGCTGGTCCCCCTCCACGGCACGGTGAACGAGTGCACCGATCTCCCCCTGCCCGGCGGGCACGGGGGACCCCATGGTCTCGTCGTCGCGCATCGCTCCATGGTGCCTTGACGCCTGCTCGTTCGCGGCACCGCGTCCGTAGTTGTGCACCGAAGCGTTATGAGCAGGTGCGCCGGCACTCATCCCCTGCGCCCTCCCCTTCCGCTCGTTGTCCGCTCGCTCGTTCGTCTCGTCCCCGAGGAACTCCACACCTTCAAGGATGCGGCATTCCGCGGAGAAGTGACACAAGCCCACCCCGTCCGCCGCTCGGCGGACGGGGATGCGGCCGATGGCCGCAGGTCAGCGGACCAGGCCCCAGCGGAATCCGAGGGCGACGGCGTGCGCCCGGTCGGAGGCGCCCAGCTTCTTGAACAGCCTGCGCGCGTGGGTCTTGACGGTGTCCTCGGAGAGGAAGAGCTCGCGCCCGATCTCCGCGTTGGACCGGCCGTGGCTCATGCCCTCCAGCACCTGGATCTCGCGGGCGGTGAGGGTGGGCGCGGCGCCCATCTCGGCCGAACGCAGCCGGCGCGGGGCCAGTCGCCAGGTGGGGTCGGCGAGGGCCTGGGTGACGGTGGCCCGCAGCTCGGCGCGCGAGGCGTCCTTGTGCAGATAGCCACGGGCACCGGCGGCGACCGCGAGCGCGACGCCGTCCAGGTCCTCGGCGACGGTGAGCATGATGATGCGGGCGCCGGGGTCCGCGGAGAGCAGCCGCCGGACGGTTTCCACGCCGCCCAGGCCGGGCATCCGCACGTCCATCAGAATCAGGTCCGAGCGGTCCGCGCCCCAGCGGCGGAGGACTTCCTCGCCGTTGGCCGCGGTGGTCACGCGCTCCACGCCGGGCACGGTCGCGACCGCGCGGCGAAGCGCCTCTCGGGCAAGCGGGGAGTCGTCGCAGACGAGGACGGAAGTCATGCCTGACCTCCGCGGCTCTCGCAGCTGAAGCGCGTCACCTTGAGCCTCCAGGGCTGGTACGTATCGTCACCTGTGCGGTTGACACCCCCGGACACCTGTCCGAGCGCTTTCTTCTTCAACCGCCTCCGCACTCTCTAACGATGGTCACTCGAAAGAGTTACGGGTCGGACGGCCGCCTTCGGCACTCTATGTGAGGGACCGTACGCGGAGGAGAGCGTCGCAGGTCATCCGTCCTTCACCCGAAGCTATGCCCCATTTAGCGGGTTTTCTTCCCTTTTCGCGGTGTCTGTGGCTAGATTCGCAATGAGTCATATTTACATCTACTTCGACAGTAGTTGTACGGTCGGACCGAGCCCGCGAGAGCCGGTCCGCGGCACCCACGAGGGACGAAGGGCCCCCGTCGATCGAGCCGGCCAAGCCATCACACCGCCCACCAATCCGTTCGACACGGTTTCAAGGGGACTAGCGCAATGGCAGATTTCTCCCGCCTTCCCGGACCCAACGCCGATCTGTGGGACTGGCAACTGCTCGCGGCCTGCCGCGGGGTCGACAGCTCCCTGTTCTTCCACCCCGAGGGAGAGCGCGGCGCGGCACGGAGTGCGCGCGAGAACTCGGCGAAAGAGGTCTGTATGCGGTGCCCGGTGCGCGCGCAGTGCGCGGCACACGCACTCGCGGTACGGGAGCCCTACGGCGTCTGGGGCGGCCTCACCGAGGACGAGCGCGAGGAGCTCATGGGTCGAGCGCGCAATCGCCTGGTCACGACGTCCGCCCCCGCGCGGGCGTCCCACACGAGTTCGGCAGGCGTGGGCCACGCCTGAAGTAACGTTTCTTCACTCGGTCCGGGGCGGGCGGATTCCGCCGCCCGCGCGGGGGGCCGTCGCCCGGACGGCGGGCGCGTACCCCGGGACGGGTGAACGCGCTCGGCCGGCCGATACCGGCGGCCCCACCCGGACGGCCGAGGGGTCCTCACCCGGACGGCCCGGCGCACTCACCCCGACGGGCCCGCGCCCGCACCCGTCCGGCCGGACCCGGATCCCCCGGACGGCGCCCCCCGCCCCCGATCGGGGTCCCCCGGACGGAGGCGAAGGACCACCCGTACGGCGGCGCCCCGGGGCCACCCGGACGGACTAGCCGCGTGTCGTCGCCGCCGGGCGTCCGGAGGCGCGGGCCGACGCCCGGGTCAGTTCGTCGAGGGTCGCGGCGACGGCCGGGACCTGGGCCAGGTCCGGAAGGGTGAGCGCCACGATCTCGCGCTCCACGGCGGGCTCCACCGTCACGGTGACGGCGCCCTTGGGCCGTACGGACTCGATGGCGAGCTGCGGCAGCACGGCCACGCCCAGACCGGCGCCCACCAGGCCGACCACGGCCGGGTAGTCGTCGGTGGCGAAGTCGATGCGCGGGGTGAAGCCGGCCTCCCGGCAGACGTCCACGAGCTGGCGGCGGCAGCGCGGGCAGCCGGCGATCCACGGGTCCTCGGCCAGTTCGCCGATGGCCACCGAGTCCGCCCCGGCCAGCCGGTGCCCCTCGGGCACCAGGCCGACGAGCCGGTCGGCGAGCAGCGGGCGGACCACCAGGTCGTCCCAGCTGTCGGGCCCGGTCCCGTAGCGGAAGGCGAGGGCCACGTCGCAGTCGCCCTCGCGGAGCATCTCGACCGAGCGCGGCGGCTCGGCCTCCACCAGGGAGACCCGGGTGCCGGGGTGGGCGGCGCGCAGCGCGGCGAGGGCGGTGGGGACGAGGGTGGAGCTGCCGCTGGGGAAGGACACCAGCCGCACCCGCCCGGCCCGCAGGCCCGCGATGGCGGCGACCTCCTCCTCGGCGGCGGTGAGCCCGGCCAGGATCCCGGAGGCGTGCCGGACCAGCGCCTCGCCCGCCTGGGTGAGGCGCATCTCGCGGCCGGTGCGGATCAGCAGCGGGGTGCCGGCGGAGGACTCCAGGGCCTTCATCTGCTGGCTCACGGCGGGCTGGGTGCAGCCGAGTTCGCGCGCGGCGGCGGAGAAGGAGCCGGTGGCGGCGACGGCGCGCAGGACACGGAGGTGGCGGGCCTCGATCATGGCTCAAGCATAAGCCACCCTTGGATACGATGCCGAATTCATGCTCTGACCTTTGAGAACGCCGCCGGACAGGCCCTAGGCTGCCCCCATGGAACTGCTGAGCGTGAACGTGGGCCGCCCCAAGACCGTCGGCTACACCAACGCCCCCTCGGGCCTCACCGGCATCGACAAGCGCCCGGTCGAGGGCCCGGTCCCGATCGCCGCCCCCGTGCCCGGCGGGGCCAGCGGGGTCGCCGGGGACACCGTGTGCGACCTGCGCTTCCACGGCGGCCCCGACCGGGCCGTGCACGCCTTCGCGCGCGAGGACATGGACGCCTGGGAGCGGGAGCTCGGCCGCCCGCTGCCGGCCGGTTCCTTCGGCGAGAACCTCACCACCCGGGGCCTGGACGTGAACGGCGCCCTGGTCGGCGAGCGCTGGCGGATAGGCCCCGACCTGGTCCTGGAGGTCACCGGCGGGCGCATCCCCTGCCGTACCTTCGCCGGCTTCGTCGAGGAGGACGGCTGGGTGCGCCGCTTCAACCAGTCGGCGGCGGGCCCCGGCGCGCTGCTGCGCGTGATCACGCCGGGCGAGGTCCGCGCGGGCGACCCCATCGAGGTCGTCCACCGCCCCGACCACCCGATCACCATCACCCGCCTCCACCACGCGGCCACCACCGACCGCTCGCTGCTGCCCGAGACGCTGGTGGCGGCGGAGTGGATGGAGTCGGGGCTGCTCGGGCTGGCGCGGAAGTACGCGGAGAAGTACGGGGAGTAGGCGCCCGCGGCCCCAGAGGGGCGGGCGCGGGGCGGGAATCGGCCGCCGGGGCCGGTGACGCCCCTTCCCGCACACGGTGTTCACGCGCCGCGGGCTAACGTGCCGCGTATGACGACTGCACTGATTACGGGCGCGACCGCGGGCATCGGCGCCGCCTTCGCGCGGCGGCTGGCCGCGGACGGGCACGACGTGGTGCTCGTGGCACGCGATGTGAAGCGGCTTCGGGACCAGGCGACGGAGCTGCACGACCGGCACGGGATCGAGGCGGAGGTGCTGGCCGCCGACCTCTCCGAGGAGGAGGGGATCGAGTCCGTCGTGGCGCGCCTCTCGGACGCCGCGCGGCCGGTGGACCTGCTGGTGAACAACGCGGGCTTCGGCAACAAGGGCCGGTTCCTCGAAGTCTCCATGGCCGACGAGCTGAAGATGCTGAAGGTGCACTGCGAGGCGGTGCTGCGGCTGACCTCGGCGGCGGCGGACTCGATGCGGACCCGGGGGCGCGGCGGCGTGGTGAACGTGGCCTCGGTGGCCGCGTTCCTGCCGCGCGGCACGTACGGGGCGTCGAAGGCGTGGGTCGTGCAGTTCACCCAGGGCGCCGCGCGGGACCTCGCCGGGAGCGGGGTGCGGCTGATGGCGCTGTGCCCCGGCTTCGTACGGACGGAGTTCCACCAGCGGGCGGGGATGGGCACCGACAACATCCCCGGCTGGATGTGGCTCGACGCCGACAAGCTGGTCTCCGAGGCGCTCGCCGACCTGGCCCGCGGGCGCACGCTGTCCGTGCCGGACCCCCGGTACAAGGCGCTGATGGGCGTGGTGAAGCTGGCCCCGCGCGGGCTGCTCGGCGGGGTGTCCTCCCGCGCGGGACGCAAGTACGGGCCCAAGTAGGCGCGTAACGGGAGCGATCCCGTGACCGCCCCAGTACCAGCCCCCCGGCCCCCGGCGCCCGTGAGCGGATTCCGATCAATTGATCTTCCGCTCTTGACTTGGGCCGGGGGCGGTCACAGGATCGCGGCCGACCCCGTCCGCGCCGCCGTGTCAGGAGCCGTGCCGTGCCCCGTAGCCGGAGAAGCACCGACGACCGCCCCGCCCTCCTCCTCGCCATGGGCCCCGGCACCGCCGGCCGGCTCCTCACCGACGCCCACCGGGCGCGCCTCGCCGCCCTCGCCCGCACCGACCCGCTGCTCGTCGCCCACGACCTGACGGCCCCCGACGAGCGGACCGCAGCGGCCCTCGCCGAGGCCGAACTCCTGCTCACCTGCTGGGGCGCCACGCCGCTCACCGCCGAGGTGCTGGACCGCGCGCCGCGCCTCAAGGGCGTCGTCCACGCGGCGGGTTCGGTGAAGCACCACATCACCGATGCCTGCTGGGAACGCGGCATCCGGGTCGCCTCGGTCGCCGCCGCCAACGCGCTGCCCGTCGCCGAGTACACGCTCGCCGCGGTCCTCTTCGCCGGGAAGGGCGTGCTGCGCTCCGCGCGGGCGTACGGGGAGCTGCGCACCGGCGACGCCTGGCTCGACGAGTCCGCCCCCTGGGGCAACTACCGCCGCACGGTCGGCGTCATCGGCGCCTCCCGGATCGGCCGCCGGGTCATCGAGCTGCTGCGCCCCTTCGACGTCGAGATCCTGCTGTACGACCCGTACGTCACCGATCCCGGCCCCGGCGTGGCCCTGGTCCCGCTGGACGAGCTCTGCGCCCGCTCCGGCGTCGTCACCGTGCACGCGCCGCAGCTCCCCGCCACCCGCCACATGCTGGGCGCCGCGCAGCTCGCGGCGATGCCGGACGGCGCGACCCTGGTCAACACCGCGCGCGGCTCCCTCGTCGACGAGGACGCCCTCCTCCCCCACCTCGTCGCGGGCCGCCTGCACGCGGTCCTCGACGTCACGGACCCGGAACTCCCCGCCCCCGACTCCCCCTTGTGGACCCTCCCCAACGTCCTCCTCACCCCGCACGTGGCCGGCTCCCTCGGCAACGAGCTGCACCGGCTGGCGGACGGGGCGATCGAGGAGGTGGCGCGGTACGGGCGGGGGGAGCCGTTCGCCGAGGAGGTGCGGGCGGCGGATCTGGAGCGGTCGGCGTAGGGCGGGGCGGGCGGGCGGGGGTTCGACGACAGGACTTAGGGGGTGTCCGGCGGGCCCGGTTCCTCGCGGGGGCCGGTCAGCAGGGCGCGCAGCCGCTCCGCCTCCGCGACGACCCGGTCCGCCGTCCCCGGCTCCCGCGCCAGCACCGCCGGCGCCGCCTCGTACCAGGGGCCCAGGTGCAGGGCGAGGGCGGCGAGTTCGCGGGCGCGGGCCGGGTCGGGGTGCTCGACGGCCAGCACGGCGTACGCGGGGGTGCACGCAGGGCCGAGCGGGGCGAGCCCGGCGAGGAGCCGCTCCGCGCGGGCGTGCTCCCCCGCGCGGGCCAGCACCTTGACGAGGTCGAGGGCGTCGTCGGCGTCCCGGTCCCGGCGCACCGGGCCGTGCCGGAGGGCCAGGGCGACCGCCCGGTCGGGCAGGCCCGCGGCGACGCACGCCCGGGCCAGGGCCGCGGTCTCACGCCCGCCGGAGAGGTACCGCAGGTACTCCTCAGCCTCGTCCAGGAGCTCCGCCGCCCCGGCCGCGCCGAGCTCCCGCTGGGCCAGGGCCACCGCGGGCAGGGGCGCGAGGGTGGTGCGCAGCACCCAGCGCATGGCGCCCACGGCACGGGCCAGCTCGGCGGCGGCCTCCGCGTCACGGCCCGCCGCGTGCAGGGCGCGGGCGGCGGCCGCGGCCCCCTCGGCCTGCCGGGGCGAGGCCCCCTCCAGCGGCGCGGGCAGCGGGCGCGGCACCGCCTCCCGTATCCCCACCCGCACACAGCCCCGGCCGGGCACCGGCCGGTCGAACTCCTCGGCCAGTTCCCGGGGGTCCCGCGTGCCCCGGCACCGGGCGATCAGGTCCAGGAGGTGGTCCCGCTGATTGGGCCGGGCTCCGCGAGCCGCTTCCGCCGCCGCCTCGTACCGCCCGGCGGCGACCAGTCCCCGCACCACCCGGAGTACCCGGCGCTCCGCCACGGTCCCGGGTACCAGCCCCTCCGTGAGCCGATGGGCCGCCTCCCGCCGGCCGCCGAGCGCGAGTGCCTCCGCGACGGCGCCGAGCACCCAGGCGGCCTCGTCCGGGCGCTCCGCCCGGCTCTCCGCCTCGATCCGGCCCAGCAGGGCCGCCGCCCGGGCGCCCACCCCGGCGGCGGTGAGGGCGCGCACCAGCCCCACCTTGAGCGCGAGCACCCGCCGGTCGCCCGCCGGACCCTCCCGCCACGCCAGCGCCTCCGCCTCCTCACACCTCCCGGCCCCGGCCAGGGCCTCGACGAGCGCCCTCGCCACCCGGAGGCGATAGCCCCCGTCGGACACCTCGGCGAGCAGGGGTTCAATCCGCGCGACGGCGCCCGCCCCGGCCCAGTGCTCGGCGAGCGCCGCCAGGACCCGCTCCCGGTCGTGCGCCGCGCCCAGCTCGCGCGCCAGCTCCTCGGCGCGGTCCGGATCACCCGCCGCGACGAGGCCGAGCGCCAAGGCCGACCGCATGGCCGCGGGCAGGATGCCGTCCGCCGGGCGCCGCCGGTCCCGCGCCGCCCACCGCTCCCGCGCCTCGGCGGTCAGCCGCTCGGCGTGCCCGGCCGCACCGTTCGCCACGAGGGCGCCGACCAGCTCCTCCGCGAACCCGGCGTCCCGGTCGAGCTCCTCCCATCCGACGGCCGCCAGCCCCTCCTCGACCAGCGCGGCCGCCCACCCGGCACACGTCTGCCCGTCGGGCTGCCCCCACCTGGCGGCTGCCCGCTCCTCCGCGGCCAGGAGGTCCGCCGCCCCGCAGCCTGCCGCCGCCGCGCCGCGCGGCGCGCCCGCGATCCGGATCAGGGCGAGTGCCCGTCCCCGGGCCGGGGCCGCACGGGCCAGGTCCAGGGCCTCGGCCGGGCGGCCCGCCGCCGCGAGGGCGGCACAGAGGACGGCCAGGCCCTCGTCGTGGGTACGCCGGTCCCGTTCGCCGCGTACGGCGTCCCGCACGCGTTCGAACTCGCCCGCAGCGGCCCACAGGCCGATCAGGTCGAGCCCCGGGCGCTGCCGGGCGACGCCCTCCGGCAGGGCTCGCAGCACCTCCGCCGCCCGTTCCGGCTCGCCCGCCCGGATCCAGGCCGAGCCGACTCTCCAGAGCGCGAACGTGCGTTCCGTCTCGCGGGTCTCGCGGGCCGCCGCCTCCGCCTCCGCGAGGAGCGCGCGGGTCCGCCCGGCGGCATCGGGGCCGCCGTCCGGCACCTCCGCGACCGCGCACAGCGCGTGCACCCGGGCCTCCGGGGCGAGGCCCCGCGCGAGGGCCAGCGCCCGGTCCGGTGCGCCCAGTTCCGCCCAGGCGGCCGGGAGCTCCGGCGGGATGCGGCCGTTCCGGTTCCGCAGGGCGGCGCGCCGCAGCGCCAGGCTCAGCAGCACGTCGAGCGCCCCCGGCTCCGCCGCCCGCGCGAGGACCGCCTCCGACGCGACCCGGACCTCGTCGAGGGCCGCCCCGTCGCCGCCGGTCGCCGCCAGCAGCCGGTCGTGCCGTACGGGGTCGAGGGCGCACTCCGCCAGCCGCTCCGCGTCCCCCGCCGCCCGCAGGACCGCCACGTACCCCCGCAGCAGGTACTCCGGCGTCCCTTCCGGCCAGCCGCGCCCGCGCCACCGGTCCGCCCAGGCGTGCAGCCGGTCCCGGCAGCCGTCGAGCTCCCGGACGCCGAGCATCTCCCGGGCCTGGGCGGCCAGTTCCTCGTGGGCGAGGAGGTAGCCGGGGCCGGCGGGGGCGAAGGTGCGGCCGTGGCCGGTGCGCAGCAGGTCCCGTACCCGGTAGGGCACTTCGGCGGTGAGCTCCGCCAGGTCGTCCGCCGTGAGCCCGCCGCCCGCCGCGGTGAGCAGGGCGAGCAGGTCGTACGGCAGGCCGCCGGCCGTCAGCAGGCGCTTCAGCTCGCGCTCCGCCTCGACCCGGACCGCGCGGGCGGACGGGGAGGGGGCGAGGAGCCGCACGGCGGCCGGGTCGCGCAGCGGGTGGTCCTCGGGGACATCGGCGGGGAGCGGCGGGTTGAGCCGGCCGCTGGCGATGACCGGCAGGTCGTACGGGAGGAGGGCGGCGATCGAGTGGGCGTCGGGTCCGGTGGTGACGCCCCGGTCCTCGTCGAGCCCGTCGACGAGGAGGACGAGCCGCTCGCCGCGCGCGGCGCAGGCGCGGGCGGCCGTCCCGTACAGGCGCAGCAGGTGGGCCTGGCGGGTGGCGGCGGTGAGGAGGGCGGGCAGCGGTTCGGCGGCGAGTTCGGCGAGCTGTTCCAGGACGACGTCGAGGAAGGCCGCCGCGTCGTTCTGGGCGGCCCAGCGGGCGGTGACGAAGAAGGCGACGATCCGTACGCCGGGCGGGGGCGCGAGGGCGAAGTGGGCCATCAGCGCGGTCTTCCCGGCCCAGGCGTCGGCCCGCCACCACAGGCAACCCGGGCCGTCCGCCCGGCAGAAGGCGGCGAGCTCCGCCAACTCCTCCTCGCGGCCGACCAGTTCGGCGGGGGCCAGGCGGCGGACCTGCTCCCGGTAGGCGGACCGGACGGGCGGCGCCGTACCGACGGCGATCCGGTTGCCGTCGCCGACGACCACGATCCCCGCGGTGTTGTCGATGCGCGTCCCCCGCTCCATGCCCCCCGTCCCCTCCATGCACCCGCCCCCTCCGCGCCCCCAGGCCCTCCATGCTGCCAGGGCACCCCGGTCCCGCGGACCTAGACTGGAAGGGTCCGTCCCGGCCCGGGAGGCGTCATGAGTTTCGTACAGATAATCGACTGCAAGACCAGTCGGATCGAGGACCTGAACCGGCTCATGGACGAGTGGGTCGCGCAGACCAAGGGCAGGCGCACGGCCACCCACAGCATCGTCGGCACGGACCGCTCCGACGCCTCGCACGTCGTGGAGATCGTCGAGTTCCCCTCGTACGACGTGGCCATGCGCAATTCACAGCTTCCGGAGACCGACCGGATCTTCCGCGAGATGGTCGCGCTCTGCGACGAGATGCCGACCTTCACGGATCTGGACGTGGTCCGCGACGAGGCCCTCTGCAAGGGCAATTCGCGCCGCTTCCTCGCGCTGCTCGGCGGCGGGGAGGACGTGGCGCTGCTCGACGAGGTGCTCGCCGAGGGGTACCACGACCACGATCCGTCCAGCCCGGTGGACGCCGTCGGCATGGACGCGGTGCGCCGCGAGGTGGACGCGTGGCGGGGCGGCTTCGACTTCGCGTTCACCGTCGAGGACCAGATCGCCGAGGGTGACCGGGTGTGCACCCGCTGGACCTGGAACGGCACCCACACCGGCGACTTCATGGGGCTCCAGCCGAGCGGCATCGCGGTGGAGATGACCGGCACGCTCATCCAGCGCTTCCGGGAGGACGGCAAGGCCGTGGCCGGGTGGTGGCAGTACGACATGCTCGGGCTGATGGAGCGGCTCGGGGCGGTCGAGGCGTAGCGGGAGGTCCGGGGAACACCCGAGGCCCGGTGCCCCCGCGACGGGGGCACCGGGCCTCGGACTACGAGCTACGAGCTACGAGCTACGAGCTACGAGCTACGAGCTACGGTGCTCAGTGCGAGTGGCCGTGGCCACCGTGCGAGTGGCCCGCGTCCGCCGGCTCCTCTTCCTTCTTCTCGACGACCAGGGTCTCGGTCGTGAGCAGCAGGGAGGCGATGGAGGCGGCGTTCTCCAGGGCGGAGCGGGTGACCTTGACCGGGTCGATGACGCCGGCCTTCACCAGGTCGCCGTACTCGCCGGTCGCGGCGTTGAAGCCCTGGCCCTTGTCGAGCTCGGCGACCTTCGAGGTGATGACGTAGCCCTCAAGGCCGGCGTTCTCGGCGATCCAGCGCAGCGGCTCGACGGCGGCGCGGCGGACGACCGCGACACCGGTGGCCTCGTCGCCGGCCAGGCCGAGGTTGCCCTCCAGGACCTTGACGGCGTGGACGAGCGCGGAGCCACCGCCGGAGACGATGCCCTCCTCGACCGCGGCGCGGGTCGCCGAGATGGCGTCCTCAAGGCGGTGCTTCTTCTCCTTGAGCTCCACCTCGGTGGCGGCGCCGACCTTGATCACGCACACGCCGCCGGCGAGCTTCGCGAGGCGCTCCTGGAGCTTCTCGCGGTCCCAGTCGGAGTCCGTGGACTCGATCTCGGCCTTGATCTGGTTGACGCGGCCGAGGACGTCCTCGGAGGAGCCGGCGCCGTCCACGATCGTGGTGTCGTCCTTGGAGATGGTCACGCGGCGGGCGGTGCCCAGCACGTCCAGACCGGCCTGGTCGAGCTTGAGGCCGACCTCCTCGGAGATGACGGTGGCACCGGTGAGGGTGGCCATGTCCTGGAGCATCGCCTTGCGGCGGTCACCGAAGCCGGGCGCCTTGACGGCGACGGCGTTGAAGGTGCCGCGGATCTTGTTGACGACGAGGGTGGAGAGCGCCTCGCCCTCGACGTCCTCGGCGATGATCAGCAGCGGCTTGGAGCCACCGGCCTGGATGACCTTCTCCAGCAGCGGCAGGAGGTCCTGGATGGAGGAGATCTTGCCCTGGTTGATCAGGATGTACGGGTCGTCGAGGACGGCCTCCATGCGCTCCTGGTCGGAGACCATGTACGGCGAGAGGTAGCCCTTGTCGAAGGCCATGCCCTCGGTGAACTCCAGCTCCAGGCCGAAGGTGTTGGACTCCTCGACGGTGATGACACCGTCCTTGCCGACCTTGTCCATGGCCTCGGCGATGAGCTCGCCGACCTGCTGGTCCTGCGCGGAGAGCGCGGCGACGGCGGCGATGTCCGACTTGTCGTCGATCGGGCGGGCGGTCGCGAGGAGCTCCTCGGACACGGCCTTGACCGCGGCGTCGATGCCCTTCTTCAGGGCGGCCGGGGAGGCGCCGGCGGCGACGTTGCGCAGGCCCTCGCGGACGAGCGCCTGGGCGAGCACGGTGGCGGTGGTGGTGCCGTCACCCGCGATGTCGTTGGTCTTGGTCGCCACCTCCTTCACGAGCTGGGCGCCGAGGTTCTCGTACGGGTCCTCGATCTCGACCTCGCGGGCGATCGTGACACCGTCGTTGGTGATGGTGGGGGCGCCGAACTTCTTGTCGATGACGACGTTGCGGCCCTTGGGGCCGATCGTCACCTTCACCGTGTCGGCAAGCTTGTTGACGCCGCGCTCAAGGGCGCGACGGGCGTCCTCGTCGAACTTCAGGATCTTCGCCATGGAAGCGGTTCAGCCCTCTCGAAATCGTTGAAAGAAAACTGCGCCCCTGGACGCCCGCGGAAAAGCACAGGGGTCAGGGGCGCAGCTCAAAGCATCTTCAGGTGCCTGTGAAGGTCCTGGGTGACTTACTTCTCGATGATCGCGAGCACGTCGCGAGCCGAGAGGACGAGGTACTCGTCACCGTTGTACTTCACCTCGGTGCCGCCGTACTTGCTGTAGAGCACGACGTCGCCGACCTGGACGTCGAGCGGCAGGCGCTCGCCGTTCTCGAAACGGCCCGGGCCCACGGCGAGGACGGCGCCCTCCTGGGGCTTCTCCTTCGCGGTGTCCGGGATGACCAGGCCGGAGGCCGTGGTCTGCTCGGCGTCGAGCGGCTGGACCACGATGCGGTCCTCAAGCGGCTTGATGGCAACCTTGGAGCTGGCGGTCGTCACGATCCGACCTCCCCCTTCGGAGATCTCGCGGGGTTAACTGTCTGAGGTGGCGACCAGGTGGATCCGTCGTCGCGGGTGCCGGACCTGCCCGTCGCTGTGTTGGCACTCTCCGGTGGGGAGTGCCAGAAGCGAGACTATGACCGCGATTAGCACTCGGTCAAGCGGAGTGCCAATTCACGACCCTGTGGCGTGACGCGGGGACGCTCCCGGAAGAACGTGCGGCCGGTGCCCGTGGTTCCGTACGAGGGGCCTGACCGGGGCCGTGGACGCCGACAGGGTCGGGGACGGGGACGGGGACGCCGACCCGGAGGGGACGGGGGCGGGGGCGGGCCGGCCGGCGCGCGGCGGGTGCGGGGTGACCCGCTCCGCCGCCTTGCGGCCGAGCCGTTCGATCGGGTCGATCGGGTCGGCCGCGCTCGCGCAGGAGGTGAGGGCGAGCAGCGCGCCGGTCAGGGCCAGTGCGGCTGCCAGCCGGCGCGCCCGGCTCATACGTAGTCCTCCAGCCTGGCCACCGCGTAGCCCTTCGCCGTGATGGTCTTCATCACCCGGCGGATCATGTCCGGCATGGTGCCCTTCCAGTCCTCCTTGCCCCGGAAGTGGGTGAGGACGATGTCGCCGGGGTGCAGGTCCCGGTCCCACTCGCGCCACTCCATGTGGTCGGGGAACGCCTCGGAGGCCCACAGCGGAACGGCCTTGACCCCGCAGCTCCTGGCCGCGCGCAGGGTGTCCTCGTTGTAGTTGCCGTACGGCGGGCGGAAGAGCTCGGGCCGCTTGCCGAAGCGCTTCTCGATGACGTCCTGCATCCCGCAGATCTCGCGCTTCTGGTCGGCGTAGTCGAGGCCCGGCAGGTAGCGGTGGTTGAGGGTGTGGTTGTGCAGGGCGACCCCGCCGGGCTGGGAGGTCTGCATCTTCCGGAAGTAGCCGTAGTCCTCCTTGACCAGGTAGTCGCTGAGGAAGGCGCTGTACGGGAGCTTGAGCTCGCTCATCATCCGCAGCAGCTCGGGGTCCTTCTCGGCGCCGTCGTCGATGGTCAGGAAGACGATCTTCTGCTTGGTCGGGACGGTGGTGAAGACGGGCGGCAGGCCCTCCCCGTCGGTCTCGAAGCCCTTGCGGGTGGTGATCCTCGGCTTGACCTTGGGCGGCGCAGGGGCCTCCAGCGGCGGCTGGGCCAGGCCCCACTTCCTGGCGGCGGCCACCCGGGCGGCGCGCTCGGCGCGGACCCGGTCGGCGTACGAGCCGAGCGCGCCGGCCGCGTTCTGCGCGTGCGGCTGGCCCGCGGCGGGCTTGGGGGGCGCCGACTGCTCCGCGCCGCCGGGGCCCGCGCAGGCGGAGCCGAGCGCGGCGACCGCGAGGGCGGCGCCGACCATCCGAGTAGTCCGGAATGATCGCTTTTGTTCTTTTTGTCGTACTAGCTGCATGGCGCCGCATCCTTTCAGCGCCGACCCCCTCCCGGGCCCCGACACCACCGGCGCGGCCCGCACGGTCCCCCGGGCGGCCCACACGCCCCGCGCGCCCCTCAGAATGGGACGGGTGACCGACCTCGCCGCCTTCGCCGCCCTGCTCGCCCCCGAGGGGCAGGCCTTCCTCGCCGCCCTGCGCGACTACGACCCCGCCCAGGAGCTGGCGGTCGCCTCCCGGCTGCGCCGCGAGCACCCCACCGAGCTGGTCTCGGCGGCGCTCGGCCAGGCCCGGCTGCGGCAGCGGGCGGTGGCGAAGTTCGGCGCCGAGGACGCCCACCGGATGTACTTCACCCCCAACGGCGTCGAGCAGTCCACCCGCGCCACCGTCGGCGCCTACCGGGCGGCCCGGCTCAAGGCGCTCGGCGTGCGCGGCGTGGCCGACCTCTGCTCGGGCATCGGCGGCGACGCCCTCGCGCTCGCCCGCGCCGGGATCGCGGTCCTCGCCGTCGACCGCGACCCGCTCACCGCCGAGGCGGCCCGCGCCAACGCGGCGGCGCTCGGCCTCGACGGGCTGATCGAGGTGCGCTGCGCGGACGTGACCGAGATCGACACCTCCTCGTACGACGCCGTCTTCGTCGATCCCGCCCGGCGCGGCGGACGCGGCCGGATCTTCGACCCCGAGGCGTACTCGCCGCCGCTGTCCTGGGCGGTCGAGGCGGCCCGCACGGCCCCGCACGCGGCCCTGAAGATCGCCCCGGGCATCCCGCACGAGGCGGTGCCCGAGGAGGCCGAGGCGGAGTGGATCTCGGACGGCGGGGACGTGAAGGAGGCCGTGCTCTGGTTCGGCACCGAGCCCGGCGCCCGCCGCGCCACCCTGCTGCCCGGCGGCGCGAGCCTCACCGGCGGGACCCTGCCCGACCCGGCCGTGCGGCCCGTCGGCCGCTATCTCTACGAGCCCGACGGCGCCGTCATCCGCGCCCACCTGGTCGCCGAGGTCGCCCGGGAGCTCGACGGCGGGCTGATCGACCCGACCATCGCGTACGTCACCGCCGACGCGCTCGTCCCCACCCCGTACGCCGCCGCCTACGAGATCACCGACGAACTCCCCTTCAACCTGAAGAAGTTGAAGGCCCTGCTGCGCGAGCGCGAGGTCGGCACGCTGACCGTGAAGAAGCGCGGCTCCGCCGTCGAACCGGAGGAGATCCGCCGCCGGGTGAAGCCCAAGGGCCCCAACTCCGCGACGGTGCTGCTCACTCGGGTCGCGGGAGCCCCGACGATGCTGATCGGTCACCCGGCCGGGCGGTGAGCCGGACCGCCATCCGGTAGTGCCCGAACGCCTTCGCGAGGCCGGTCAGCCCCGTCACCCACAGCAGGAGCGCGGCGCCCATGCCGTACGCGACGACGCCGTAGCCGCCGTCCGCCGGGTCGGTGCGGAGCGGCACCGCGAAGGCCGTCCACAGCCCGACTGCGCACAGCGCGAACGACAGCACCAGCCAGCTCGCGCTCAGCACCGGCAGCCGCAGCCGCGCGTCCGAGGCCGCGTCCCGGTCGAGGGCCGCCCAGGCCAGCAGCCGCTCGCGCGCCACCCGGTCCCGGCGCACGCCGCGCACGGTCAGCCAGACGGCGGGGGCGAAGACGCCGAGCCCCAGCAGGCCGACGAAGACCGCGACCAGCAGGCCCAGGTACTCGGGCTGCTCGTTGCCCGCGGTCTCGGCGGCGCCCACCAGCGTCACGCCGATCAGCGCCCAGCCGAGCTGGAGCAGCCCGCAGCAGACCAGGAACATCGTGAGCCGCCGGGGCCCTAGCAGCCACCGCCCCAGGGTGCCCATGGCGAACTCCCGGTCGGCCAGCAGCGCCCGCCGGTCGGGCCAGCTCCGGAGCTCTACGGGCGGCGGGGGCGGCGGCAGCGGTATGCGGGGCGACATGGCGGGGAGCCTATCCGGCGGCCGGCGACGCCTTGGCGGCTCAGCCCGCGCCCACCGCGCGCCCGCGCCCTCCGGGCCCCGCGCGCCCCGACGGCTCACCCCGCGGCCCTACGGCCCCGCACCCCGCACGCCTCCCGCATCCCGCCGGCGGCCCGGCGCCGCCCGCGCCCCCGCGCGCCCCAGCCCCTCACCCCGCGCCCCCGCACGCCCCGCCCGCTCACCCCGCCGCCCGCCGGAGCAGCAGCGCCCGCTCCCGCTCGTTGCGCGTGAGCTCGGCGGCGCGCGCGAACTCGGCCCGCGCCTCCGCGTCCCGGCCGAGCCGCGCCAGCAGCTCGCCCCGGACGCTGGGCAGGAGGTGGTAGCGGTCCAGGGCCGGGGCGGCGGCGAGGGCGTCGACGAGCGCGAGGCCCGCCTCGGGGCCCTCGGCCATCGACACGGCGACCGCCCGGTTCAGCTCGACGACCGGGGAGGGGGCGACGGCGGCGAGCCGCCGGTAGAGCGCGGCGATCGTCGCCCAGTCCGTCTCCTCGTACCGCGCGGCCCGCGCGTGGCAGGCGGCGATCGCGGCCTGGAGGGCGTACGGGCCGGTGGCGCCGCCCGCCTCGACGGCCCGTTCCAGGGCCGCGTACCCCCGCCGGATCAGCAGCCGGTCCCAGCGCCGCCGGTCCTGGTCGGCGAGGAGCACCGGCTGCCCGTCCGGGCCGGTCCTGGCCGCCGTCCGGGACGCCTGGATCTCCAGCAGGGCGGCCAGCCCGTGCGCCTCGCCCTCCCGGGGCATCAGCGCGGCGAGGACGCGGGCCAGCCGCAGGGCGTCCTCGCACAGGGCGGGGCGGAGCAGGTCGTCGCCGGCGGTCGCCGCGTACCCCTCGTTGAAGATCAGGTAGATGACCTCCAGGACCGAGCCGAGCCGGGCCGCCCGGTCCGCCCCGTAGGGCACCTCGAAGGCGACCCCGGAGCGGGCGAGGGTCCGCTTGGCGCGGGTGATCCGCGCGGCGACCGTCGCCTCCGGTACCAGGAAGGCGCGGGCGATCTCGTCCGTGCGCAGCCCGCCGAGCAGGCGCAGGGTGAGCGCGGTGCGGGCCTCGGCGGAGAGCACCGGGTGGCAGGTGGTGAAGACGAGCCGGAGCACGTCGTCGTCGATGTCCCCGGGGCCCGAGGGCTCCGGGTCGTACGCCGACTCGGTCAGCTCGCGGCCGGCCTCGGCGAGCTTGCGGGCGTACGTCTCGCGGCGCCGCACGAGGTCGACGGCGCGGTGCTTGGCGGTGGCCGTGAGCCAGGCGCCCGGCCGGGCCGGGACGCCCTCGCGCGGCCACTGTTCGAGGGCGGCGACGAGGGCGTCCTGGGCGATCTCCTCGGCGATGCCGACGTCCCGGACGATCCGCGCCACGGTGGCGATGATCCGGGCGGACTCCATCCGGAACACCGTGTCCAGGGTCTGTTCGACCGACTGTGCCGTCACGTCTCACATGACAGCACAGCCCACTGACAAGCGCCGCCAAGCGCCGCCAAGCGCTGCCAAGCGCCGAGCGCGGCCCGGCGGCGGGGTTCAGGACCCCGGCATCTCCTCGACCTCGCGGATCTCCAGGCCCACGGTCCAGTGCTTCGGGTGGACCTCCAGGAAGCGCCGGCCCCACTCGACGGCCTCGGCCATGTCCTTGCACTGCATCATGGCGTAGCCGCCGACGACCTCCTTGGTCTCCGTGAAGGGGCCGTCGGTGTAGGCGAGCTCGCCGTCGCGCCAGGAGATCCGGGTGCTGTCGGAGGTGGGCTTGAGCCCGGCCGTGTCGAGCATGACGCCGGCCTTGGTGATCTCCTCGAACAGGGCGCCCATGCGCTCCTCGAAGCCGGGGTCGGCGGACGCCATGTCGATGGTGTTCTCCTCGATGCGGACGAGGGAGAGGTAGCGCGGCATGGTGACTCCTCGGTGCGGTGGCGGGGCCGTTCCCCGCCTTCACACTCATACGTCGATCGGGGACGGCCCGCATCGACACCACCCCGGAAAAACTTTCCGGAGATGTTCCGCCGGAGATGTTTCCGCCGCGGACGCTCTAGAGGTAGTCCTCCAGGCGCGCGATCGTGAAGCCCTGCTCCTGGATGTGGCGCAGCAGGTTGGCCGTCATCTCGGTCATCGTCCGGCCCTTGAGCTCGGACGGGCCCCGGAAGTGGGCCAGGATGATGTCGCCGGGGTGCAGCTTCTTGTCGCCGCGCTGGTACTGCATGTTGGTGATCTGCATGGACTCGCGCCACAGGACGATCGCGTCGATGCCGCACTCGGCCGCCGCCGCGCGCGTGGACTCGTTCCAGTTGCCGTAGGGCGGGCGGAAGAGGCGCGGCTTCGTGCCGTACTCGGCGGTGAGCTTCTCCTGCTGCCCGCAGATCTCCCGGCGCTGGGCGGCGGCGGACAGGGTCCGCATGTTCGGGTGGCTGAGGGTGTGGTTGGCGACGCCGTGGCCCTGGGCGACGAGCGGCTGGAAGTAGCGGTAGTCGGTGCGGATGGCCGCGTCGGTGAGGAACATCGTCAGCGGGATCCCCAGCTCCCGCGTCATCGCGACGAACTCGGGGTCCTTCTCGGCGCCGTCGTCGATGGTGAGGAAGACGATCTTCTCTTTGGTCGGGATGTCGCTGACCACGGGCACCGGCCCGCCGGGCGCCCGGCTGACCGGCTTCCTCGCGGGCGGGGCGGGCGGCTCCGCGAGGGGCTTGAGGCCCCACTTGCGGTACGCGGCGGCGCGCGCGGAGGCCGCGTCGGGGGTGCGCGGGGAGCCGGTGGACGCGGCGGCCGAGGGGCTCGCGGCGCCGGTGCCGGCGGAGGCGGCGCCCGCCGGGCCGTTCTCCGTCGTGCAGCCGGTCGCGGCGAACAGGGCCACGGCGGTGAGCGCCGCCCACAGCGCGATCGTCTTCTTCACACGCTGTGGGATGCGCGATCCGTTCGAAGGGTTGCCCTACGTGAGCGATTCCACCGACTCGAAGCGCCAGCGGTGCACCGGGCGGCCCACCAGCGCCGCGTCCGGCTCCGGCAGCTCGGGCAGCTCGGCGTCCGGCCCGCCGTCCGTCGCCCACCAGGTCAGCACGAGGACCCGCTCCCCCGGCGCCCGGAAGGTCTCGCGGCGCAGCGGCGCGCCCGGCAGCTGCTGGGCGCGCGCCCAGGCCAGCAGCTCGGCGCCGCGTCCTTCGGCGGCGCGGGCCTCCCACATCAGGGTCACCGTGGTCACGGGTAGAGGTTCTCCTTGCTGACCTCGTGCACGTGGTCGTGGTCGTGCACATGCCCGTGGTCGTGCACATGCCCGTGGTCGTGCGCGTGGGCGCCCGGCACGTGCGGGTCCGTCACCGGCAGCGAGGAGTCGGCGGACAGCTCCAGGTCGGAGGCGGGCCGGTTGCGGGCGACCATCTCGGCGCCGAGGGCCGCGACCATCGCGCCGTTGTCGGTGCACAGGCCCGGCCGGGGCACCCGCAGCCGGATCCCGGCCCGCTCGCAGCGCTCCTGGGCCAGCGCCCGCAGCCGCGAGTTGGCGGCCACGCCGCCGCCGATCATCAGGTGGTCGACGCCCTCGTCCTTGCAGGCCCGGACGGCCTTGCGGGTGAGCACGTCGACGACCGCCTCCTGGAAGGACGCGGCGACGTCCCGGACGGGGACCTCCTCGCCCGCGTTCCGCTTGGCCTCGATCCAGCGGGCCACGGCGGTCTTCAGGCCGGAGAAGGAGAAGTCGTACGCGGGGTCCTTGGCGCCGGACAGGCCGCGCGGGAACGCGATCGACTTCGGGTCGCCCTCGCGGGCCAGCCGGTCGATGACCGGGCCGCCGGGGAAGCCGAGGTCGAGCACGCGCGCGATCTTGTCGAACGCCTCGCCCGCCGCGTCGTCGATGGTCGCGCCGAGCGGGCGCACGTCGGAGGTGATGTCCGAGGACAGCAGCAGCGAGGAGTGGCCGCCGGAGACCAGCAGGGCCATCGTCGGCTCGGGCAGCCGGCCGTGCTCCAGCTGGTCGACGCAGATGTGCGAGGCGAGGTGGTTGACGCCGTAGAGCGGCTTGCCGAGGGCGTACGCGTACGCCTTGGCGGCCGAGACGCCGACGAGCAGCGCGCCCGCGAGGCCGGGGCCCGCGGTGACGGCGATGCCGTCGAGGTCCTTCGGGGAGACCCCGGCGGTCTTCAGGGCGCGCTCGATCGTCGGGACCATCGCCTCCAGGTGGGCGCGGGAGGCGATCTCGGGCACCACGCCGCCGAAGCGGGCGTGGGTGTCGACGCTGGAGGCGACGGCGTCCGCGAGGAGGGTGGTCCCGTGGACGATGCCGACGCCGGTCTCGTCGCAGGAGGTCTCGATGCCGAGTACGAGCGGTTCGTCAGCAGCCATCAGAATCAGTCTCAGTTCCTTGAACGGTCAGTCGCATCACGAGCGCGTCCACGTTTCCGGGCTGGTAGTAGCCGCGCCGGAAACCGATGGGCTCGAAGCCGAAGCGCTCGTAGAGCTTCTGGGCCCGGGTGTTGTCCACGCGCACTTCGAGCAGGACCTCGTCGCACTCGAAGGCGGTGGCGTGCTGGAGCAGGTCGGTCAGGAGGCGCCCGCCGAGGCCGGTGCCCTGCTGGTCGCGGGCGACGGCGATGGTCTGCACGTCGCCGAGCCCGCCGGCCGCGGCGAGTCCCGCGTAGCCGACGATCCGGCCCGCGCCGCTGGTGTCCGCCGGGCCGCCGGGCTCCTCCGCGACCACGTAACGGCGGGTCGCGCGGGGGCCGCGGGAGTGGGCGAGCTCGGACCAGAACATCCCCTCGGACCAGGCGTCCTCGGGGAAGAGCTCGGCCTCCAGGGCGAGCACGGGGCCGATGTCCCACCAGCGCATCTCGCGCAGGGCCGCGCCGCTCACTTCGGCGTGACCACCTTGTAGTTCTTCGGCACCTGCGCGTCGGGGCGGCGCAGGTACATCGGGAGCGGCTCCAGGAAGCCCTCCCCGCCCGCGGCGAGCCGCTCGGCCGCGAGGGCGGCGAGCGCGGCGGCGGACTGGTGCTCGGGGTCGCGGGCGTCCGGGAACGCCTCCGGGTACAGCCGCGCCCCGGCGCCGACCACGGGCAGTCCGGCGAGCCGCTCGGCGATGTCGGCGGGGCGGTCGACGGCCGCGTCGGTCTCGCGGGTGCGGGCGTCGGCGTAGCGCGCCCAGTAGACCTCCTTGCGGCGGGCGTCGGTCGCCACGGCGAAGGGGCCCTCGATCCCGGAGGCGTAGGCGAGGCCGTCGAGGGTGCACAGGCCGTGCACGGGGACGCCGAGCGCGGAGGAGAAGGCGGCGGCGGTCGCGAGGCCGACGCGCAGACCGGTGTACGGGCCGGGGCCGACGCCGACCACGAGCCCGGTCACCGCGTCGAGCGCGAGGCCGGCCTCCTTCAGGACCCGGTCGACGGCGGGCAGCAGCAGCTCCCCGTGCCTGCGGGCGTCGACCTGGCTCGACGCGGCGACGACGGAGTCGCCGTCGTGCAGGGCGACGGTGACGGCGGGTGTGGCGGTATCCATGGCGAGCAAGAGCACGCGAACAGCCTACGGCGCCGGAGCGCGGGGCGTGTCCGGCAGCCGCCGCCCCGCCCGGACGGGGCGGCGGCTGCTACGGTCAGGCGACCGTATACGTAGGACCGATACGCAGATACGACAGTGGTACGAGGGAAGGTGGGCGCACGGTGGCAAGGAGCAGCTCGGGAATCGTGGCCGGGCTCACCGCGGCGGCCGTCGCGGTGATCGGCTTCCTCGCCTACCAGGCTTCGGCCGTGGCTCCCTCGGCCGCCGAGCTGGCCGTGAAGCCGCAGGCGCCGAGCTCGGCCCCCTCGGCTCCGGCCACCGGCAAGCCGAAGCCGTCGGCGAAGGACCCGCTGGCGCTGCCCGCGGCCTCCGGCACCGGCGAGCGGGTGGTGTACGCGCTGGCCAACCGCCGGGTGTGGCTGGTGGACGCGAAGAACCAGGTCACCCACACCTTCTCGGTGATGCCCAGCACCATCTCGCCGCCGCCCGGGGCGTACGCGGTGACCTCGCGCTCGGGCGCGGTGCGCGGCTCGGACGGGGTGCAGATCGAGCACGTGGTGCGGTTCGCGACCGTGCAGGACGTGTCGGTGGGCTTCAGCGCGGCCGTGGACAACTCGACACCGACGCCGGACCCCTCGCGGAAGACCGGCGGCGTCCGCATGAAGCGCGCGGACGGCGACGCGCTGTGGACCTTCGCGGTGATCGGCGCGAAGGTCGTCGTCGTCGCCTAGTCGTCGCCTAGTCGTCGTCCAGCCGCCGTTCGCCCGGCCGGGCGACGCTCAGGCGGCTTCCTCGTGGACCTCGTGGACCTCGTGAACCGGCGGCTCCGGCTCGTCCGCCGCCGGCACGGGCTCGCGCGGCGGGGTCGAGACGGCGCTGGCCGCGGCGCAGGAGGCCAGCAGGTCTCTCATCGAGACGCGGTCCGCGGTGCGGTCCCTCCGAACGGCGTGCTCCGGCGTCGCCATGAATGCCTCCCGTAGGTTAGGTGCACCTAACCAGCTCGTGATCCCATGTCACCACGGGGTGGAGCACTCACGCAACATTTTCCCGACACGTTGTCGGAACCTACGTACGTTCAGCCCAGCAGCAGGTCCTCGTCCGCCCACCGGCCGCCGATCCCGTGCAGCACCACGGTCCGCCGGTCGTCCGTGCCCTCCGGGTCCTCCGTGCCGTCCGCCCCCTCCGCCGGGCCGCCGACCACCCGGTGGATCAGCACGTGCAGCCGGTCGTCCGTCAGCTCCTCGACCTTGCCGTCACCCCACTCGACGACCACCACCGAGTCCGGCAGCGAGACGTCCAGGTCCAGGTCCTCCATCTCATCGAGCCCGCCGCCCAGGCGGTACGCGTCGACGTGGACCAGCGCCGGGCCGCCGACCAGCGAGGGGTGGACGCGGGCGATGACGAAGGTCGGCGAGGTCACGGCGCCGCGGACACCGAGGCCCTCGCCGAGCCCCCGGGTGAGCGTGGTCTTCCCGGCGCCGAGCTCGCCGGTGAGCATCACGAGGTCGCCGGGGCGCAGCAGCTTCGCGAGCCTGCGGCCGAGCTCCGTCATCCGCTCGGGCGAGTCGATGACGAGGGTGGCCTGGTTGTGCGGAGTGTCCATGCCCGCCAACCTACCTAGCCGCCGGCCGGTCCCTCGCCCAAGGGGACCGCGCCCACCCGTCCGAGGAGGTCGGCGAGCCGGTCGGTGACCGCCTCCGGGTGCTCCAGCATCACCAGGTGCCCGGCGTCCGGCACGATGACCAGCTCGGCGTCCGGCAGCAGGTCGGCGAGGGCCTCGGTGTGCGAGCTCGGCGTGACCAGGTCCCGGTCCCCGGCGAGCGCCAGCACCGGCAGCTCCCGGAAGGCGGCCAGCGACGCCGTCTCGTCGTGCTCGACGAACGCCGGATAGAACTCGGCGACCACGTCGATCGGGGTCGACTCGATCATCCGCTCCGCGAACCGGACCACCGACGGGTCCACGTCCTTCGAGGAGAACGAGTACTTCTTGATCAGGCCCGCGAACAGGTCGGCGGTCGCCCGCCGCCCCCGCTCCACCAGCTCCGCCCGCGAGCCGAGCGCCCGCAGCACCCCGGGCAGCACCCGGCGCACCGCGTTGACCCCGGCCATCGGCAGCCCGTAGCTGATCTCGTCGAGCCGCCCGGCCGAGGTCCCCACGAAGGCGGCGCCGACCACCCGCTCGCGCACCAGCTCCGGGTGCCGGCCGGCCAGCGCCATCATCGTCATCCCGCCCATCGAGTGCCCCACCAGCACCAGCGGGCCCTCGGGGGCGGCCGTGTCGATGACGGCCTTCAGGTCGTCGCCCAGGCGCCCGATGGAGACGGGCGCCCCGTCCGGCCCCGCCTGCTCGACGCCCCGGCCGGACCGCCCGTGGCTGCGCTGGTCCCAGTAGACCGCGCGGACCAGGCCCCGCAGCGCGGCCCGCTGGAAGTGCCAGGAGTCCTGGCCGAGGCAGTAGCCGTGGCTGAAGACGACGGTCACCGGCGCGGGCGCCTTCCGCCCGAACAGGCGCCGCCTGCGCGGGGCGGGCGCGTCCCCCTCGACCTCGTCCACCTCGTAGTACAGCCGCGTGGAGTCCTCGGCGACCGCCCAGCCCGGGGCCCCGCGCAGCGCCCCGAACGGGCCCTCGGCGTCCAGCGCGAGCCGCGCCTTCTCGCGCACCGAGCGCCCGACGGTCAGCCGCTCGACCGCGACCCCGGCGGCGGCCCCGGCCGCGAGCACGCCTATCGCGGCACCGGCCCAGCCGGCCCGCCGCCAGGTCTCCTCGCCCACGGCCGCCCCGCCCCCCGTTACGCGCCCAGGTGGACGCGCGGGACCCGCGCGCCGATCCGGGTGACGATCTCGTACGCGATGGTGCCGGCCGCGTCGGCCCAGTCCTGCGCCGTCGGCTCGCCCCCGTCGCCGGGCCCGAACAGCACCGCCTCGGTGCCCGGCGCGGGCCGGTCGCCGCCGAGGTCCACCACGAACTGGTCCATGGCCACCCGCCCGGCCACCGTCCGCACCGTGCCGTCGACGAGCACCGGGCCGCGCCCGGAGGCGTGCCGGGGGATGCCGTCCGCGTAGCCGATCGGGACCAGGCCGAGCGTGGTGTCGCCCGGGGTCGTGTAGTGGTGCCCGTACGACACCCCGTGCCCGCCGGGCACGTCCTTGACCAGGGCGACGCTCGCCTTGAGGGTCATCACCGGCCGCAGCCCCAGCTCGGCGGAGGTGCCGATCTCGGGCGCCGGGGAGACGCCGTACATGGCGATGCCGGGCCGCACCAGGTCGAAGTGGGTCTCGGGCAGGGTCAGGGTGGCCGGCGAGTTGGCGATGTGCCGCACCTCCGGCTGGACCCCGGCCTTCTCCGCGTACTCCAGCATGGTCCGGAAGAGGTCGAGCTGAGCGGCGATCGAGGGGTGCCCCGGCTCGTCCGCGCAGGCGAAGTGCGACCAGAGCCCGGTCACCTTCACCAGCCCCTGCGCCTCGGCCTTCAGCGCCTCGGTGACGAGCTCCGGCCAGTCGGCGGGCTGGCAGCCGTTGCGCCCGAGCCCGGTGTCGGCCTTGAGCTGGATCCTGGCCCTCCGCCCGGTCTCCCGGGCCGCCTCGGCGACCTCGGCCAGCGCCCACAGGCCGCTCACCGACATGTCGAGCCCGGCCTCGATGCCCTCCGCCCACGGGTCGCCCGGCGTCCACAGCCAGCACATGATCCGCACGTCCCGCAGCCCGGCCGCCCGCAGCGCCAGCGCCTCCTCGGGTGTCGCCGTGCCGACCCAGGTCGCACCCGCCTCGACGGCGGCGCGGGCGCAGGGCAGGGCCCCGTGCCCGTACGCGTCGGCCTTGACCACGGCCATGATCTGGACGTGCGGTTCGACCCGGGCGCGCAGCGCGCGGACGTTCGCGCGCAGCGCTCCCAGGTCGATCTCGGCACGGGCACGGCGGGGCAGTGGTGTCTCAGTCATCGCCGCCCAGTCTCTCAGGTCGCCGGGCCGCCTCACCCTTCCGGCCGCTTGCCCCACACGTAGACCCGGTCCCCCTTGCGCAGCACGCCCCACAGCCGCTCGGCGTTGCGGTAGCTCAGATTCACGCAGCCACGGCTGCCGACGGGGGTCGCGATCTGCCCGTAGACGGCGTGGAACGCCTGGCCGCCGCTGAAGAACTGGGAGAACGGCATGGGCGTGTCGTAGATCGTCGACCAGTGGTCCTTGTGCCGCCAGTAGACCTTGTGCCAGCCGGTCCTGGTCCGGTACCCGGCCCGCCCGCTGCGCACGTTGACCACGGCGTAGGTGAGCTTCTTCCCCTTCTGCACCCACATCAGCTCCCGGTCGAGGTCGACGCAGGCGACGGGGTAGGAGCGGGCGGGGCACTTCCCGGCAGCGTTGGGGTTCTTGCGGGCGGCGAGCAGTTCGGCGCGGCCCCAGGTGACGGGTCCGGCGTAGCCGTTGGCGGGCTTGATCTTCTCCCGCTGCTGGAAGGCGCGGATGGCCTTGCAGTCCGCCGCGGACTGCTTCCCGTCCGCCTTCAGCTTCAGCAGCCGCTCCACCCGGCGCTGATGGGGGCCGGTCCTCGCGGTGCAGGCCGCCTTGGCGGCGTCCCGGGGCAGGAACTCGACGAGCTCGTCCACCTCCTTCGCCGGTACGGGTACGGGCACGGGCTCGCCGCCCTCCGCCTGCCGCGGCGGCAGCACCTGGTCGGGGGTGTCCATCGGGTACTCGCCCCGCCCGGCGGCGACCCCGCCGGGCAGCAGCACCTCCGCGGCCTCGGGCTCGGGCGCGTCGGCGCGGGCGGGCGAGGGGAGCAGGGCCGGGGTCAGGGCCAGCGGCAGGGCCAGGGCCAGGGCGGGCAACAGCGCGGTGACGCCGCGGCGGCGTCCTCTCCATCTGATCACCCGCCCATCCCATGCCGCCCGGGGCCGGGGCGCCTGCGCTGCGCCCCCTGCGGAGCAACGCGTTCCGCCGAGTGGCGGGCGCTCAGCCGCCGGTGACGTCCCGCCAGGCGCCCGGCAGCGCCGCCGCCACGTCCCCGGCGGCCACCGGGGCGCCCCGGGCGGCGCGGCGGGCCGCGAGCCCGTGCAGGTAGGCGGCGGCGGAGGCGGCGTCCACGGGCGCGAGCCCGGCGGCGAGCAGCGAGCCCGCGAGGCCGGACAGCACGTCCCCGCTGCCCGCCGTGGCGAGCCAGGAGGTGCCGGTCGGGTTCACCCGCACCGGACCGGTCCCGCCCGGCCCGCACACCAGCGTCGTCGAGCCCTTCAGCAGCACGGTCGCCCCGAACCGCTCGGCCAGCGCCCGCACGGCCGCCAGCCGCCCCGCCTCGACCACCCCCCGCTCGACCCCGAGCAGCGCCGCCGCCTCCCCCGCGTGCGGCGTGAGCACCGTCGCCGCACCCCGCGCCCGCACGGCGTCGGGACACAGCCCGCGCAGCCCGTCCGCGTCGACGAGCACGGGCACGTCGGCGGCGAGCACCTCGGCGACGAGGGGGTGCGGGGAGACCGCCGCCGGGCGGCCGGGCGCGACGGGATACGGGGCCGAGCCGGGCGCCGTGCCACCCGCGCCGCCGGAGCCGTCCGGGTACGCGCCCGAGCCGGGCGCCCCGGCCCCGGCCGGTCCCTCGGCCGCGTACGCATCCGGCCCGTCCCCCGCCCCCTCCCCGATCCCCGGCCCCACCACCCACGCCTGGACGCGCCCCGCCCTCGACGGCGGGCCCGCGTGGACCAGGGTCTCGGGGCGGGCGGCGATGACGGCGGGGCCCGCCGGGCCGACGTAGCGGACCGCGCCCGCGCCGCCGCGCAGCGCGCCCTCGACGGCCAGCACGGCGGCGCCGGGGTAGCGGGCGGAGCCGGCGACGACGCCGACGACCCCGCGCCGGTACTTGTCGCTCTCCGCCCCCGGCACCGGCAGCAGCCGCGCCAGGTCCTCATGCTGGAGCGCCTCCAGGTCCGGGACCGAGGGGAGGGTGGCGTCGAGCCCGATGTCGACGAGCCGCAGCGCGCCCGCGTACTCCCGGGCCGGGTCGATCAGCAGCCCCGGCTTGTACGCGCCGAAGGCGACGGTCGCGTCGGCCCGCAGCGCCTCCCCCGGCACCTCGCCGGTGTCCGCGTCGACGCCGCTCGGCAGGTCCACGGCGACCACGACCGCGTCGGAGCCGCGCGCCGCCCGCGCGACGGGCACCGCGTCGGGCCGCAGCCCGCCGCGCCCGCCGATGCCGGTGATCCCGTCGAGCACGAGGTCGGCGGCGGCCAGCGCCTCGTACGGGTCCTCGTGCGGGCCGACCACCCGCCCGCCCGCCGCGCGCAGCGCCGCGAGGCCGCCCTCGTGGGCGCGCGCGGCGAGCGGCACGGCCGTCACACCAGCGCCGCGCCGGGCCAGCAGCGCCCCGGCGTACAGGGCGTCGCCCCCGTTGTCGCCGCTGCCGACGAGGAGCACGACCCGGGCCCCGTACACCCGCGGCAGCAGCCCTCGGCAGGCGGCGGCGAGTCCGGCCGCGGCCCGCCGCATGAGCGTGCCCTCCGGCAGCCGGGCCATCAGTTCGGCCTCGGCGGCCCGTACGGTCTCCACGCGGTAAGCGGTACGCATGGCACCCAGCCTGTCCGCTCGGCGCCCCGCCCGCCACCCTCGGCCCGAGCGCGTACGAGGGCGAGGGCGAGGGCGAGGGCGAGGCCGCCTACCCCTCCGCGATCACCACCGCCGACGCCACTCCGGCGTCGTGGCTCAGCGACACGTGCCAGTGCCGCACCCCCAGCTCGGCCGCCCGCGCCGCCACCGTGCCGCGCACCCGCAGCCTCGGCTGCCCGGTGTCCTCGACGTACACCTCGGCGTCCGTCCAGTGCAGCCCCGCCGGGGCGCCCAGCGCCTTCGCCAGGGCCTCCTTCGCGGCGAACCGCACCGCCAGCGAGGCGCTGCCCCGCCGCTCGCCGCTGGGCAGCAGCAGCTCGCGCTCGACGAAGAGCCGGGAGAGCAGCCCCGGCGTCCGTTCGAGCGACGCGGCGAAGCGGTCGATCTCCGCCACGTCGATCCCCACCCCGATGATCATCTGTCCACTCACTCCACCGTCACGGATTTGGCCAGGTTGCGCGGCTGGTCGACCTCGTTGCCCCGCGCCGTCGCCAGTTCGCAGGCGAAGACCTGGAGCGGCACCGTGGAGACCAGCGGCTGGAGAAGCGTAGGGGTCGCGGGGATCCGGATGAGGTGGTCGGCGTAGGGGACGACGGCCTCGTCGCCCTCCTCGGCGATCACGATCGTCCGGGCGCCCCGGGCCCGGATCTCCTGGATGTTGGAGACGATCTTGTCGTGCAGCACGGACCGGCCGCGCGGCGAGGGCACGACGACGACCACCGGCAGCCCGTCCTCGACGAGCGCGATCGGGCCGTGCTTGAGCTCCCCGGCGGCGAAGCCCTCCGCGTGCATGTAGGCGAGCTCCTTGAGCTTCAGCGCGCCTTCGAGGGCCACCGGATAGCCGACGTGCCGGCCGAGGAACAGCACCGTGTCCGCGCCGGCCAGCGAGCGCGCCAGCTCCCGCACCGGCTCCATGGTCTCCAGGACCCGCTCCACCTCGTCGGCGATCCGGGACAGCTCGCGCACCACGGCGTCGATCTCGTCGCCCCACTGCGTGCCGCGCACCTGGCCCAGGTAGAGCGCGAGCAGGTAGCAGGCGACGAGCTGGGTCAGGAACGCCTTGGTGGAGGCGACGGCGACCTCGGGCCCGGCGTGCGTGTAGAGCACGGCGTCCGACTCGCGCGGGATCGTCGAGCCGTTGGTGTTGCAGACGGCGAGCACCTTGGCGCCCTGCTCGCGGGCGTGCCGCAGCGCCATGAGGGTGTCCATGGTCTCGCCGGACTGGGAGATGGCGACGACCAGGGTCCGCTGCCCGAGGATCGGGTCCCGGTAGCGGAACTCGCTGGCCAGCTCGACCTCGCAGGGGATGCGGGTCCAGTGCTCGATGGCGTACTTGGCGATGAGCCCGGCGTGGAAGGCGGTCCCGCAGGCGATGATGACGATCTTGTCGGCCTCGCGGAGCACCGCGTCGGGGATCCGCACCTCGTCCAGCCGCAGCCGCCCCTCCGCGTCGATCCGGCCGAGCAGGGTGTCGGCGACGGCCTTGGGCTGCTCCGCGATCTCCTTGAGCATGAAGGAGGCGTAGCCGCCCTTCTCGGCGGCCGAGGCGTCCCAGTCGATGTGGAACGCGCGCACGTCGGCGGGGGCGCCGTCGAAGTCGGTGACGGTGACCCCCTCGCGGGTGAGCTCCACGACCTGGTCCTGGCCGAGCTCGATGGCCGAGCGGGTGTGGGCGATGAAGGCGGAGACGTCGGAGGCGAGGAAGTTCTCGCCCTCGCCGACCCCGACGACGAGCGGGGAGTTGCGCCGGGCGCCGACCACCACGTCCGGCTGGTCGGCGTGCACGGCGACCAGGGTGAAGGCCCCGTCGAGCCGCCGGCAGACCAGCCGCATGGCCTCGGCGAGGTCGCCGACCGAGGAGAACTCCTCGGCCAGCAGGTGGGCCACCACCTCGGTGTCCGTGTCGGAGCCGAGCCGGTGGCCGCGCTCGGCCAGCTCCGCGCGGAGCACGGCGAAGTTCTCGATGATCCCGTTGTGGACGACGGCGACGCGCCCCGCGTTGTCGAGGTGCGGGTGCGCGTTCGCGTCGGTGGGGCCGCCGTGGGTGGCCCAGCGGGTGTGTCCGATGCCGGTGGAGCCGCTCGACAGCGGGCGCTCCACCAGCTCCTTCTCCAGATTGACCAGCTTGCCGGCCTTCTTCGCCGCGGCGAGCCCCCCGTCGGAGAGCACCGCGACGCCGGCCGAGTCGTAGCCCCGGTATTCGAGCCGCTTGAGGCCGGCGATCACGACGTCGAGTGCCGACTGTCCGCCTACGTAGCCAACGATTCCGCACATAGCGCGCAGCCTACGGCCCGGCGGCCCCGGAGGGCCGGAGTCAGCGCAGCTTCGCCGCCTGCGCGTCGACGAGGTCCTGCGGGAGGCCCTTGACCTTGCCGCTGACGCTGATGGTCGAGAAGGTGGCGAGGTTGTTGCCCTTGCGGAAGACGGCCAGGGTGCTCGTGAAGGGGGTGCCCTCCATGTCGCTGACGACGGTGAAGGCCACGGCCTCCTCGCCCGCGGTCAGCGGCAGCGGGGTGACCTTCGTGACCTTGGTCTTCTCGCCGCTGGAGCTGACGGTGAAGCCCTCGCCGCAGGCGGTGGAGGCGGCCTTCAGCGAGCCGATGGCCTGCTGGGCGCCCTGGCCGCCGTACGAGCCGAGGGTGACGGCCGTGACGGGCGCGGCGAGCGCGTTCAGGACGTCGTCGGGGGAGCCGGCCGTGCCCTTCTTCGCCTGGACGGCCTTGCGCATCGCGCTCGCCCCGGGGGTGCCGGTGGAGACGCCGGACATGGCCTCGGCGAGCGGCTCGCAGGCCGCCTTGTCGGCGCCGACGTCACCGGCGTTGACGATGTCGGCCGCGCCCGCCTTCTTCACCAGGTAGCCGGGGGCGTCGGGCTGCCCGAGGACCAGCTTCTCCAGCTCGGCCGCGGTCAGCGCCTTCACGTCGGGCTTGGCGGCGGCGGAGGCGGACGCGGCGGCGTCGTTGTCGCCCTTCGGCTTGGCGTCGGGGGTGTCGCTCCCGCAGGCGGTGAGCAGCAGGGCCAGGGAGGCGGCGGAGACGGCGGAGACGGCGGTACGTACAGACATGCGCATGACCGAATGATCATGGCAGGGGCCGCCGGGCCACAAGCGGATTACCGCGTGACCCACCCCACGGCACACGATCGCCCCGGAGCCACGACAATGGCGGGGTGATCACTTCGCCGCCACGAAGCCCGAACGGTCCCGCCGGCAACGGAGCCAGGCGGGCGGCCGAGCCGACGCCGTACGTCGATCTCACTCGGGCCGAGTGGAGCGCGCTGCGGGACAAGACCCCGCTGCCGCTGACCGCCGAGGAGGTCGAGCGGCTGCGCGGCCTCGGCGACGTCATCGACCTCGACGAGGTCCGGGACGTCTACCTGCCGCTGTCGCGCCTGCTCAACCTGTACGTGCAGGCCACCAGCGGGCTGCGCGGGGCCCTCAACACCTTCCTCGGCGAGAAGGCCGAACAGCGCGGCACCCCCTTCGTCATAGGGGTGGCCGGCTCGGTCGCGGTCGGCAAGTCGACCGTCGCCCGCCTCCTCCAGGCCCTCCTCGCCCGTTGGCCCGAGCACCCGCGGGTGGAGCTGGTCACCACCGACGGCTTCCTCTACCCGATGGACGACCTGCGGGCGCGCGGCCTGATGTCCCGCAAGGGCTTCCCCGAGTCGTACGACCGGCGGGCGCTGACCCGGTTCGTCGCGGACATCAAGGCGGGCAAGGAGGAGGTCACCGCGCCCGTCTACTCGCACCTGATCTACGACCGGGTGCCCGGCGAGCGGCTGGTGGTGCGCCGCCCCGACATCCTCATCGTCGAGGGGCTGAACGTCCTCCAGCCCGCCCTGCCCGGCAAGGACGGGCGCACCCGGGTCGGGCTCGCGGACTACTTCGACTTCTCGGTGTACGTGGACGCGCGCCCCGAGGACATCGAGCGCTGGTACCTGAACCGCTTCCGCAAGCTGCGCGACACCGCCTTCCAGGACCCCTCCTCGTACTTCCGGCGCTGGACGACGGTCTCCGAGGAGGAGGCGCTGGACTACGCCCGCACGATGTGGCGGACCATCAACAAGGTGAACCTGCTGGAGAACGTGGCCCCCACCCGCGGCCGGGCGACGCTCGTCGTGCGCAAGGGCCCCGACCACAAGGTGCAGAAGCTGAGCCTCCGTAAGCTCTGAGGCCCGGAGGCGGCCCTGAGCCTCCGTAAGCTCTGAGGATGCTGCACCTACGGATGATCGTCCCGCCCGACCGGACGGAGGCGGCCGTCGCCCTCATCGACCGCACCGTGGGCACCACCCACGTGGTGGTCCTGCCCGGCGCCGCCCGCGAGCCCGCCGGGGACGTGGTGATGTGCGACGTGGCCCGCGAGGCCGGCGACGAACTCATCAACGGGCTACGGGACCTGAGGATCGACCAGGACGGCTCGATCGCCGTCGACGACGTCGGCCTCTCGCTGTCGAAGCGGGCCGAGGCGGCCGAGGAGGAGGCCCCCGGGGAGGGCGCCGACGCGGTCGTCTGGGAGCAGCTGAGCGACGCCACCCACGAGGAGTCGACGCTCACCATCACGTACAGCGCGTTCATGATCCTGGCGACCATGATCGCGGCCTGTGGCGTGGTCCTGGACAACGCGATCCTGATCGTGGGCGCGATGGCCGTCGGCCCGGAGTTCGGGCCGCTGGCGGGCATCTGCACGGGGATCGTGCGGCGCTCCCCGAAGCTGGTGCTGCGCTCCTCGTACGCCCTGGTCGTCGGCTTCGCGGCGGCGATCGTGGCGACGACGGTGTTCAGCCTGGCGATGGACGCGCTGGGCCTGTTCAGCCTGGCCAAGCTGGACGCGCCGCGGGTGAACACCGGCTTCATCTGGCAGCCGGACCCGTTCTCCTTCGTGGTCGCCCTGCTCGCGGGCGCGGCGGGCACGCTGTCGCTGACCTCGACGAAGTCGGGCGCGCTGATCGGCGTGGCGATCTCGGTGACGACCGTCCCGGCGGCGGCGAACGCGGCGGTGGCGCTCAGCTACGGGCAGTACGGCCAGATGTGGGGCTCGATCGAGCAGCTCGCGCTCAACCTCACCGGCATCGTCCTGGCGGGCACGGTGACCCTGCTCGGCCAGATCCTGCTGTGGCGCACCCAGCGGGGCCGCTGGACCCGCAAGGGCCGGGCCGCGAACGGCGGCGGCACCGCCCGCTGAGACGGCCCCGGCCCCCTTCCCGCGTACGGGGAAGGGGGCCGGGGCGCGTCGGAGGGACCGTCAGCCCGTCAGCCCGTCTGGCCGAGGGCCGACTTCACGACGTCGGCGAGGCGGCCGGCCACCGCGCGGGCCTGCTCGATGTCGGCGGCCTCGACCATGACCCGGACCAGCGGCTCGGTGCCCGAGGGGCGCAGCAGGACGCGGCCGGTGGAGCCCAGCTCGCGCTCGGCGTCGGCGACGGCGTTGGCCAGCTCGGCGGAGGTGTTGACCCGGCCCTTGTCGACGTCCGGGACGTTGACCAGGACCTGCGGCAGGCGCTCCATGACGGCGGCGAGCTCGGCGAGGGACTTGCCGGTGGCGGTGACCCGGGCGGCCAGCATCAGGCCGGTGAGGGTGCCGTCGCCGGTGGTGGCGTGGTCGAGGACGATGACGTGCCCGGACTGCTCGCCGCCGAGCGCGTAGCCGTGCTCCTTCATGGACTCCAGGACGTAGCGGTCGCCGACCGCGGTCTGGACGAGGTCGAGGCCCTCGCGCTCCATGGCCAGCTTGAAGCCCAGGTTCGACATGACGGTGCCGACGACGGTGTCGCCGCGCAGCGTGCCCGCCTCGCGCATGGCGAGGGCCAGCACGGCGAGGATCTGGTCGCCGTCGACCTCCTCGCCCGCGCCGTCCACGGCCAGGCAGCGGTCGGCGTCGCCGTCGTGCGCGATGCCCAGGTCGGCGCCGTGCTCGACGACGGCGGCCTTCAGCAGCCCGAGGTGGGTGGAGCCGCAGCCGTCGTTGATGTTGAGGCCGTCCGGCTCGGCGCCGATGGTGACGACGGTGGCCCCGGCCCGGGAGAACGCCTCGGGCGAGACGCGCGCGGCGGCGCCGTGCGCCTCGTCGAGGACGATCTTCAGCCCGTCGAGCCGGTTGGGCAGGACGCCGATGAGGTGGGCGACGTACTTGTCGAAGCCCTCGTCGTAGTCGCGTACCCGGCCCACACCCGCGCCGGTCGGCCGGTCCCAGGGGGCGCCGGTGCGGTGCTCCTCGTACACGGACTCGATCCGGTCCTCCAGCTCGTCGGCCAGCTTGTGCCCGCCGCGCGCGAAGAACTTGATGCCGTTGTCGGGCATGGCGTTGTGCGAGGCCGAGAGCATCACGCCGAGGTCGGCGCCGAGCGCGCCGGTGAGGTAGGCGACGGCGGGCGTCGGCAGCACGCCGACCCGCAGCACGTCCACCCCGGCGCTGGCGAGGCCCGCGACGACGGCCGCCTCCAGGAACTCCCCCGAGGCCCGCGGGTCGCGGCCGACCACGGCCGTCGCCCGGTGGCCCTCGAAGCTGCCCGCCTCGGCGAGCACGTGCGCCGCCGCCACCGAGAGGCCGAGCGCCAGCTCAGCCGTCAGATCGGCGTTGGCCACACCGCGGACCCCGTCCGTGCCGAAGAGTCGTCCCACAGCTGTCCTCCGAATGTACGTGCCATGCCCAGGGTGTCCGGGGTCCTGCCCAAGATTATGAAACCAAGGTGTGAAAAAGCCGTACGCCCCGGCGGCACGGACAGTGCCGCCGGGGCGTACGTACAAGCAGACCGAGCAGGCGATTAACGCTTGCTGTACTGCGGAGCCTTACGGGCCTTCTTGAGACCGGCCTTCTTGCGCTCGACCGCACGGTCGTCGCGGGAGAGGAAGCCGGCCTTCTTGAGCGCCGGGCGGTTGTTCTCGACGTCCGCCTCGTTCAGCGCACGGGCCACGCCGAGGCGCAGGGCGCCGGCCTGGCCGGAGACACCGCCACCCGCGATGCGGGCGATGACGTCGTAGCGGTTGTCGAGCTCGAGCACCTTGAAGGGCTCGTTGACTTCCTGCTGGTGGACCTTGTTCGGGAAGTAGTCCTCGAGCGTACGCCCGTTGATCTTCCACTTGCCGGTGCCCGGGACGATCCGGACGCGGGCGATGGCGTTCTTGCGACGGCCCAGGCCGGCGGCCGGCTGCGGGTCGCCGAAGCGGGACGCGAGGGACTCGGAGGTGTAGTCACCCTCGACGATCTCGGTCTCGGTGGTGTACTCCTCGACGCCCTCGAACTCGTCGACGGGGGTCTCGGGGGTGGTCTCGGCCACGATGCTCCTCAGATTTCTTTCGTTCTTAGGGGGTGTGGCCGGAACTACTGCGCGACCTGGGTGATCTCGAACGGAACCGGCTGCTGGGCAGCGTGGGGGTGGTTCTCGCCCGCGTAGACCTTCAGCTTCGAGATCATCTGACGGCCGAGGGTGTTCTTCGGGATCATGCCCTTGATGGCCTTCTCGACGGCCTTCTCGGGGTTCTTGGCCAGCAGCTCGTCGTAACGGACGGAGCGCAGACCACCCGGGTAGCCGGAGTGGCGGTACGCCAGCTTCTGGGTCTTCTTGTTGCCGGACAGGTGGACCTTGTCGGCGTTGATGATGATGACGAAGTCGCCCATGTCCATGTGGGGGGCGTAGACCGGCTTGTGCTTGCCTCGCAGGAGGTTCGCGGCCGTGGTCGCCAGACGGCCCAGGACGATGTCCTGCGCGTCGATGATGTGCCACTGGCGAGTGACATCGCCGGGCTTGGGGCTGTACGTACGCACTTCGTAGCCTTCGCTTCTTCAGTGGATGGAGTCACAAGACACACCTGAAGCGATCATGCAGCTGGGGCCTGCACTGCCGGGACCATCGCCCGTATGCGAGCCACTGGTAACTGCTCCAGGGAACCTGCGCAGCGGTCCGTCGCGTGAGAACGGCGGAGCCAATACGCATAACAAACCAGAAGCCTACCCGCGCTCCCCCAGGCGGGTCAAAACGCGTCGGCGCCCCGGTCATAGACCTCGCGGGCCGCCGCGACCTCCTCGATGTGCCCGTCCGCCCAGTCTTTCACGGCCCGCACCACGGGCAGCAGGCTCACCCCGAGCGGGGTCAGGGCGTACTCCACCCGCACCGGCACGGCGGGGGTCACCGTCCGCGTCACCAGCCCGTCCCGCTCCAGCCCGCGCAGGGTCTGCGTGAGCATCTTCTCGCTCACCCCGGCGACCTTGCGGCCCAGCTCCGCGTAGCGGCGGGGACCGTCCGCCAGGGCGTTCAGGAGCAGCGTGACCCACTTGTCGGCGATCCGGTCCAGCAGCTGCCGGGCCGGGCACGCGGCCAGGTAGGCGTCGTAGGCGCGGCGCTCCTCGGCCCGGCGCTCGGCGGCGGTACGGGTGCCCATGGGGCGCTCCTTCCGGTGCGGTACGCACTCGGAGGTACGTACTTCCCGACGGAGAGTAGCTCTCCCTAGGTTCGGAGGGTCACCGTTCACCGCTCCCGCGCCCCGGGAGCCCTCCGGGAAGGCCCCGCCGTGCGCGCACTCGTCATCGACTCCTTCGGCGGCCCCGAGGTCCTGCGGATCGCCGAGGTCCCGACGCCCCCGACGGGCCCCGGGCGGGTCCGGATCCGGGTCGCGGGCGCCACCGTCCACCCCGTCGACCTCGCCACCCGCTCCGGCGCCCTCGCCGCGGCGGGCCTGATGGCCGGGCGGGGCCGCACCGGCCTCGGCTGGGACGTCGCCGGCGTCGTCGAGGAGACCGGCCCCGGTGTGACCGGACTCACCCCCGGCGACCGGGTCATCGGCCTGAACGACCGCCTGGACGTGCCGCTGGGCACCCAGGCGGAGTACGTGGTCCTGGACGCCCACGCGGTCGCCCCGGCCCCCGCCCGGCTCGCCCCCGAGGCCGCCGCGACCCTGCCGCTGGCCGGGCTCACCGCGCTCCAGGCGCTGGACGCCCTCGCCCTGCCGCCCGGCGAGACGGTGCTGGTCACGGGCGCGGCGGGCGCGGTCGGGGGGTACGCCCTGGCGCTGGCCGCCGCGCGCGGGCTGCGGGTGGTGGCGACGGCCCGCCCGGCCGACGAGGCGGCGGTACGCGAGCGGGGCGCCGGGCTCTTCGTCCCCGCGACCGCCCCGCGGCTCGGCGAGGCGGTCCGCGCCCTGGTCCCCGGCGGCGTGGCCGGGGCCCTGGACGGCGCCGTCCTCGGGGCCGCCGCCCTGGACGCCGTCCGCACCGGCGGCGCCTTCGCGGCCCTGGTCGCGGGCGGCGCCCCGTACCCGCTGCGGGGCATCCGGGTCGCCCCCGTCTGGGTGCGGGCCGACGCGGCCGGGCTTGCACGCCTCGCGGCCCTGGCCGACGACGGCGTCCTCGTCCCGCGACTGGCCGGAACGCTCCCCCTCGCCGGGGCGGCCGAGGCGCACCGCCGCCTCGCGGAGGGCGGCCTGCGCGGCCGGCTGGTGCTGGTCCCGTGAGCGGGACCGGGGGGCGGGACCGGCGGCGGCCCGGGAAGCCGTCCGAGGGGCCCTACCGGGCCCGCTCCACCCGCCGCTCGTCCCACACCGGCTCGGCGGTCTCCCGGACGACCCCGTCCGAACCGAAGACCAGGAAGCGGTCGAAGGAGCGGGCGAACCAGCGGTCGTGCGTGACCGCCAGGACCGTCCCGTCGTACGACTCCAGACCGTCCTGGAGCGCCTCCGCCGACTCCAGGTCCAGGTTGTCCGTCGGCTCGTCCAGGAGCAGCGCCGTGGTGCCGGCCAGCTCCAGGAGCAGGATCTGGAAACGGGCCTGCTGGCCGCCGGAGAGCTTGTCGAAGGGCTGGTCGCCCTGCCGCTCCAGCTCGTAGCGGCGCAGCATCGACATCGCCGCCCCGCGGTCCTTCGCGTGGTCGGTCCACAGGATGTCGACGAGCGGGCGCCCGAAGAGCTCCGGGTGCGCGTGGGTCTGCGCGAAGTGGCCGGGAACCACCCGCGCGCCCAGCTTCCAGCTGCCCGTGTGGGCCACCGAGGGGTCGCCGGCCAGCAGCCGCAGGAAGTGCGACTTGCCGGAGCCGTTCGAGCCCAGGACGGCGACCCGCTCCCCGTAGAAGATCTCCAGGGAGAACGGCTTCATCAGGCCGGTCAGCTCCAGGTTCTCGGCCGTGAAGGCCCGCACCCCGGTGCGCCCGCCGCGCAGCCGCATCCGGATGTCCTGCTCGCGCGGCGGCTCCGGCGGCGGGCCCGCCTCCTCGAACTTCTTGAACCGGGTCTGCATCGCCCGGTACCGCGAGGCCATGTCGGGACTGATCGCCGCCTGCTGTCGCAGCTTGAAGACGAGCGCCTTCAGCCGCGCGTGCTCCTCGTCCCAGCGGCGCTTCAGCTCCTCGAAGCGCGCGAAGCGCTCCCGCCGGGCCTCGTGGAAGGTGGCGAAGCCGCCGCCGTGCACCCACACGTCCGAGCCGGCCGGGCCGGGCTCGACCGCGACGATCTTCTGCGCGCTCCGGGACAGCAGCTCCCGGTCGTGGGAGATGAAGAGCACGGTCTTACGGGTCTCCCGCAGCCGCTCCTCCAGCCAGCGCTTGCCGGGGACGTCCAGGTAGTTGTCCGGCTCGTCGAGCAGCAGCACCTCGTCGTGGCCGCGCAGCAGGTACTCCAGGACCAGCCGCTTCTGCTCGCCGCCGCTGAGCGTGCGCACCTCGCGGAACTGCGCCTTGTCGTACGGCACGCCCATCGCGGCCATGGTGCAGATGTCCCAGAGGGTCTCGAACTCGTACCCCTGGACCTCGGCCCAGTCGCTGAGGGCCTGCGCGTACGCCATCTGCGCGGCCTCGTCGTCGACCGTCATGATCTTGTGCTCGGCCTCGTCGACCGCCTTCGCGGCGGCCTTGATGCGCGCGGGCGCCACCGAGACCAGCAGGTCGCGCACGCTCGACCCGTCCCGCACGGAGCCCACGAACTGCGGCATCACGCCGAGCCCGCCGCTGACGGTGACGGTGCCGCCGTGCGGCTGGAGCTCGCCGGCGATCATCCGGAGCAGGGTCGTCTTCCCGGCGCCGTTGGCCCCGACCAGGGCGACGACGGCGCCCTCTCCGACCCGGAAGGAGACGTCCCCGAGCAGGACCCTCCCGTCCGGAAGGTAGTACTCCAGATGTGCGGCCTCGACATGTCCCATGGAAGGCATTGTCACCGCCGGACCCGCCCGATCCCAAGCGGATTAGGATGCGCGGCATGAGCTTTGGGGGACCACAGTGGCCGCAGCAGGGCCCGGAACAGCCGCAGCCGTACGGACAGCCGCCGCAGCAGCCACCACAGCCGTGGCAGCCACAGCAGCCACTGCCGCCACACCAGCAGCCCTACCAGCAGCCGCAGCAGCCGAATCCCTTCCCCGGCGCCCAGCAGGGCCACACCCCGGACTGGGGCGCCCTCGCCGACGCCTCCGCCGCCCGTAACAAGCGCAGGCGCGGCCTGCTGATAGGCGGCGGCGTCGTCGCCGCGCTCGCCGTCGGCGCGGTCGTCGCCACCTCCGTGGTCCTGACCAACAAGAAGAACGACGACGCCACGAACCGGCCGGTCACCCCGACCGGCTCCGCCGCCCCCGGCGACTCCGCCGGCCCGGCGCCGACCTTCTCCTCGGTCGCCCCGCTGCCCCCGCCGAACCCGATGGACTTCCTCTCCGACGCGAAGAAGGACAAGGCGCCGCTGAGCGCCGAGGGCCTCTTCCCCGGCAAGAAGCTGACCATGAGCGGACGCCCGTACCAGAAGGGCGCCACCTCCGCCACGACGGACTGCGCCGCCGTCACCCAGGGCGGGCTCGGCCCGGTCCTCAAGAGCAACGGCTGCACCCGCGTGCTCCGCGCCACGTACGTGAAGGACGGCGTCGCCGTCACCGTCGGCGTCGCCGTCTTCCCCACCGACGACCAGGCCCTCAAGGCGAAGAAGCAGGCGGCCGGCGGCATCGCCCCGCTGGCCGGCGCCGGCGTCGGCGACTTCTGCCACGCGACGGTCTGCCTGCGCCGCACCAACTCCATCGGCCGGTACGTCTACCTCACCCAGACCGGCTTCGCCGACGGCAGGAAGGTCACCACCGGCGACAAGGCCGTCTTCCAGACCGCCGACGACCTGGGCACCTTCGCCTTCAACCAGATCTACGCCCGCGGCCGGGCCCAGGCGTCAGCAGCAGCCGGCGCTCCCGGGGAGTGAGCGCTTGTTGCGCGCCTCCCGGCTCCGCGCGGCGAGCTGGTCGTCTGCCGGGTAGCCGACCTCTTCCAGGGTGAGGCCGTGCGGCCGTACGACGTGCACGGCCGAGTCCCGGACACCGGCGGCGAGCACCTTGCCGGGCCACTCGACCGGCCGGTGCCCGTCGCCGACGAAGAGCAGCGCGCCGACCAGCGAGCGGACCATGTTGTGGCAGAAGGCGTCGGCCTTGACGGTGGCCTCCATGACCCCGTCGGGCCGCCGCTCCCAGCGCAGCTCCTGGAGGGTGCGGATGGTCGTCGCGCCCTCGCGCCGCTTGCAGTACGCGGCGAAGTCGTGCTCGCCGACCAGCGCGGCGGCGGCCTCGTTCATGGCGTCCATGTCGAGCGCCCAGTCGTGCCACAGCACGTGCCCGCGCAGCAGCGGGTCGACGCCGCCGGGGTTGTCGGTGACGCGGTAGGCGTAGCGGCGCCAGACCGCCGAGAAGCGCGCGTTGAAGCCCTCGGGGGCCTCCGCCACCCGCCACACCCGCACGTCGTGCGCGAGCCGCCCGGCGAGCCGCCGCAGCAGCTTGTCCCGGTGCTCGGCCCACAGCTCGACGGGCAGGTCGACATGGGCGACCTGGCCGCGCGCGTGCACCCCGGAGTCGGTCCGCCCGGCGACGGTCAGCTCGAAGGTCTCCTTGGAGCGGGTGACCGTCTTCAGGGCGTCCTCGATGTCGCCCTGCACGGTGCGCTGCCCCTCGGCCTGCTTGGCCCAGCCGGAGAAGTCCCTGCCGTCGTACGAAAGGTCCAGCCGTACCCGTACGAAACCGGGCTGCACGTCGTCGCTCACGCGACCCATCCTCTCAAAGCCTGAACATACGGAACGGGCCCGCACCCCGAGGGGTGCGGGCCCGCGCACGAAGACCGTTCAGAACGCTCAGGCGTCCTGCTCGTCCTTCTTGGTGTCGACCGCGGCGGCCTCGTCGGCCTCCTTGACGGCGCGCACGGTGGCGGCCTCGGCCTCGGCGACGGTCGCCTTCTTGGCGATCTCGCCCTCGACCAGCTCGATCACGGCCATCGGCGCGTTGTCACCACGGCGGTTGCCGATCTTGGTGATACGGGTGTAACCACCCGGACGCTCCGAGTAGCGCGGCGCGATCTCGGTGAAGAGGGTGTGGACGATGCCCTTGTCGGTGATCGTCTGCAGCACCAGGCGACGGTTGTGGATGTCGCCCTTCTTCGCCTTGGTGATGAGGCGCTCGGCGACGGGACGCAGACGACGGGCCTTGGCCTCGGTCGTCGTGATGCGGCCGTGCTCGAACAGCGACTTCGCCAGGTTGGCGAGGAGCAGCTTCTCGTGAGCGGCGGAACCGCCGAGGCGGGCACCCTTCGCGGGACGCGGCATGGTGTTTCTCCTAGGTGTCTGCCCCGGCCGTGTGAGGTACCGGGGTCAGTATCCGAGCAGGCGGTCGCCTGTCGGAGATCCGGGCGGCGCCCCGGTCGGGGGCGCCTCCGGAAAGTGTGCTCAGTACTGCTCGGTCTCGACGAAACCGGCGTCCGCGTCGTCGTCGGCGCCGAAGGCGTCGGCGGCGGCGGTCGGGTCGAACCCGGGCGGGCTGTCCTTGAGGGCCAGGCCCATGCCGGCCAGCTTCGCCTTGACCTCGTCGATCGACTTCGCACCGAAGTTGCGGATGTCGAGCAGGTCGGCCTCGGAACGCGCCACGAGCTCACCCACGGAGTGGATGCCCTCGCGCTTGAGGCAGTTGTACGACCGAACGGTGAGCTCCAGCTCCTCGATCGGCAGCGCCAGGTCGGCGGCCAGGGCGGCGTCCGTGGGGGACGGGCCCATGTCGATGCCCTCGGCGTCGATGTTGAGCTCGCGGGCCAGACCGAACAGCTCGACCAGGGTCTTGCCGGCGGACGCCATGGCGTCGCGCGGGCGCATGGCCTGCTTGGTCTCGACGTCGACGATGAGCTTGTCGAAGTCGGTGCGCTGCTCGACTCGGGTCGCCTCGACCTTGTAGGTGACCTTCAGCACGGGGCTGTAGATGGAGTCGACCGGGATGCGGCCGATCTCCTGGCCGACCTGCTTGTTCTGCACGGCGGAGACGTAGCCGCGACCGCGCTCGACGGTCAGCTCCATCTCCAGCTTGCCCTTGCCGTTGAGCGTGGCGAGGACGAGGTCGGGGTTGTGCACCTCGACACCGGCCGGGGGCGCGATGTCGGCGGCGGTGACCAGGCCCGGACCCTGCTTGCGCAGGTACATCACGACCGGCTCGTCGTGCTCCGAGGAGACGACCAGCTGCTTGATGTTCAGGATGAGGTCGGTGACATCCTCCTTGACACCCGGCACGGTGGTGAACTCGTGCAGGACCCCGTCGATCCGGATGCTGGTGACAGCGGCGCCGGGGATCGAGGAGAGGAGGGTGCGGCGGAGGGAGTTGCCGAGGGTGTAGCCGAAGCCCGGCTCCAGCGGCTCGATGACGAACCGGGAGCGGAACTCGTCGACGACCTCTTCGGTCAGCGAAGGACGCTGAGCGATAAGCATGTCTTCGTTTCCTTCGTTTGTGGACGCCCACTATTTGACGCCCGACAGATACAGCGAGGTACAGCCAAGGGTACGGGCGGCACGTCCCCATACGGGGTCGTACCGCCCGGACACTCAAAGACGCACAGGCGTCGCTACGTCAGACGGGGTCAGACGCGGCGGCGCTTGGGCGGGCGGCAGCCGTTGTGCGGGGTGGGGGTGACGTCCTGGATCGAGCCGACCTCGAGGCCGGTGGCCTGGAGGGAGCGGATCGCGGTCTCACGGCCGGAGCCGGGACCCTTGACGAAGACGTCGACCTTGCGCATGCCGTGCTCCTGCGCGCGGCGGGCGGCCGACTCGGCGGCCATCTGCGCGGCGAAGGGGGTGGACTTGCGCGAGCCCTTGAAGCCGACGTGGCCGGCGGAGGCCCAGGAGATCACGTTGCCCGAGGGGTCCGTGATCGAGACGATCGTGTTGTTGAACGTGCTCTTGATGTGCGCGTGGCCGTGAGCGACGTTCTTCTTTTCCTTGCGGCGCACCTTCTTGGCAGCGCCCTGACGACCCTTGGGGGGCATCTCTTACTCCTACGGGAGGTGGTCGGTCCTACAGCGAAGACCGCTTGGTCAAGCGTCCGCTGAGGACTACTTCTTGCCCGGCTTCTTCTTGCCGGCGATGGCGCGACGCGGGCCCTTGCGGGTACGAGCGTTCGTGCTGGTGCGCTGGCCGCGGACGGGCAGGCCACGACGGTGGCGGAGGCCCTGGTAGCAGCCGATCTCGACCTTGCGGCGGATGTCGGCGGCGATCTCGCGACGGAGGTCACCCTCGGTCTGGAGGTTGGCGTCCACGTACTCGCGGATCTTGACGAGGTCTTCCTCGGCAAGGTCGCGGACACGGGTGGACGGGTTCACGCCGGTCGCGGCGAGAATCTCCTCGGACCGGGTACGCCCGATGCCGAAGACGTAGGTGAGTGCGACCACCACACGCTTTTCGCGCGGGATGTCAACACCGGAAACGCGTGCCATTCAATGGCTCCTGTGTTCTCGGGGGTCTGCTGCAGAACCGTTCCCGGCTGCCGTATGAGGTACAGGTCGGGTCCCCGGCCCCCGCCGGAGGTGCCGTCAACCGTGGGACACGGTCGGACGGGCTCTGCGTATGTACGTATTGCTATGCGTCGCGCGAAGAACTGCGAAATGCAGGTCGGTCGGCGTGCGTCAGCCCTGGCGCTGCTTGTGGCGCAGGTTGTCGCAGATGACCATGACCCGGCCGTGACGGCGGATCACCTTGCACTTGTCGCAGATCTTCTTGACGCTCGGCTTGACCTTCATGGGATGTGAGGTTCTCCGGGTCAGTGCCTTCACCCACGCCGAGGGCGGGGTGCGGGCAAGATCTACTTGTACCGGTAGACGATCCGGCCACGCGTCAGGTCGTACGGAGACAGCTCCACGACGACCCGGTCGTCCGGAAGGATTCGGATGTAGTGCATCCGCATCTTGCCGGAGATGTGCGCGAGGACCTTGTGACCGTTCTGGAGCTCCACCTTGAACATGGCGTTCGGCAGGGACTCGATCACGGTGCCCTCGATTTCGATGGCACCTTGCTTCTTGGCCACGCTTCGCCCTTCGAATCGGCTACCTTGATCGACTCTCGCACCGGGTGCGGACACACGGGTACACGAGAGCCGACGCATCAGTCTACGTCAGGGCCTTCCAAAAGACGAATCCGGGAAGTCTGCCCCAAGCAGAAGATCATTACGCCAACGGATCCGGCGCCGCCACCACACCCAGCTCCGCCAGCTTCGCCTTGCCCCCGTCGACCGCCGTCAGGACCAGCGGGCCCGCCTCGGTGAGGGCGACCGAGTGCTCCCAGTGGGAGGACCAGGTGCCGTCGGTCGTGATGACCGTCCAGTCGTCCGAGAGGACCTCGGTCGCCGGGGTGCCCAGGGAGACCATCGGCTCGATCGCCAGGCACAGGCCGGGCACCAGCTTCGGGCCCTTGCCGCGCTTGCGGGAGACGTAGTTCAGCAGATGCGGGTCCATGTGCATCTCGGTGCCGATGCCGTGGCCGCCGTAGTCCTCGATGATCCCGTAGCGGCCCAGGCTGTGGTCGCCCACACCCGGACGCGGCTGGCGCTTGATGTACGTCTCGATCGCCTTCGAGATGTCCACCAGCCGGTTGCCGAGCTTCATGGCCGCGATGCCGGCCCACATCGACTCCTCGGTCACCCGGGAGAGCTCGACCAGCTCGGGCGCGTGCCCGGTGCCCACGAAGGCGGTGTACGCCGCGTCCCCGTGCCAGCCGTCGACGATCGCGCCGGCGTCGATCGAGATGATGTCGCCGTCCTTCAGGACCGTCTTCTCGTCCGGGATGCCGTGGACGACGACCTCGTTCACCGAGGTGCAGATCGTCGCGGGGAAGCCCCCGTACCCCAGGAAGTTCGACTTCGCGCCGTGGTCGGCGATCACCTTGCGGGCGACCTCGTCCAGGTCCCGCGTCGTCGCGCCCGGCACCCCCGCCTCGCGGGTGGCCGCGTGGATGGCCGCGACGACCAGCCCCGCCTCGCGCATCTTCGCGATCTGCTCGGGGGTCTTGATCTGCACCATCGTGACGGGGGCCTTCCTTGCGGGTACTGCGCGGTTACGGGGGGACAGAACAACGATACGGCCGCGGCGCCCCTGCGGGCATCGCGGCCGTATCGGACCGTGCGTGGGTTACTTCTTCAGCGCGTCCATCGCGCGGGCGGTGACGTCGTCCACCTTGCCCAGCGCCGAGATCGTCACGACCAGGTTCTGCGCCCGGTAGTAGTCGATGATCGGCTCGGTCTCCGTGTGGTAGACCGACAGGCGCTTGCGGACCGTCTCCTCCGTGTCGTCCTCACGCTGGTAGAGCTCGCCGCCGCAGGTGTCGCAGACACCCTCGGCCTTCGGCGCGTGGTACGTCACGTGGAACACGTGCGAGGAGTCGTTGCGGCAGATGCGGCGACCCGCGATCCGCTTCACGACCTCGTCCTCGGGGACCTCCAGGTCCAGGACCGCGTCGAGCTGGACGTGATCCGCCTTGAGGATCTCGTCCAGGGCCTCGGCCTGGGCCACGTTGCGCGGGAAACCGTCGAGCAGGAAACCGTTGGCGGCGTCCGCCTGCTCCATGCGGTCCTTGGCCATCCCGATCGTCACGGAGTCCGGCACGAGCTGCCCGGCCTTCATGTACGACTGCGCCTCGACCCCCAGCGGCGTGCCCTGCGAGATGTTCGCACGGAACAGGTCACCCGTGGAGATGTGCGGGATGTCCAGGTTCTTGGCAAGGAACGCGGCCTGCGTTCCCTTGCCGGCCCCGGGCGGTCCGACGAGGACGATTCGCATCAGCGGAGGAACCCTTCGTAATTGCGCTGCTGGAGCTGGCTCTCGATCTGCTTCACGGTCTCAAGACCCACACCCACGATGATGAGGATGCTCGTCCCGCCGAACGGGAAGTTGGCATTCGCGCCGCCGAAGCCTGCCAACGCCATCGTCGGCACAAGAGCGATCAGACCCAGGTACAGCGAGCCCGGCCAAGTGATCCGGTTGAGCACGTAGCTCAGGTACTCGGCAGTAGGGCGACCAGCCCGGATACCCGGGATGAAGCCACCATACTTCTTCATGTTGTCGGCAACTTCCTCGGGGTTGAACGAGATCGCCACGTAGAAGAAGGCGAAGAACACGATCAGGAGGAAGTACGCGGCGATGTAGTAGGGGTGGTCACCCTTGACGAAGTGGGCTTCGATCCAGGTCTTCCACCCGGCGGTCGAGTTCGAGAACTGCGCGACCAGCGCCGGGATGTAGAGCAGCGACGAGGCGAAGATGACGGGAATCACACCCGCCTGGTTCACCTTGAGCGGGATGTACGTGGACGTACCGCCGTAGGACCTGCGGCCGATCATGCGCTTCGCGTACTGCACCGGGATGCGGCGCTGGGCCTGCTCGACGAAGACGACGAGGGCCACCATCACGAAGCCGATCAGGATGACGGTGCCGAACTCGATCCAGCCCCCCGCCAGGTTGCCGCTCTCCTTGATGGCCCACAGGGCACCCGGGAAACCGGCGGCGATCGAGATGAACATCAGGATGGACATGCCGTTGCCGATGCCGCGGTCGGTGATGAGCTCACCGAGCCACATGACCACACAGGTGCCGGCGGTCATCGTGATGACCATGGTGGCGGTGGTGAAGATCGACTGGTCCGGGACGACCTGGTTGGCGACGGTGCAGCCGCTGAAGAGCGCACCGGTCCGGGCCGTGGCGACGAGGCCGGTGCCCTGGAGGACGGCGAGGGCGACCGTCAGGTAACGCGTGTACTGCGTGATCTTGGCGGTGCCCGACTGCCCCTCCTTCTTCAGGGCTTCCAGGCGCGGGATGACGACGGTCAGCAGCTGCAGGATGATGCTCGCCGTGATGTACGGCATGATGCCGAGCGCGAAGATGGTGATCTGCAGCAGCGCCCCGCCACTGAACATGTTGACCAAGCCGAACAGGCTGTTGTTGCCCTGGCTCGCCTGGTCCACACACTGCTGCACGGCCTCGTAGCTGACACCCGGCACGGGGATGTGGGCCCCGAGGCGGTACAGCACGATGATGCCCAGCGTGAAGAGCAGCTTCTTGCGCAGGTCGGGCGTCTTGAACGCCCGGGCGAACGCGGTGAGCACGGTGCCTCCTGCGACCCCCGCGCAGTGCGTCAGAGGTGACGGTCTTGAGGTTCGACGAATATGAAGCCGTCCGGAGAACCTGCGGGCATACCGCACGCACTCTAAGGACAGTGGACGCCACCTTACCGGCGACTATGGCCCCCTAGGAACGACCAACCGGGGATGCCCCTTTTGAGAGGCATCCCCGGTCGGATGTTCAGGCCATCGAGTCGTCTCAGACGAGCTCGGTGACGGTGCCGCCGGCGGCGGCGATCTTCTCCTTGGCGGAGCCGGAGACGGCGTCGACCGTCACCTGCAGCGCCACGGAGACCTCGCCGGTGCCGAGCACCTTGACGAGCTGGTTCTTACGAACCGCACCCTTGGCGACCAGATCGGCCACCGTGACCTCGCCACCCTGCGGGTAGAGCGCGGCCAGCTTGTCCAGGTTCACGACCTGGTACTCGGTGCGGAACGGGTTCTTGAAGCCCTTGAGCTTCGGGAGGCGCATGTGGAGGGGCATCTGCCCACCCTCGAAGCGCTCCGGAACCTGGTAACGGGCCTTGGTGCCCTTGGTACCACGACCGGCCGTCTTACCCTTCGACGCCTCACCACGACCCACACGGGTCTTGGCGGTCTTGGCGCCCGGGGCGGGACGGAGGTTGTGGATCTTGAGCGGGTTGTTCTCCGCCATGATCAGTCGACCTCCTCAACCGTCACGAGGTGGCGGACGGTGTGCACCATGCCGCGGAACTCGGGGCGGTCCTCCTTGACGACCACGTCGTTCAGGCGCTTGAGCCCGAGCGAACGAAGGGTGTCGCGGTGGTTCTGCTTGCTGCCGATGTACGACTTCGTCTGCGTGATCTTGAGGCGAGCCATTACGCACCCGCTCCCGCACGCGCACGAAGCAGAGCCGCGGGGGCGACGTCCTCGAGGGGCAGACCACGGCGAGCCGCGATCTCCTCGGGACGCTGCAGGCCCTTGAGGGCCGCCACGGTCGCGTGCACGATGTTGATCGCGTTGTCGGAGCCGAGCGACTTCGACAGGATGTCGTGGACGCCGGCGCACTCGAGCACGGCGCGCACGGGGCCACCGGCGATCACACCGGTACCGGGGGAAGCAGGCTTGAGCAGGACGACGCCCGCGGCCTTCTCGCCCTGGATCGGGTGAGGGATGGTGCCCTGGATGCGCGGAACCTTGAAGAAGTTCTTCTTGGCTTCCTCGACACCCTTGGCGATGGCCGCGGGAACTTCCTTGGCCTTGCCGTAACCGACACCTACCGTGCCGTCACCGTCGCCCACCACGACCAGCGCGGTGAAGCTGAAGCGGCGACCACCCTTGACAACCTTGGCGACGCGGTTGATCGCGACAACGCGCTCAACGTACGCGGTCTTCTCGGCGGCAGCGCCACCGTCGCGGCCCTTCCGGTCCCGCCGCTCGCCGCCACCGGCACCGCTTCCGCGGCGCTGGGGTCCAGCCATTGGATTACCTCTCTCTGTTACGTCCGTTAGTCCCGGAACCGGGGCTTAGAACTTCAGCCCGGCTTCGCGGGCGGCGTCAGCCAGAGCGGCAATGCGCCCGGCGTACCTGTTGCCACCACGGTCGAACACGACGGCCTCGACACCGGCGGCCTTGGCGCGCTCAGCGACCAGGGCACCGACCTGCTTGGCCTGCGCGGACTTGTCACCCTCGCCACCGCGGATCGACGCGTCCAGGTTCGACGCCGACGCCAGGGTGTGACCCTTGAGGTCGTCGATGACCTGAGCGGTGATGCCGCGGTTCGAACGCGTCACGACGAGGCGCGGACGCTCCGCCGTACCCGACACGTGCTTGCGGATGCGCAGGTGACGGCGCGCCTTGGCAGCGCGCTTGTAAGCGTCGCCCTTGGCGATCTTGACACCGTATGCCATGGCTTACTTACCAGCCTTTCCGACCTTGCGGCGGATGACCTCGCCCGCGTACTTGACACCCTTGGCCTTGTACGGGTCGGGCTTACGCAGCTTGCGGATGTTGGCGGCGACCTCGCCGACCTTCTGCTTGTCGATGCCCTCGACAGCGAACTTGGTCGGGGACTCGACCTTGAACGAGATGCCCTCGGGCGCCTCGACCAGGATCGGGTGGCTGTAGCCGAGCTGGAACTCCAGACCGGAGCCCTTCGCGGCCACGCGGTAACCGACACCGCTGATCTCGAGCGCCTTGACGTATCCCTGGGTCACACCGGTGATCATGTTGGCCACCAGCGTGCGGGACAGGCCGTGGAGGGCCTTGTTCTGACGCTCGTCGTTCGGACGGGTGACGTTGAGAACGCCGTCCTCGCCCTTAACGATCTCGATCGGGGAGGCAACGGTGTGGGTGAGGGTGCCCTTGGAACCCTTCACCGTGACCGTGCGGCCCTCGATGGTGACGTCCACGCCGGCGGGAACCGGGATGGGGAGCTTGCCAATGCGAGACATAGCTTTTCCTCCGTTCCCGACTACCAGACGTAGGCGAGGACTTCCCCACCTACGCCCTTCTTGCCTGCCTGCTGGCCGGTCAGGAGACCGTGGGACGTGGAGATGATCGCCACGCCCAGGCCGCCGAGAACCTTCGGCAGGTTGGTGGACTTCGCGTAAACCCGGAGGCCGGGCTTCGAGATCCGCTTGATGCCCGCGATGGAGCGCTCACGGTTCGGACCGAACTTGAGCTCGAGGACGAGGTTCTTGCCGACCTCGGCGTCCTCGACCTTCCAGCCCGTGATGAAGCCCTCCTGCTGGAGGATTTCCGCGATGTGAGACTTGATCTTGCTGTGCGGCATCGTCACGGTGTCGTGGTATGCCGAGTTCGCGTTACGCAGACGCGTGAGCATGTCTGCGATCGGATCAGTCATGGTCATGAATTGGCCTTCGGCCTCTCTCGCCGGGGTTTCCTGGTGCACCATCCCTCTCCCCGATCCGAGACGGGGCGGGTGCGGTGCGGTGGACCTACGGCGTAGTAAGTCGTACGGGCGGCGGACGCCCAACCCCACTAGCCTAAGCCATACGGGGGTGGGCCTCCGCCAACCCAGTGCTTACCGAGAGACTCCGGTCATTCACCAACGCCCAAAGGGCGAAGGGGAATTACCAGGAGCTCTTGGTCACGCCCGGCAGCTCGCCACGGTGAGCCATCTCACGAAGGCACACGCGGCACAGGCCGAACTTGCGGTACACGGAGTGGGGGCGACCGCAGCGCTGGCAGCGGGTGTAACCCCGCACGCCGAACTTGGGCTTGCGGGCAGCCTTCGCGATGAGAGCCTTCTTCGCCATCTCGCTTACGCCTCCTTGAACGGGAAGCCGAGGTGACGGAGAAGCGCGCGGCCCTCGTCGTCGTTGGTCGCCGTGGTCACCACGGTGATGTCCATACCCCGGGTACGGTCGATCTTGTCCTGGTCGATCTCGTGGAACATGACCTGCTCCGTGAGACCGAAGGTGTAGTTGCCACGGCCGTCGAACTGCTTGGGGGACAGGCCGCGGAAGTCGCGGATGCGCGGCAGCGCGAGCGACAGGGTGCGGTCCAGGAACTCCCACATGCGGTCGCCACGGAGGGTGACGTGCGCACCGATCGGCTGACCCTCACGCAGCTTGAACTGCGCGATGGACTTGCGGGCCTTGGTGATGGCCGGCTTCTGACCGGTGATGGTGGTCAGGTCACGGACGGCACCGTCCATGAGCTTCGAGTCACGGGCGGCGTCGCCGACACCCATGTTGACCACGATCTTCACGAGGCCGGGGATCTGCATGACGTTCTCGTACTTGAACTCGTCACGCAGCTTGCCCGCGATCTCCTCGCGGTACTTCGTCTTGAGACGCGGAGTGGTGGTAGCCATCAGATGTCCTCACCCGTCCGCTTGGCAACGCGGATCTTGTTGCCCTCGTCGTCGAAGCGGTAACCGACACGCGTGACGACCTTCTTGCCGTCCTTCTCCACGACCAGCTGGACGTTGGAGACGTGGACCGGAGCCTCGGTCGTCACGATGCCGCCGGCCTGCGAGGGACCGGCCTTGGTGTGCTTCTTGACCCGGTTGACACCCTCGACCAGGACACGGTTCTCCGTAGGGAAGGCCGTGATGACCTTGCCCTGCTTGCCCTTGTCCTTACCGGTGATGACCTGGACCAGGTCGCCCTTCTTGATCTTCATGCTTACAGCACCTCCGGCGCGAGCGAGATGATCTTCATGAACTTCTTCTCGCGCAGCTCACGGCCCACCGGGCCGAAGATACGGGTGCCGCGAGGGTCGCCGTCGTTCTTCAGAATGACGGCGGCGTTCTCGTCGAAGCGGATGTACGAGCCGTCCTGGCGGCGGCGCTCCTTGACGGTGCGAACGATGACCGCCTTGACGACGTCACCCTTCTTCACGTTGCCACCGGGGATCGCGTCCTTGACGGTGGCGACGATGACGTCACCGATGCCCGCGTAGCGGCGACCCGAGCCACCGAGAACACGGATGCAAAGGATCTCCTTGGCACCAGTGTTGTCGGCGACACGCAGTCGCGACTCCTGCTGGATCACGTCTTATCTCCTGATTTGTCTGCCGGTTCCCCGCCGGGGGCCGATCACTCGGCCCCCGGCGGAGCCTGGCGGAACGAACCTGAGGGAATCCTCAGGTGCTTACTTGGCCTTCTCGAGGATCTCGATGACGCGCCAGTGCTTCGAGGCGGACAGCTTGCGCGTCTCCATGAGGAGGACACGGTCGCCGACGCCCGCAGCGTTCTGCTCGTCGTGAGCCTTGAGCTTGTTCGTACGGCGGATGACCTTGCCGTACAGCGCGTGCTTGACGCGGTCCTCGACAGCGACGACGACGGTCTTGTCCATCTTGTCGCTGACGACGAGGCCCTCGCGGACCTTGCGAGCGTTGCGCTCGCCCGCGTTCGATGCAGTCTCAGTCACGTTGTTCTCGCTCATCAGACGTTCTCCACCGTCTCGATGCCCAGCTCACGCTCGCGCATCAGGGTGTAGATCCGGGCGATGTCCTTACGGACGGACTTGAGCCGACCGTGGTTCTCGAGCTGGCCCGTCGCCGCCTGGAAGCGGAGGTTGAACAGCTCTTCCTTGGCCTCGCGGAGCTTGGCGACAAGCTCCTCGTTGCCCAGCTCGCGCAGCTCGGACGCCTTGGTACCGGCCGACATCACAGCTCACCTGCCTCGCGCTTAACGATCTTGCACTTCATCGGCAGCTTGTGAGCCGCACGAGTCAGAGCCTCACGCGCGATCTTCTCGTTCGGGTAGGACAGCTCGAACATCACCCGACCGGGCTTGACGTTCGCGATCCACCACTCGGGAGAACCCTTACCGGAACCCATGCGGGTCTCGGCCGGCTTCTTCGTGAGCGGGCGGTCCGGGTAGATGTTGATCCAGACCTTGCCGCCACGCTTGATGTGGCGGGTCATCGCGATACGCGCGGCCTCGATCTGACGGTTGGTCACGTACGCCGGCGTGAGGGCCTGAATGCCGTACTCGCCGAACGCAACCTGCGTGCCACCCTTGCTCATGCCAGAGCGCTTGGGGTGGTGCTGCTTGCGGTGCTTGACCCTACGGGGGATCAGCATTTCGGTCAGGCCTCCGTTCCGGTGCTCTCAGCAGCCGGAGCGGCGGCGGGAGCGTCGGCCTTGGGGGCCTCGGCAGCCTGAGCCTGCTGCGGCTTGCGACCGCGACCGCCACGCTCGCCACCGCGGCCACCGCGGCCGGCCGGACGGTCAGCGCCGCCACGGGCCGGGCGGTTGCCAGCGCGGGCAGCAGCGTTCTCGGCGCGGACCTCGGCGATGTTCTTGACGTCGCCCTTGTAGATCCAGACCTTCACGCCGATGCGGCCGAAGGTCGTCTTGGCCTCGAAGAAGCCGTAGTCGACGTTCGCGCGGAGCGTGTGCAGGGGCACGCGGCCCTCGCGGTAGAACTCCGAGCGGGACATCTCGGCGCCGCCGAGACGGCCGCCGCACTGGATCTTGATGCCCTTGGCGCCGGCCTTCATCGTGCCCTGCATGCTCTTACGCATGGCGCGACGGAAGGAGACGCGGGAGGAGAGCTGCTCGGCGACGGCCTGGGCCACCAGCTGAGCGTCCATCTCGGGGTTCTTGACCTCGAGGATGTTCAGCTGGACCTGCTTGCCGGTCAGCTTCTCCAGCTGGCCACGGATCTTGTCGGCCTCGGCGCCGCGGCGACCGATGACGATGCCCGGGCGAGCCGTGTGGATGTCCACGCGGACGCGGTCACGGGTGCGCTCGATCTCAACCTTCGAGATGCCGGCGCGCTCCATGCCGGACGTCAGCATCCGACGGATGGCGACGTCTTCCTTGACGTAGTCCTTGTACAGCTTGTCGGCGTACCACCGGGACTTGAAGTCCGTGGTGATGCCGAGCCGGAACCCATGCGGGTTAACCTTCTGGCCCATTACCGGGTTCCTTCCTTGCTGCTGACGACCACGGTGATGTGGCTGGTCCGCTTACGGATCCGGTAGGCACGGCCCTGGGCACGCGGACGGAACCGCTTCAGGGTCGGGCCCTCATCCACGTACGCCTCGCTGATGACCAGCGAAGAGGCGTCAGTGTGGTCGTAGTTGTGCGCGGCGTTGGCGATGGCGCTGTCCAGCACCTTGCCAACCGGCACGCTCGCGGCCTGCGGGGCGAAACGCAGGACCGCCTGAGCCTCCGTGGCGTCCATGCCACGGATAAGGTCCACCACGCGGCGGGCCTTCATGGGCGTGACGCGGATGTACCGCGCCTGGGCCCTGGCTTCCATGGTTGTCCTTCCAGTGTCTGTCATGGTCATTCCACCCCGCTACTAGCGGCGCTTCGACTTCCGGTCGTCCTTCACGTGACCCCGGAAGGTGCGCGTCGGCGAGAACTCGCCGAGCTTGTGGCCGACCATCGACTCGGTGACAAACACCGGAATGTGGGTCTTGCCGTTGTGCACCGCGATCGTGTGGCCGAGCATGGCCGGGATGATCATCGAGCGACGGGACCAGGTCTTGATGACGTTCTTGGTACCGGCTTCGTTCTGTACGTCCACCTTCTTGATGAGGTGTCCGTCGACGAAGGGTCCCTTCTTGAGACTGCGCGGCATCTAAACCCGCTCCTAGCGCTTCTTGTTCGTCTTGCGGCGGCGGACGATGTACTTGCTCGAAGCCTTCTTCGGCGAGCGAGTACGACCCTCCTTCTGACCCCACGGGGAGACCGGGTGGCGACCACCGGAGGTCTTACCCTCACCACCACCGTGCGGGTGGTCGACCGGGTTCATCGCCACACCGCGGACGGTCGGGCGAACGCCCAGCCAGCGCTTACGGCCGGCCTTGCCCCAGTTGATGTTCGACTGCTCGGCGTTGCCGACCTCGCCGATGGTGGCGCGGCAGCGGGCGTCGACGAGACGGATCTCACCGGACGGCATACGAAGGTGGGCCATCGTGCCCTCCTTCGCCAGCAGCTGCACGGAGGCACCAGCGGAACGCGCGAACTTGGCGCCGCCACCGGGGCGGAGCTCGATCGCGTGGATCGTGGTACCGACCGGGATGTTGCGGAGGGCCAGGTTGTTACCGGGCTTGATGTCCGCGCCCGGGCCGTTCTCGACGCGGTCACCCTGCGTCAGGCCCTTGGGGGCGATGATGTAGCGCTTCTCGCCGTCCGCGTAGTGCAGGAGCGCGATGCGCGCGGTGCGGTTGGGGTCGTACTCGATGTGAGCGACCTTGGCCGGCACGCCGTCCTTGTCGTGACGACGGAAGTCGATCACACGGTAGGCGCGCTTGTGTCCACCACCCTGGTGGCGAACGGTGATCCGACCGGTGTTGTTACGGCCGCCCTTGCTGTGCAGGGGGCGAACCAGCGACTTCTCCGGCGTGGACCGCGTGATCTCGACGAAGTCGGCTACGGAGGAGCCACGACGGCCCGGCGTAGTCGGCTTGTACTTGCGGATTCCCATTTCTCAGTCCTCGTCCGATTCCGGACGATCCAGACCGCCGTTAGGCGGTCGGACCGCCGAAGATGTCGATACGGTTGCCCTCAGCAAGGGTCACGATGGCGCGCTTGGTGTCCTTGCGCTTGCCGAAACCGGTCTTGGTGCGCTTGCGCTTACCCTGACGGTTGATCGTGTTGACCCCGGTGACCTTGACCGAGAAGACCGCCTCGACGGCCTGCTTGATCTGGGTCTTGTTGGCGCCGGGCGCGACGATGAACGTGTACTTGTTCTCGTCCAGCAGCGCGTAGCTCTTCTCGGAGACAACCGGCTTGACGAGAATGTCGCGCGGGTCCGTGAAGGTCTTGCTGGTGATCGTGGCCTCGGACATCAGGCCTCGCTCCCTTCGGTCGTGGTGGCCTGGGGGCCAGACACGAAGGACTCGAGGGCGGCCTGGGTGAAGACCACGTCGTCGGATCGCATCACGTCGTACGTGTTCAGCTGGCCCGGCTCCAGGATGTGCACCTGGGGCAGGTTGCGGGCGGACAGCCACGCGGCCTCGTCGGAGCGCTCGACGACCAGGAGCAGGTTCTTGCGCTCCGAGATCTTGCCGAACAGCGTCTTGGCGGCCTTGGTGGAGATGCCACCCTCGACCACGCCGGAGACGACGTGGATGCGGGAGTGGTTCGCCCGGTCGGTGAGGGCACCGCGGAGGGCGGCGGCCTTCATCTTCTTCGGGGTCCGCTGCGAGTAGTCACGCGGCACGGGACCGTGCACGACGCCACCACCGGCGAACTGGGGGGCGCGGGTCGAACCCTGACGGGCGCGGCCGGTGCCCTTCTGGCGGTAAGGCTTCTTGCCACCACCACGGACCTCGCCACGCGTCTTGACCTTGTGCGTGCCCTGACGGGCGGCGGCCAGCTGCGCGACGACGACCTGGTGGATCAGCGGGATGCTGACCTTGGCCTCGAAGATCTCGGCCGGGAGCTCGACGGTCCCGGTCTTGTCGCCCGCGGGCGACAGAATGTCAATGGTGCTCATATCCTCAGGCCCCCTTGGCCGCGGTGCGGACCAGGACGAGGCCGCCGTTCGGACCAGGAACCGCACCCTTGATCAGGAGCAGGCCCTTCTCCGCGTCAACGGCGTGGACGGTCAGGTTCTGGGTGGTCACGCGCTCGTTGCCCATACGGCCGGCCATGCGCATGCCCTTGAAGACGCGGCCCGGGGTGGCGCAGCCACCGATCGAACCAGGCTTGCGGTGCACGCGGTGGGCACCGTGAGAAGCCTTGCCACCACGGAAGTTGTGGCGCTTCATGACACCGGCGAAGCCCTTGCCCTTGCTCTTGCCGGTGACGTCGACCTTCACGCCGGCCTCGAAGACCTCGGCGGTGATCTCCTGGCCGAGCGCGTACTCGGAGGCGTCAGCGGTGCGGAGCTCCACCAGGTGGCGGCGCGGGGTGACGTCGGCCTTGGCGAAGTGACCCTTGAGGGGCTTGTTCACCTTGCGCGGGTCGATCTCGCCGAAGGCGATCTGGACCGACTCGTAGCCGTCGTTGTCGTTCGTACGGACCTGGGTCACGACATTCGGGCCGGCCTTGACGACGGTCACCGGGACGACCCGGTTGTTCTCGTCCCAGACCTGCGTCATGCCGAGCTTCTCGCCCAGGATGCCCTTGATGTTCTTAGCCATCTGCGCGCCCTCAGAGCTTGATCTCGATGTCGACGCCCGCCGGCAGGTCGAGACGCATGAGCGAGTCGACGGTCTTCGGCGTGGGGTCGAGGATGTCGATGAGGCGCTTGTGCGTGCGCATCTCGAAGTGCTCGCGCGAGTCCTTGTACTTGTGCGGCGACTTGATGACGCAGTACACGTTCTTCTCAGTGGGCAGCGGCACCGGGCCCGCGACCGACGCACCAGTGCGCGTCACCGTCTCGACGATCTTCTTCGCCGAGGAATCGATGACCTCGTGGTCGTAGGCCTTGAGCCGGATGCGGATCTTCTGTCCCGCCATGGCTACTCAGTAGTCCTTTGTCTAGAAACGCTCTGGAACCCGGGGGTTCTACCGACTCCCTCTCCGACCCACGCGGTCGGGCGTGTCGCACTCCCTCTACGAAGAATTCCCTAGGGAATTCCCAACCAAGGGGGTGCGGGCCCAAAAAAACCCGCGAAGCCGGGGATGGAACACCACCCGGGTGCCTGGTCGGCACCCCGCTGACACTTCCCGGAAGATTCCCGTACGTCCGCTCCTGAACAGGGGCGACGAGTACTGTGGGACTCGCTTCCGGTCCTCCCGGCGGGAGGCGCGCAGCATCGGTACTCAACCGAGCAACCCCGACAGTCTGCCACACGTGGCCATCCCGCCGCCAATCGAGGTCGAAGACTGTACCCCACGTCACGTCGGGGTACACGCAGGGGCACGACCGGCGGGCCGCGCCCCCGTGGGGCCTCAGCTGCGAGTGGCCTGGTGGCAGGTGTCCGGCTGCTCGTCGAGGTCCTTGGTCCGGTCGTACGGGTCGAGGGCCGGCCCGGTCGGCCGCGCGCCCCCGGCGGCGTAGTCCTCGGTGAACTTCGGGCGCAGGAAGCCGGTCGCCCTGCGGGTGCAGTCGTCGTTGGCCGCGCTCTCGTCCCAGCGCAGCACGTAGAGCCGCTCCGGGGTCGCGCGGATCCTCGCCGGGTCGTACAGCGCGAAGGTCATCTGGCGCCGCACCACGGTCCTGGCCACCTCGTCGAAGCCGGGCCGGGTCTTGAGCACCGGGTACACGAAGGTGTAGTCCGCGTGCACCAGCACCTCGTGCCGGTCCTTCCCCGCCGTCACGGTCATCCGGCCGCGCGTCTTGACCACGTCCCCGGCCGGCCGCACCTCCGCCGGATCGAAGCGGCTGAAGAGCAGCACCGGGTTGTCCCGCTCCGAGGGCCTGGCGAGCATCCGGTCGACCCGCCCCCGGACGTCGTCCTGGTACGGGTCGAGCAGCGCGATCGCCGTGTCCGGGCGCTTGCCGCCCGCGACCACCGCCGGGTCCAGGTTGGCCGCCACCAGGAAGGTCTTCGCGCGCGTGAGGGCCTCGGCGACCCGCTCCCGCGACATCCAGCCCACCGCCTTCGCCGGCGGCGGCACGATCCCCGCCGCCCCGTCGGCCCAGCGCACCGCCGGGGAGCCCTTGAAGGGCTCCTTCAGCGTCGGCCGGTTCGGGTCCACCGCCTCCGGCGGCGCGGTCGGCCGGGCCGTCTCGGCGGCCAGCGGGGTGGTGTCCTCGGGCCGGTCGCTCCAGCTCGACGGCAGGGCGGAGGCCATCCCCTCCGGGAGGTACCCGGTGACGAGCTGGGGCCGTACGGCGACCAGCGCCAGCGCGGCGACCAGGGTGACGCCGAGGACGGCCCGCACCCGGCGCCGGCGGTGCGCGGTGCCGTTCATCTCCTGCCAGGCGGGCCCGGTGCGCCAGCCCGAGGGCTCCTGCGCCTTGGGCCGCTTCGGCCGCTTCGGCGGGCGGGCCTTCCCCAGCAGCCGCTCCTGCTCCTCCGTGCCCAGCCCCTGCTCGCGGGCCCCCTCGACGAACGAGGCCCATTCCTCGTCGGAGACCGACCGCTTCTCGCTCATGTTCCGCTGCCCACCCCGGTGACGCCGTACCGCATACTGCGAACCGGACGGTCTCACGCCGCCCGCCGGGAGAAACAGACTGGTCAGCGCCTTTTGATCAGTTCGTGACCCGTCCTCGGCCGGCCACCGTCGAACCCGGACCCCCGAATCGCCGTCTAGTCAGGCGCACGGGACCGGCAGGGACACGACGGCACAGGGGACGTACGACCGGTGGACAGCAGAAGAGTGACGCGGCGCGGGGTGCTCGCGGGAGCGGTGGCGGTGGGCGCGGCAACGGCCGCCGGGTGTTCCGTACCCAGCCCGCCACGGGTCGAGAAGAGCGCCGATCCGGCGCCGGGGCGGCCGATCGCGCACGCGGCGGGGCGGGCGCTGCTGATGCAGTTCGCCGCGCACCCGGACGACGACCTGTACTTCATGAATCCCGACTCCCAGCGGCTGCTCGACGCGGGGGTCCCGCTCGTCTCCGTGTACGTCACGGCGGGCGAGCACACGGGCCGGAACTGGATCAAGGGGATGCCCCCGCGGACACCCGACCGGGCCGCCTACTCCTCCGCGCGCCACCAGGGGCTGCGCCAGGCGTACGCGGAGGCGCTCGGCGTGGACCGGTTCACGCCCTGGGAGCGCCGGACCACCGAGCTCGCGGGCGGGCGCCGGGCGGAGGTGGACACGCTCGCGCACGCCGGCCGCAGGGTCGAGCTGGTGTTCCTGAACCTGCCCATGCACACCCCCCGCCGGTACATGGCGCTGCCCGCCCTCTGGGAGGACCGCGCCCTCGAACTGCGCACCCACCTGTCCGCGGACTCCCCCGTGGCCCGCTCCGACGGCTACGACCACGACGGGCTGATCGAGGTGCTCGCCGGGCTGCTGGCCGCCTACCGGCCGACCGTCGTGCACACCCTGGACCCCGACCCGGACATCCAGCACAGCGACGCGGCCACCCGCGGGCGGGACAGCGAGCAGCCCGGCTACTCCGACCACGGCGACCACACCGCCGTCGCCTGCTTCACCTGGGCGGCGCTGCTGCGCCGGGTCGCCCGCGCCACCGCCGCCGGGGAGCCCGTGCCCGCGTTCGCCACGGTCTCCTTCCGGGGCTACTACAACCGCCACTGGCCCAAGAACCTGCCGCCCCGGGTCCTCGCCGAGAAGGCCGCCCACCTCGTCCCGTACGGCGGCGACCCGTCCTGGGAGTGCGGCAACCCCTCCGGCTGCGGCGACTACGGCGTCGGCGGCGACCGCCCGCTCACCAACCGCAAGGGCTGGGTACGGGCCACCCACTACCGCTGGCCCGCGCCCGGACCCGCCGTCGCGGCCGGGCCCGACGGGCGGCTCGCCGCCTACGGGGTGCTGGGGCTGCGCGCGGTCCGCTGGCGGGAGACGGCCCCGGGCTCCGGGCGCTTCGGCGAGCCGGAGGACCTGGGCGGCGGCCCGCTGGCGCCCGCGCTGGCCCGCGCGGTGCTGCCGGACGGGCGGCTGCTGCTGTTCGCGGTGCGCTTCGCCGCGCTCGCCGGGCGCGGCGGGCCGAACCGGCGCGAGCTGGTGGTCCTGGAGCAGCGCTCCCCCGGCGGGCCCTTCCTGGCCTGGCGGGGGCTGGGCAATCCGGAGCGCGCCGACGACCGGGGGCGCCGGATCGGGGCCCCGGCGGCCGTGACCGGGCCCGACGGGCGCGTCCACCTCTTCGTACGCGACGCCGACAAGGGCGTCGCCACGCGGGTGCGGGCCGCCGACGGCACCTGGGGCCCCTGGAAGGCGCTCCCGGCGCAGGGGGAGCTCCAGGACGGCCTGACGGCGCTCACGGACGCGGCGGGCCGGGTGCACCTGCTGGCCGCGGGCCGGGACGCCGTACGGCACTGGACCGACGGGCGGCCGGTCGCCGCGCTCCCCCGCGCGGGGGACCCGGTCGCCGCCGTCCCGGCCGAGGGGCCCGAAGGTGTCCGGGTGTTCTACCGGCGCCCGGCCGAGGCGGCGCTGCGCGCGAGCTCCGGTCCGGTCCCGGACTTCGACGGCTACGGCCTGTTGTCCGCCGCCCCCGGTCCCGGCGGCCCGCTGCTGCTGGGCCGGGACGAGCACCACCGGGTCCAGTTGTCCCGCGCGGGACGGCTGCACACCCGTACGGAGGGCCCGGCGCCGGTCGGCGACCCGGTGCCGCACGCGGGGGCGGCGGTCGGCCTGGGGGCGGACGCGCGGCCGTGGCTCTGGCGCCCGTAGAAAGCCCGTAGGAAGCCCGTAGGAAGCCTCGTAACAGGCTCGGAAAAGGCCGAGGGCCCGTCTCCCCGAAGGGAGGCGGGCCCTCGACGCGTCCGTGTTCAGGTCACTTGGTGAAGTAACCCGTGATGTCGGCGAGCAGGTCGACCGAGCCGGACTTGTTGTAGAAGTTCACCTTGCCGTTGACGACGGGCACGACCACCAGGTTGGGGATGGTCAGGCCGGCGGTGAAGTTCAGGTTCGACGCGCTGGAGCGCTCCTGGCCGTCCGGGTAGACGGAGACGAAGCTGCCGGCGGTCGGGTTGGTGGCCGTCACGTTGAGGACGACGGCGGTGACGCCGGTGGCGGGGACGCCCTGCACACCCGCCACGTCGAGCGTGACGAAGCTGTTCGGGCCGACCTTGGCCTTCGGGACGCCGAGGCCGGAGCGGGTGTCCATGAGGCGGAGCGGGCCGAGGTTGACGTGCGTGGAGCCGGTGTTCTCGGACGTGAAGTAGCCGGTGATGTCGGCGAGCAGGTCGACCGAGCCCGACTTGTTGTAGAAGCTGACCTTGCCGTCGACGACCGGGACGATCACCAGGTTGGGGATGGTCTGGCCGGCGCTGAAGTTCAGGTTCGACGCGCTGGCGCGGGGGGTGCCGTGCGGGTAGACCGAGACGAAGCTGCCCGCGGTGGCGTTGGTGGCCGTCACGTTGAGGACGACGGCGGTGACCTTGTCGGCCGGGACGCCCTGCACGCCGGTGACCTGGAGGTCCACGGTGCCGTTGGCGCCGACCTTGGCCTTCGGTACGCCGAGGCCGGAGCGGGTGTCCATCAGGCGCAGCGGGCCGAGGTTGACGTGCGTGGAGCCGGCCGCGTCCTTGGCGTAGTAGCCCGTCACGTCGGCGAGCAGGTCGACCGAGCCCGACTTGTTGTAGAAGTTCACCTTGCCGTTCACGACCGGGACGACCACGAGGTTCGGGATCGTCTGACCGGCGCTGAAGTTCAGGTTCGACGCGCTGGAGCGGGTGGCCCCGTTCGGGTACACGGAGACGAAGCTGCCCGCGGTCGGGGCGGTCGCCGTCACGTTCAGGACGACGGCGCCGACGCCGGTGGCGGGGATGCCGCCCTGGCCGGCGACCTGGAGGACGACCTCGCCGTTGGGGCCGACCTTGGCCTTCGGGACGCCGAGGCCGGTGCGGGTGTCCATCAGGCGGGTGGGCGCCAGGGGCTGGAAGGTCTTCGTACCCGCGGCGGTCACGTCGACGGTGCCGGACACGGTGGTGCTGCCCGTCTTGTACGTGGTGCGGACGGCGACCTTGTGGACCTCGGGGCCGGACACGGTGACGGCCGCGCTGCGGTCGGCGGCCGCGGCCTCGACGACGGGGGTGCCGTCGACGAGGACCTCGAACTTGGAGATCAGGGCGTTCGCCGTGGCGGTGGACCAGTTGACGGTCGCGGGCCCGGAGGTCTCGTAACCGCTGCCGTTCCAGGCCGCCGTGCCGCCGAGCGAGTCGATCTTCAGCTTCGAGTCGTAGCTCTTGGCGTACGTACGGATCTGCGGCAGCTGCGGGTACAGCATGGTGCCGGGGCACTCGGTGTTGAAGCCGTTGCGGTGTCCGGAGACGGCGTCGAACTGGTAGGTCTGGCCGGCCGTGAACTGGGTGCCGAAGAAGTTCTTCTGCGTGGCACCGGCGGTCAGCGTGGCCTTGCCGGCCGGGTCCACCCCGTACTGGCCGAGCTTGTACGCGACGACCTTGGCGGCCGAGGCGAGCGCGGCGTCCGAGGCGGCCTGCTTGGTGTAGTCGCCCATGATCGAGACGCTGGTCGACTCGGAGTTCCAGCCGTAGGTGTGGGCACCGAGGACCGGCTGGTCCACGCCGCCCTGGCGGCCCTCGAAGATCGTGCCGCACTTGTCGACCAGGAAGTTGTAGCCGAGGTCGCGCCAGCCGTTGGTCTTCACGTGGTAGACGTGCATCGCCCGGACCAGCGCGGCGGACTGGGAGCAGTCGTAGTCCGCGTCCGTCGTGTGGTGCACGAAGGCGGCCTTGATCTTCCCGCCGACGAGGTAGATCGGGCCCTCGTTGTTCAGCGACTCGTCGGCGCCCCACTCGGCGCGGCTGACGATCGTCGGCATCGGGGCCGTGGACGGCGGGCCGGCCGGGGTCGGCGGCGCGTCGGCGCGGAAGGCCGCGTTCTGGGCGTTGAAGCCGCCCTTGGCGGCGGTGGTGCTGGTGCCGGGGTCGACCAGGTCGAGGCGCAGGCCGGCCGGCAGCGCGCCGTCGGCGGCACCGTCGGTGACCCGGACCTCGGCGCCGTCGGAGGCGCCGACCCAGATCGGCTCGGTGGAGCCGCGGGCGCCGGCCCGCTTGCCGTCGAGCAGCGCGGGGTACGGCTCCAGGTCCATCCACTCGGTCCACGTGCCGGTCTCGGCGTCGCGGGAGCGGGCCTGGATCTTGCCCTCGATCTTCGCCTCGGGGTCCGTCCAGGACACACCGAGCAGGCCGAAGCGCTGGGTGTCGCGCTGGGACAGGACGGCCTCGCCGCGGCCCTTGTCGGTCAGCAGCAGCTTCTGGACCGCGCTCTTGACCGTGCCGGTCTCGTCGCCCTGGGCGCTGTAGACGCTGGGCGGGTTGGCCGCCGGGCCCGTCTCGCCGTTCACCGCACCGTTCGCGGCGGCCTGGAAGCCCAGGACCGACGCCGCGGCGAGGGCCGCGGTCACCGCCGTACGACGTACCAGTTTGCTGTGTTTGCGACGCACTCCACGTCCCGAACTCAAGTCGTCTCCACCCCTGTATGTGGCCATGACACGGCTGTCCGGGCGCATATTACGGGACGTCATGTTTGCGGCTGCCATGGGGGTGGGTACGCAGAAGGGCCCCGCGCCGCCGAAGCGGTGCGGGGCCCTTCCAAGCAGCTCTCGCGGAGCTACCAGGTCAAACCACCGAAGTTCGTGAGAACTTACTTGGTGATCTTGACGACCTGGCCGGCGCCGACGGTCCGGCCACCCTCACGGATGGCGAACTTGAGGCCCTCCTCCATGGCGATCGGCTGGATCAGCGCGACCGACATGGCGGTGTTGTCGCCCGGCATGACCATCTCGGTGCCCTCGGGGAGGGTCACGACGCCGGTCACGTCCGTGGTACGGAAGTAGAACTGCGGGCGGTAGTTGTTGAAGAACGGGGTGTGACGGCCACCCTCGTCCTTCGACAGGATGTAGGCCTGGGCCTCGAACTCGGTGTGCGGCGTGACCGAACCGGGCTTGATGATGACCTGGCCGCGCTCGACGTCCTCGCGCTTGATGCCACGGAGGAGCAGACCGACGTTCTCACCGGCCTGGCCCTCGTCGAGCAGCTTGCGGAACATCTCGATGCCGGTGACCGTGGTGGTGGTCTTCTCGGTCTTGATGCCGATGATGTCGACGGTCTCGTTGACCTTGAGGACACCACGCTCGATACGACCGGTGACGACGGTGCCACGACCGGTGATCGTGAAGACGTCCTCGATCGGCATCAGGAACGGCTTGTCGACGTCACGCTCGGGCTGCGGGATGGACTCGTCGACGGCCTTCATCAGACCGAGGAGCTTGTCAGCCCACTCCTTGTCGCCCTCGAGCGCCTTGAGCGCCGAGACGCGGACGACCGGCAGGTCGTCGCCCGGGAACTCGTACTCGGTGAGGAGCTCACGGACCTCGAGCTCGACGAGCTCCAGGATCTCCTCGTCGTCCACCATGTCGGCCTTGTTCAGGGCGACGACGATGTACGGAACGCCGACCTGGCGGGCCAGGAGCACGTGCTCCTTGGTCTGCGGCATCGGGCCGTCGGTGGCGGCGACCACGAGGATGGCGCCGTCCATCTGCGCGGCACCCGTGATCATGTTCTTGATGTAGTCAGCGTGACCGGGGCAGTCGACGTGCGCGTAGTGACGCGACTCCGTCTGGTACTCGACGTGCGCGATCGAGATCGTGATACCGCGCTGGCGCTCCTCAGGAGCCTTGTCGATCTGGTCGAAGGCCGAGGCCTCGTTCAGGTCCGGGTACGCGTCGTGCAGCACCTTGGTAATGGCGGCCGTGAGGGTCGTCTTACCGTGGTCGATGTGACCGATGGTGCCGATGTTGACGTGCGGCTTAGTCCGCTCGAACTTCGCCTTCGCCACTGGGGTCCTCCTGTGGAGTGGTTCTGTACGCCTTACTCAACGGCGCCAGGTGATCTTTGCTGGGATGCCGTCCGCCGGGGCGCTTCCCTCGGGTTCGAAGTCCGAACCCCGGCGTACGGTGTCAAGCCTAAAGCGTGCACTCGGGTGAGTTACTCGCCCTTGGCCTTCGCGATGATCTCCTCGGCGACGTTCCGCGGAACCTCGGCGTAGGAGTCGAACTGCATCGAGTAGCTTGCGCGACCCGAGGTCTTGCTGCGGAGGTCTCCGACGTAGCCGAACATCTCCGAGAGGGGCACGAGGCCCTTCACGACGCGAGCGCCGCTGCGCTCCTCCATGGCCTGGATCTGGCCACGGCGGGAGTTGATGTCGCCGATGACCTCACCCATGTAGTCCTCGGGCGTGGTGACCTCGACGGACATCATGGGCTCGAGGATCACGGGCGAAGCCTTGCGCGCGGCCTCCTTGAAGGCCTGCGAGCCGGCGATCTTGAACGCGAGCTCGGAGGAGTCGACCTCGTGGTAGCCACCGTCGAGAAGGATGACGCGGACGCCAGTCATCTCGTAGCCGGCGAGGATACCGAACTGCATGGCCTCCTGCGCACCCGCGTCGACCGAAGGGATGTACTCCTTCGGGATGCGGCCACCGGTGACCTTGTTCACGAACTCGTACGAGGCGTCGCCGCCCTCGATGGGCTCGATCGCGATCTGCACCTTGGCGAACTGACCGGTACCACCGGTCTGCTTCTTGTGGGTGTAGTCAAGTCGCTCGACGGCCTTGCGGATCGTCTCGCGGTACGCGACCTGCGGCTTGCCGACGTTCGCCTCGACCTTGAACTCGCGACGCATACGGTCGACGAGGATGTCGAGGTGAAGCTCGCCCATACCACCGATGATGGTCTGGCCGGTCTCCTCGTCCGAGTGGACCTGGAAGGAGGGGTCCTCCTCCGCGAGACGCTGGATGGCGACACCCAGCTTCTCCTGGTCACCCTTGGACTTGGGCTCGATCGCGACCTGAATGACCGGCGCCGGGAAGTCCATGGACTCCAGGATGACCGGGTTCTTCTCGTCGCACAGCGTCTCACCGGTGGTGGTCTGCTTCAGGCCCATGACGGCGACGATGTCGCCGGCGCCCACCGAGTCGATCTCCTCACGCTTGTTCGCGTGCATGCGGTAGATCTTGCCGATGCGCTCACGCTTGCCCTTGACGGAGTTCAGCACCGCGGTGCCGGCCTCCAGGCGACCGGAGTAGATCCGGACGAAGGTGAGCTTGCCCAGGTGCGGGTCGCTCGCGATCTTGAACGCGAGGGCGGCCAGCGGCTCCTCGTCGGAAGGCTTGCGCTTCACGACGACCTCGGCGTCCTTGACGTCGTGGCCCTCGATGGCCTCGACGTCCAGGGGCGACGGCAGGTAGCGGACGACGGCGTCGAGCAGGGGCTGAACGCCCTTGTTCTTGAACGCGGTGCCACAGAACACCGGGGTGACCGTGGTGTCGCCGCCCTTGCCGGAGGCGATGGTGATGCGGCGGACGGCGGCGTAGAGCTGCTCCTCGGTGGGCTCGACGCCCTCGAGGAAGAGCTCCATGAGCTCCTCGTCGTTCTCCGCGACGGCCTCGACGAGCTTGGCGCGGTACTCCTCGGCGAGCTCGGCCTTGTCCGCGGGGATGTCGACGACGTCGTACATCTCGCCCTTGCTGGCCTCGGCGGACCAGACAAGCGCCTTCATGCGGACCAGGTCGATGACGCCCTGGAAGTCGGCCTCGGCACCGATCGGGAGCTGCATGACGATCGGGGTCGCGCCGAGGCGGCTCACGATCATGTCGACGCAGCGGAGGAAGTCGGCACCGGTCCGGTCGAGCTTGTTGACGAAGCAGATACGCGGAACGCCGTAGCGGTCCGCCTGACGCCAGACGGTCTCGGACTGGGGCTCGACGCCGGCCACGCCGTCGAACACGGTGACAGCACCGTCGAGCACGCGCAGCGAACGCTCCACCTCGACGGTGAAGTCGACGTGGCCCGGCGTGTCGATGATGTTGATCGTGTGGTCGACGTTCTCGAGCGGCCAGTGACAGGTGGTGGCAGCAGAGGTGATCGTGATGCCACGCTCCTGCTCCTGCTCCATCCAGTCCATCGTGGCGGCGCCGTCGTGGACCTCACCGATCTTGTACGAAACGCCGGTGTAGAACAGGATCCGCTCGGTGGTGGTCGTCTTGCCCGCGTCGATGTGGGCCATGATGCCGATGTTGCGCACCTTGGCCAGGTCAAGCGAAGTGGTAGCCATAAGGCTTCAGTCTTCTCTCGGTCTCGATGTGGGTTGCGACTACCAGCGGTAGTGCGCGAAGGCCTTGTTGGACTCGGCCATCTTGTGCGTGTCCTCGCGCTTCTTGACCGCGGCTCCGAGGCCGTTCGAGGCGTCGAGGAGCTCGTTCATGAGGCGCTCGGTCATGGTCTTCTCGCGACGGGCGCGGGAGTAACCGACGAGCCAGCGGAGGGCCAGCGTGGACGCGCGGCCCGGCTTGACCTCGATCGGCACCTGGTAGGTGGCGCCACCGACACGGCGGGACTTGACCTCGAGGGACGGCTTGACGTTCTCGAGAGCGCGCTTCAGCGTGACGACCGGGTCAGCACCGGTCTTCTCGCGGAGGCCCTCCATGGCGCCGTAGACGATGCGCTCGGCGGTGGAACGCTTGCCGTCCAGCAGGATCTTGTTGATCAGCGAGGTGACAAGAGGAGAGCTGTAGACCGGGTCGATGATGACCGGGCGCTTCGGGGCGGGGCCCTTACGAGGCATTCTTACTTCTCCTTCTTGGCGCCGTAGCGGCTGCGAGCCTGCTTACGGTTCTTGACGCCCTGCGTGTCGAGGGAACCGCGGATGATCTTGTAACGAACACCCGGCAGGTCCTTCACACGGCCACCGCGGACGAGCACGATCGAGTGCTCCTGCAGGTTGTGGCCCTCACCCGGGATGTAGGCCGTGACCTCGATGCCCGAGGTCAGACGCACACGCGCGACCTTACGGAGGGCCGAGTTCGGCTTCTTCGGGGTGGTCGTGAACACACGCGTGCAGACGCCACGACGCTGAGGGGAACCCTCAAGTGCGGGCGTCTTGTTCTTCTCGACCTTGTCCTGCCGGCCCTTCCGGACCAGCTGCTGGATCGTAGGCACTACTTCTCCGGTTTCTGTGTGCCGTCGGTGAAACTAACCTGGAACATCTCCGACCCACGCGGTCGGGTGTGTCGAATCGCGCGAACCCCTGCCAGAGGCAGGGAGGGGCGCTGATTGCGGTGGCCGTTCTCGGACTCCGTCTGCGGTTGAGGACACGCACACGAGTCCGGGCACACCCCAGGCACAAGGCTTGAGCGTACCTATCGCATGGACTCCGGTCAAAACAAATGCTCACACGCGGGCCGGTCCGGCCGGCCCCGGTCGGCCGGGGCCGGTCGCGCCCCGGTCAGTCCTGGGCCGCGCGCCGGGGCTCGCCGGCGGCGCGGGCGTCCGCGCCCTCGGCCTCCGGGTCCATGAACTGGTGGACGACCTTCACGAAGACGTCCATGCGTTCGTCCGGGACGCCGAGCCAGCGCGCGAAGTCCTCCATGGTCGGCCGCCAGTCACTGGGCGGCAGCAGGTCCGCCGCGATCGGCAGCTCCTCCGGGGTGACCCGGCCGGACCTGATCAGCATGTCCCGTACGGAGACCCCGAGGAGCGGCGCGATCCTGCGCATGGTCTCCAGGTCGGGCATGCTCTGCCGCTGCAGCAGCCGGGTCACGGCCGCGCGGTGCACGCCCGCCTCGTCCGCGATCCGGGACTTGCCGCCGCCGCGGGGGCTGTCGATGTCGTAGCCGCGCGCGCGCATCAGGCCCTCGACCCAGCCCGCGAACTCGTCGAGCCCTTGAGTGCTCATGTCGTATCGCTCCCTTAACTCCCCCACCTTTCGGTCCGCCCACTTTAGCGTGCTTGCGCGCGCGGAATTACGTGCTTTCGGGCACGCAACCGTGTCGAATCGGTGAAGGGGGCGGTACGGGCACCCCCAAAGATAGTTGCGAGCTCGCACGCAACATGTCTATCGTCCTTCGCGCCGCACTCGTCAGCCTCACGAGCCCCACAGGTCCCATCGGGCCTGGGGGTGCGTGGCGCCCGGACCGTGGAGAACCTCCTTGCCCACGCTCGACCACTCCCCCTGGCAGGCCGCCGCCGCGTGCGCCGGCCTCTCCCCGTCCGTCGTCTTCTCCCGCCGCGGCAAGGAGGCGGCCCCGGCCCTGCGGGCCTGCGCCGTCTGCCCGGTCCGTCGCGAGTGCGAGAGCGCCGTCGCCCCCGCCGAGAGCTGGTTCGACGGCGTCTGCGCCGGCCGCCTGTGGCGCAACGGCCGCCCGGTGAAGCCCCGCCGCCGCGCCGGCGACCCGGCCCCGCCCGCCGCGGAGCCCGTGGCGGACGCGCCCGCGACCGCCGCCGGGACCGCCGCCGCCCTCGACGCCGCGGGCGCCGTCCTCGCCGCCGCCGGGAGCCACCGTGACTGAGCCCTCGCAGGACCAGGGCACCGCAGCCGTCACCGCCGCCGTCGCCGCCGCCGACGAGCGGATGGTGCGGGACATCGTGCTCTGGACCGCCTCCCTGGTCCGGCAGTTCCCCGAGCTCGCCGAGGAGCTCACCCCCGGCCGCCGCTCCCCCGCCGGGGCCGCGCCCACCGCCCCCCACCCGGGGCGCGACGAGCTGATCCGCGCGGAGCGCCGCGAGGCCCTGCTGCTCGAACAGCGCCACGGCCTCTCCGTGCCGGGCCACGGCGCCGCCCCGATCCGGCTGCACGTCTCGGACGCGATCCGGGACATCACCGACGGCGTGGTGGAGCTGGAGGAGGCGGTCTGCGCCCGGCTCGGCCTGCCCCGGCCGCGCCGCGCGGGTGTCGTGGAGCGCCTGCGCCGCGTCACCGGGACCCTCGGCACGATCGCCGCCCACCCGGACCTGACCCGGCACGTGCGCGACGAGATCCGCCGGATGGCCCGCCGGTGCGCCCGCACCCTGGGCGACGCGGAGACGGTCGTCCGGGTGTCGGGGCGCTGCCCGTGGTGCGACTCGGTGTCGCTGCGGGCCTTCCCGGACCGGCGCGCGGTGCTGTGCGTGAACCCGGCGTGCGTGTGCACGGACCCGGCCTGCGGCTGCCAGGACGACCCGGCCTACCGGCACCTGTGGCCGGAGGACGAGTGGACGGAGCTCGCGGACGCGTCGGGTGCGCGCACGGAGGAGATCGAAGCGGCGATGGACGACACGAAGGAGACCTCATGCTGAGCTCGACCGCGCTTTCCCTGCCGGCCCTGATCCCGGGCCCGCTCGCCGCCCTGGAGGCCGGGGTGGCCCCGGCGACGATCCGCAAGTGGGTCCAGCTGGGCCACCTGCGGGCGGCGGGGAAGGCGGGGCGGGCGCAGCTGTTCCGCCTGGAGGACGTCTTCGCGGCGGAACGCGCGACCCGCCGCAGGCCGCGCACGGCCTGAACGCCCGCCACTCCTTCGCTCCCGTACGCCGAAGCGCCCTCGTCCCGATCCGGGACGGGGGCGCTTCGGCGTGTCGTCACACCCGGAGGAAGGCGCGGAGCGAGTCGGCCATGGCCGCGACGAACCGTTCCCGCACGTCCGCCCCGACCAGGTCGAGAGAGAGGTACGGGTTGAGGTCCTCCAGCTCGACCAGGAGGAGGTCGCCCTCGGGGGTGCGGCAGGCGTCGACGCGCTGGATGCCGTGGTCGAGGGTGTTCCAGTCGACGAAGCGGCGGGCGAAGCGCAGGTCCTCGTCGTCGGCCTCGTACGGCTCCAGCTCCCAGCGCTTCGCGGGGTCGGGGGCGTACAGGGCGTACTGGAAGCGGTCGTCGACGAAGTAGAAGGAGACCTCGTACCGGAAGTCGATCCGCGGCTGGACCAGCAGCCCCTCGCCGTACGGAAGGGCGGCCAGCTCCTCGTACGGGAGGAAGCGCAGCCCTATGGAGTCGGCGCCGGCCTTGGGCTTCACCGCGAACGAGGGGGCGGCGGGCAGCCGTTCGAGGTCGGCGGCGCGGTCGACGGTGGGGATGACGGGGAGCCCGGCGGCGGTGAGGTCGAGGAGGTACTGCTTGCCCGCCATGTCGCCGCGCCCGTGCAGCGGGTTGTAGACGCGGGCGCCGAGGGCGGCGGCGCGGGCGCGGAAGTCGTCGTAGGCGTCCTGGTAGTGCAGGACGGGCCCGCTGTTGCGGACGACGACGGCGTCGAAGGCGTCCATGAGCGCGGCGGCGTCGCGCGGATGACAGACGGCGAGGTCGAAGCCCTCCCGGAGCCGGGCGGTGAGGCCGATGTCCTCGTCGCAGTAGCGCCGGCCGCGGGCGGGGTAGGCGAGGTCGGAGACGTAGAGGAGGCGGGGGCGGGGGCGGGCGGACATGTCTGCTCCTCTGGCGGGGCGGGCTGGGCGGCGACACCGGGCTTGGCGCTCGGGGTCGGCGCCGGGCGGGGGCGCCGGCCGATGCCGGGTGACCGGCCGGCCGGTGCGGTCACGCTACCGACCGCCGCCCGCGGCCGGTCCGCCGGATGCTCACCGCCGGGACCAGCGGCTCCTGGGGCGCTCGGCGGGCGGGACCTCCCGGCTGAACTCCAGCTCGGCGGCGGTGAGATGGAAATGGCGGGTGCTGGTGCGTTCGCGGCCGTCGGCCCAGTACGAGCGGCTCGTCTCGACGATCCAGTGTGTCGGGGAGGTGCGGAACACGAGGCGTCCGTACTCCTCGGGCCGGTCCGTCGGCGGGTAGGTCCGGCTCAGTTCCTCGGCATGGGCGAGGGCAGCCTCGCGCCCACCCTCGACGGGGATCTTCTTCACCAGTTCCCAGCGGTCGTCGCTGCTCGACGTCACGGTCGTCTCCACCAGCACGTACCAGCTCATGGCCCGTCCCTCCCCTGTCCCACGTCGTGTGTCCGGCCCAATCTAGACGGCCTTCCGCCGGGGAATCCGAAACCGGTCACCGAACTAGTTGCGTGCGCGCACGCTCTCTGTCACAGTTGGTGCAGCGGCGGAGCTGCGCCCGCAGGACGGGCGGCGGCTTCGCCGTTCGCCGTCCGGGAGCGCTCCGCGCCCCCCGCCCCTTCCCCGCGTCGAGCGCCCCCGGGCGGCACCCCGCACCACCCGCACCACCGGCGGCACCGCCGCCCGCCCCTCCCCTCCCGCCTTCCTTCGAGGAGACCCGTCATGACCACTCCCCCGAGTGCGTTCCCGGACGTCGAGAAGCTGGTCGTCGACGTCCTCAAGGCCGACCCGGCGCTCGCCGGCGTCACGGTCGCCGCCCAGGCCGCCGCCGGCTTCGACGGCACGCAGAACGCCGTCCTGGTCAACCGCCGCGGCGGTGCCTGGATCGGCGACCTGCACGTCGACAAGCCGCTCATCGAGTTCGAGGTCTACGGCCCGAACAAGACCGCGGCCCACGTCACCGCCAACGCGGCCCGCCGGGCGCTGCTCGCCACCATCGGCAAGCAGCTCGGCACGGTCTACGTCAGCGACGTGGAGGAGCAGGACGGGCCGCGCTGGACGCCCGACTACCTCTACCGGGGCGCGAACCGCTACCTCTGCGTGATCCGCCTCTCCCTGGACGTCCTGTAGACCGCACCGGTCTCCCCGACACCACCCCCGAACGGCCCGTTCCGGCCGTTCCCCACAGACCAGGCCCCGCCGGACCGTCCAGCGGGGCCTTTGCCGTACCCGGAGCCGATCCCCGGCCACCGGAGCGGCGCCCCACCCCCTCTGTATCCAAGGAGAAACACCACCATGGCTGGAAACAACTCTGCCGAGATCCGCGTCGCCGGCAGCGGCAAGCTCTACGTCGCCAAGGTCGGCACGGCCGCCCCGAACTTCGGCGCGGACGCCACCGCCGACTGGTCCTCCTGGACCAACCTCGGCTTCACCACCGGTGACGGCGTCACGTTCTCGAAGAAGGACAAGCTGGAGGCCATCGACTCGTGGCAGTCGGTGTCCCCCGTGCACTACATCTACTCGGCCCGTGACCTGTCGCTGAAGTTCTCGCTGCTCCAGTTCAACGAGGACACGCTGCCGTTCTTCATGGGCGGCGGCAAGGTGGACGCCGACCCGGCGCCGGCCACCGGCACCTACAAGTACGAGATCGCCGAGCGTCCGTTCGCGGACGTCCGCGCCCTCGGCCTGGAGTTCACCGACGTCAAGGCGGGCGGCACCACCGCCGTCACGTACCGCTTCATCATCCCGCGCGGCCAGGTGACCGCCACCGACGACATCAAGCTCAACCGCAAGGCCGCGTCCCAGCTGGGCGTGACCTTCACCGCGATGTCGAACGGTGACGGCAAGCCGCTGGCGTCCTTCCTGATGAAGGACGACCAGTACTCCGCGACCGTCTGATCCGGCGGACCCTTCCCCACCCGGGGCGGGACGGCCGCGTGCCGTCCCGCCCCACCCTCTCCGCTCTTCACCCACGCGCACCACGCGAACAAGGAGTACGCACACCATGGCCCGTTTCGACGTCAACGCCGCCCGCGCCCAGCGCCTGGAGGCCCACGGCCGCACCTGGTCCTTCGAGCTGGACGGCGAGTCCTACACGCTCCCCACCGAGCTCTCGCGCAAGACCGCGAAGGCCCTGCGTCAGCTCGACGACAGCGACGTGGACGGGCTGCTCGAACTCCTCATGGGTGAGGAGCAGTACGCCCGCTTCGAGGAACACGACCTCACGATGCAGGACATCGCCGCCATCCTGGAGGCATACGGCAAGGAGACCGGGCTCGGCCTGGGGGAAGACTGAGCCTCGTCGAGTTCGTCGACGAACACGCCGAGGCCCTTGAGGCGGACCTGCTCCGCTTTTACGGGACGGATCTCCTCGACTGGCATCGGGGAGAACTGTCCAGCAGGCGTCTGACGGTCATGATCAGGCACCTGCCGCACGACGCCGCCGTCCAGCGCGAGGTGCACGGGGAATCCGCGGAGTGGTCGGTCTCCGACCATCTGCTGGCCGCCGCCGTGGACCATCTCGCCGTCGCCAACTGGATGTTCCACGCCGTGAACACCGGCGAGGACGACGAGGCCCCCGACCCGCCGCAGCCGATCCCCCGGCCCGGCGTCAGGAACGAGGACGAGGGTGAGGACGACGGGCACCCGGACGGGAACCCGTCGGGACGGTCCGCGGACGGGGCCGAGGGGGCGGACTCCGCCGTGCTCTCGCCCTTCCAGCTCGCCCGCTTCTTCGGCTGACCGCAGGAGTGGACCAGACGGCCGCCCCTCAGGCCGGTCCACCCCCGTGGCCCCCGGTGCCCGTTCCCGTCAGGGAGCGGGCTCCGGGGGCGCTTCCTGTGCTCCTTCGGCTCCCAGCTCCTGTTCCAGGGCCCTGGCCCGGTCGGACAGGCGGCGCCCACGCGCGCGCGGGCGCCCGTCCGGCGCGCCCGGCTCGCCGCCGCGCCGGTCCTGGCCGGGCACGCTGGTGAGCGGCGGCACGATCGGCCGGCCGCCCTTGCCGCGCACCACCTTGCGCACCGGCTGGGCGGCCCGGAGGGGGCGGCGCTGCCGGGCGGCCGGCCCGGCGGCGGCCTCGGACTCGGACTCGGACCCGGCCCCGGTGTCGGCCCCGGCGTCGGACATGTCCTCGGCCTCGGCCTCGCCTTCGGACACCGCCTCGGTGTCCGGCGCGTCCTCCGCCCCGAGCGTCGCCTCGGTCTCCGGGTCCTCCTCGGCGCCGTGCTCCGCCCCGGCGCCCGCCCCGCGCTCGCGGCCGGGCCCCGGATCCCGTACGGGGCCGGGCTCGGGGTCCGTACCGGGGCCGGGCTGTTCGGCGTAGGTGTGCTCGGCCTGCTGGTCGAACAACCGGCGCTCCAGCCGCACCCGTTCCTCGGCCTCGACGAGCGAGGCGGGCGGTTCCATCAGCCGGGCGAACGGCAGCGTGATGACCCGGGCGCCGTCCGGGTTCGGGTCGGTGCGCCGCTCCGGGCGGCGGATGCCGCGGGCGTCCCCCTGCCCCTGGGCGTACGCGTCGGCGACCCGCTTCTCGTACTCGCGGCGGATCCTCGGGAGTTCGTCGGAGACGGCCTCGGCCCAGCCCGCGGTGAAGGCGGCGGTCTCGCGGCGGTCGACTTCGGTCCGGGGCATGATGACGAGGTCCTCCGGGGCGTAGCCGGACAGGTGGACCAGTTCCGCGAGGCGGGCGAAGAGGTGAGGCAGATCCGGGTGTGACTCGAGCCAGTCGACGGACCGCTCCTGCCGGCTAGCCCCCGGCTCCGTATCCATGCGTCAGCACTGCCTTCCAAGCCCCCTGGGGTCCCCGCGCGCCCCTCGCGCCCCGTCGCTCCCCGGCTGTGTCAGGCCCGGGAACGCGTCCTCCAGATTACCCCGGCTCGAACACAGGCTCCGTTCCGGGCGTGGCCCGGCCGGACGGGGGCGGGCCGACGCGCCGTCGTACCCTTCTCGCTCGACATACTCGAACCAATGTTCGACAATGCTTCGCACGTACGTTCGATAGCCGGAAGGCAGGGCACCATGACGTCACAGACCGGGGGAAGCGCCACCCAGAGCACGCTTCACGAACGCCTCCACTCGTTGCTCCAGCGCCCCGGTCCCCTCGACAAGCGCACACTGCTCGCCACCCTCGACGCCGAGATCGCGGCTCGCGAGATCCACGCCTACAAAGCGGGCTGGAACGACGCCCTGGCCGAGTTCCGCCGCGTTTCCTAGGATCACGCCATGAACAAGACGGGGTGGCGGGTACTGCTCGGACTGCTGGGCTGCAGCGCCTTCTTCACGGGCCTCGCCGGAGGGGTGCACCTGGGCCTCGTCCGGGTCCACCGGGGCTACAGCCTCCCCGACGGCGGCGAGGCGTTCGGGATCGCGGCGCTGGCCGGCCTGGTCGTCGGTCACCTCGCCGTGGCCTCCCTGACCGACCTGCTCCCGCCCTCGCGCATGGCACTGATCCCGACCGCGGGCGCCGTCGTCGGCGCCGCCGTGTGCCTGACGCTCGGCCAGGAGCCCCGGTACTGGGTCGGCGCGTCGGCGCTGCTCCTGATCGGCGCCCTCCCGCCGGTCGTCGTGCACCTCCGAAGCCGCCGGGCCGCCGCCCGCCGGAGCCCGGCCCCCTCCCGCTGAGCGGAGTCCCCTCCCCCCGTACGACGAAGCCCCCGCCGGTCCCACCGGCGGGGGCTTCGTCGTATCCGCTCGCGCCCGCCCACACCGTCACCGCCCATCCGGTACGGAAGGAGCCCCCATGGACGACAAAGACGTCCAGAAACTGCAAGGCCAGATCGACACCCTGCGCACCAACCTCAACGGCAAGGCCGACACCTCGGCCCTGACCGGCGTCGCCAAGGTCTCGGAGATCCGGACCTCGGCCCTCACCAAGACCACGACCGAGGAACAGGTCGCCACCCAGGCATGGGTCAAAGAGGAGACCGCGTCCAAGACCTGGCAGTGGTGGAAGGATCCCGAGATCCTCGGCGCGGCCTTCGCGTTCACGATCCTCAAGCTCGAGATCACCCCGTTCCTCAACATCGACCCGGCCATCGAGAAGTTCTTCACGAACAAGGGCTTCGAGCGCAACCGGTGGGGCGTCCTGTGGAAGGTGTCCCAGCGCGAACTCGAACGCCGCGAACGCGAATCGCCGGAGACCGCGATCCGGCGCCTCCAGCAGCTGGTCGTCAGCGCTCACACCAAGATCCAGAACTCCAACAAGCGCATCGGCGTGCTGGAGAAGAAGGTCGGGCGGCTCTCCACCCAGAACAACACCACCCGCCAGCAGATCCGCCACATGGACTCCAACCCCGCGCTGCAGGGCACGACCAACCAGGTCACCCTCCTCCAGCGCCGCGTTGATCTGCTCGCGAGTGCCCTGTCCTGACCAGCCTCCCCATCACTAGCAGAGGTGGACAGTCATGTCCCTCGTCAGTTCCCTCAAGAACGCCAACGGCTCGCTGCAGCAGTTCAGAACGGCCACGTCCAACGCCGAGCGCGCCGCGCAGACCCTGGGTCAGCGCGCCTCCTCGGCCGGTCGCGGCGTCAACGGCATCAAGTCCGCCGCCCAGAGCTCGGCCAAGGAGCTCAAGAACCTCAAGACGGCCTCCGACCAGGCCGAGAAGTCCATGGCGAAGGCCGGTCAGACCGCCCAGTCGGCCGGCACCAAGATGGGCAAGTACGAATCCGGCGCCGGCAAGGCCGCCAAGGGCCAGGACAAGCTCAACAAGTCCATGAAGGGCAACTTCCTGGCCCGCCTCATCGAGCTGTTCATGCCGCTCATCGAGAAGATCGTCGAGATGGCGTCCCGCTCGAAGACGATGCAGACGATCATGAAGAAGGCGTTCGACGCCATCAAGGTCGTCATCAGCGCCGTCATGAAGGCCATCGGCCCGATCATGAAGAGTGCCGGCGCCCTGATCAAGACGGTCTGGAACGGCATCAAGAGCGCCATCTCCACCGTGGTCAAGGCGGTCGCCACCGTCGTCAAGACCTACGTGAACATCTGGAAGACCGTCATCACCACCGTGATGAAGGCGATCAAGACGGTCATCAGCTCCGTCTGGAACGGCATCAAGGCCGTCATCACCCCCGTGGTGAACTGGATCAAGAGCGCGATCCCCAGCGCCTTCCAGGCGGTCAAGGACAAGATGTCGTCCATCTGGAACGGCCTCAAGGACATCGCGTCCCGGGCGTTCAACGGCATCAAGAGCGGCGTCTCCGGCCCGATCAACGGCATCATCGGCCTGATCAACCGCCTGATCGGCGCCGTCAACCGGGTCAAGGTCAGCATCCCGGGCTGGGTGCCCCTCGTCGGCGGCAAGACCTTCGGCGTCAGCGTGCCCACCATCCCGATGCTCGCCACCGGTGGCGTCGTCATGCCGCGCGCCGGCGGCGTCCCGGCCATCATCGCCGAGGCCGGCGAGGCCGAGGCCGTCCTCCCGCTCTCCAAGCTGGACCGGCTGCTCGCCCTCACCGCCCGCCGCGCCCGCATGTCGGCGCAGACGCAGTCCGGCCGGGGCGGCGGCGTCGGGCTCCACATCGAGAACTACCACGCGGCCCGCAACAGCGACCCGCAGTCCACCGCAGACGCGCTGATGTACCTGGCGAAGGCGCGCGGATGAGTGCCGCCGCGGCCCTCAATCCGCTCGCCGGATCCGGACCCGGCTTCACCGCGCTGGGACGCGGCGCCCAGCAGGCGGCACAGGCCGCGCAGCGGATCCTCGATGCCGTACGGCGCGCCTCCTCGGGCGTCGGCGCCCTCGGCCGGGACGCGAAGGGCACCACCCCCTCGGTCCGCTCCTTCGGCGAGAGCGCGACGTCCGCGCAGGGCTCCGTCAACAAGCTCGGCAACGCCGCCCCCGCCCGCGGCGTCAAATCCTTCGGCGACAAGGCCGCCAAGGCCAAGGGCGCCTTCGGCAAGCTCGCCTCCGGGCTCGGCGGGATCCTCACGATCCTGCTGCCGCTGCTGCCCATCACCGACATCGTCACCGGCCTGATGGACAAGTTCGGCCTGGTCATGACCGTCGCCTCCGTCGTCATGACGGCCGTCAACCTCGCCATGCGCGCCAACCCGATCGGCTTCCTCGTCGGCATCCTGCTCCCGGTCGCCGCCTGGCTCATCGAGTACGCGATGAACAGCGAGGCCGGCCAGCGGATCATGCAGCAGGTCATGCAGCAGGCCCTCAAGGGCTTCGAGTCGGTCTGGAAGTTCCTCCAGCCGGTCATGGAGCTCGTCGGCGGCGCCGTCATGACGTACTTCCGGGGCTACCTCACCGTCATCACCGCCGCCCTCGCCGTCATCGGCGCCGCCGTCGGCGGCTTCTCCGGCACCGGGTCCTCCGTCTCGTCCTCCTCCAACGCCCTCCGGGGCATCGCCTCCGGCTCCATGAACGGCATCCGCTCCTCGGTCCAGCCGATGCTGTCCTTCTTCACCGAGCAGGTCCCCGGCTTCTTCCGCAACGCCACCACCGCCGTCGGCGGGGCCATGCGGGGCTTCGGCGAGCTCATCAAGGGCGCGCTGACCGCGGCCGGCGGCGTGGTGTCGGCCCCCATCAAGGGCCTCATCGCCTTCGCCAACTGGGTCATCGACGGCCTCAACAAGCTGAGCTTCGACTTCCTCGGCAAGCACTTCGGCGTCGACATCCCCAAGATCCCCATGCTCGCCGAGGGCGGCGTGGTCTTCCCCGGCGCCGACTCCGCGCCGCGCATCGACCCGCTCACCGTCCTGGAGTCCCGCCAGGTCCCGGCGATCACCGAGCCGCCGCGGCAGCCGCACCGGATCCGGGACTTCCACGAGGACCCGGGCGCCGGGCCCAGGGCGACCGCCGAGGACCTGCTCTTCCTCATGGCCGCCCACGTCTGACGCCCTCCACCCGCCCACCCCCGCAGAAGTGAGGTGACGGCCCCCATGGCCGAGACCACCAACCCCTACTCCGGAAACTCCTACACCGCCGACCTCGCACCCGGCTCGCTGATCACCCAGGACGGGCAGATCCAGTGGGCCGGGTTCCTCATCGGGCCCGGCACCCCGTTCGCCGTCGACCGGTCCGGGCTCCAGGGGTGGGAGGACCTGCCCGAGTACGACTCCTCCGACGCCGACCGGCCCACCTCGCACGGCGCCTGGCCGGGCGCCCGCTACGCCAAGCCCCGCAAGATCGCCGGCACCGTCATCCTGATGCCGGAGTTCAACGGCGTCCCCGAGGCGCTGCGGGCCCTGCGCCAGTCGCTCGCGCTGCTGGACGAGGAGCGCTGGCTGACCGTCCGGCTGCACGGCGAACTGCTCGCCGTACGCGCCCGGATCGCCCAGCGGGTGGTCCCGGCCGACCAGGGCTTCGCCACCCAGGGCAGCTCGAAGATGTCCATCCAGTGGCTGACCTCCGACCCGCGCCGCTACGCGGTCAACGAGCAGACGGCCATCACCACCCCGCCGCAGCCGGAGTCCGGCCTGACCTGGCCGCTGACCTGGCCGCTCAACTGGGGCGAGGCCAAGTCCACCGGCGACGCCGTCATCGAGAACACCGGCTCGGCCCCCACCCACCCGGTGATCGTCTTCCGCGGCCCCTGCTCGATGCCGACCGTCACCGACCGGGCCAGCAAGCGCCGGCTGCGGTACGCGATCGACCTCGCCGCCGGCGACGAGCTGGTCGTGGACACCGCCAACGGCACGGTCATGCTCAACAACTCCGCCTCCCGCCGCCACACCGCGATGGCTGACTCCAGCCCCGAGGAGCTCTTCCTGCTCGAACCGGGGCGCACCGAGCTGTCGTTCCGCCCCGACTCGGCCCCGCCGGAGGCCCTGATGACGGTCCGCTGGCGCAACGCCGAGTGGTGACCGGGCCCCACCCGCAGGCACCCCGCCCGAAGCCGCACCGGCCCACGCCCACGCACCAGCCCCCGGCCGGGCCCCCGCACCAAGCCTCGCCCCAGCCCCCGCCCCCGCCTCACGAGAGGAGCGCACCATGACCGTGAAGGCATCCTGGCTCCAGCCCACGGGCCAGACGCGCGAAGAGACCCGCCTGACCCTCGCCGCCCTGCTGACCCCCACCGGCGCCAGCGCGGCGGAGACCCCGCTGCGCTCCCGCCACGGCATCCTGCCGGGCGGGTTCGTGCTGACCGGCACCGCCGCCATGCAGTGCACGATCGGCACCGGCCGCGCGATCATCCAGGGCAAGGACACCCGCCAGGGCGCCTACCTGGTCGCCGCGATCTCCCCCGAGACGCTCACGATCGCCGACGGCGACCCGCAGTTCGACCGGATCGACCTGATCGAGCTGGCCGTCCTGGACGACACGTACGACAAGACGGGGGTCACCGACGCGGTCATCCGGCTCGTCAAGGGCACCCCGGCGGCCGTCCCGGTCGCGCCCTCCCCGGGCCCCGGCAGCGCCCAGCCGCTGTACCAGATCAAGGTGCCGAAGGGCGTCTCCGGCGGCACCGGCGGCATCGCCTGGACCACCGGCGGCGTCACCCCGCAGTACTGGTACACGGCGGCGCTCGGCGGCATCTCCCCGGCCAGCGGCTTCAACGGCGCCTACCCCGGCCAGTACCGGGACACCAGCGGGATGCTCCAGCGCTGGGACGGCACCGCCTGGGTCTCGTACCCGAAGGCGATCGGCGGCCTCGCGCCGAGCACGGTCGGCGTCGGCAGCTACGTCGGCCAGTACCGCGACAACGGGGTGACCCTCCAGCGCTGGGACGGCAACGCCTGGCAGCTCTCGCACGGCACCGGCACCGTGCTGTTCGGCGCCACCCAGTGGCAGGCGTCCGAGCAGCAGACGATCCAGCCCAACACCTGGACCGTGATCAACCTGCCGACGGTCGAGGTCGACGACCTGCGCGGCTTCAACGGCAGCAACACCTTCGTCGCCCCGCGCGCCGGCTGGTGGCGGGTCAACGCCCACGTCACCTGGCAGAACGACAGCCAGACCGGGATGCGCGGCTCCAGGGTGCTGGTCAGCGGCGTCGGGCAGTCCCGGATGACCTGGCTGACCCCGGCCGGCAACGGCGCCGTCTCGGTCGGCGGCGGCGGGCTGCTGCGGCTGGTCACGGGCGACACCCTCCAGCTCGCCGGCTTCCACAACCACACCGCCGCGATCAAGACGCTGGGCGGCTCCGGCTACGGCTGCACCCTGACGGCCGAGTGGGTCAAGGCGTAACCGGCCCCCGCCGGCCGGCCTCCCCCGCCCCGCCCGCCCCTTCCTTTCCGCCTTCCCTCCGCACCACACCCCCCGACGGGAGAACCCCATGAACCTGCGCAGCAGCTGGGTCGCCGAGACCGGCCAGACCCGCGAGGACACCCGCCTCACCCAGATCGGCGCGACCACCATGGTCAACCCGGTCCAGGTCCGCTCCGGCGTCCTGCCCGGCTCCTACAGCGGCCAGTACCGCCTCTCCGGCTTCTGGATGACCAACGCGTCGGCGATGGCCGCCACGGTCTCCGAGGGCCGCGCCGTCATCCAGGGCGACATCTCGCAGGGCGTCTACCCGGTCGCCCTGCCCACCTCCGAGCAGGTCACCTTCGCCCCGGGCGACGCCCAGTACGGCCGCGTGGACCTGGTCGTCCTGCGCGTCTACGACAAGCTCTACGAGGGCACCCGCAACGAGGCCGTCATCGAGATCATCCAGGGCGTGCCCGGCCAGACCCCGAAGGCAGCCGCCGCCCCGGCGCGCAGCCTGCCGCTGTACGAGGTGCTGGTACCGGCCGGCGCCAGCGCGGGCAACGGCGGCATCCCCTGGAACACCTCCCTCAAGGACCTGCGCACCGCGGTCGTCTCGGTCGGCGGCATCCTGCCGGTCGAGAACGCGGTCCTGGGCGGCGCCTACCCGGGCCAGTACCAGGACACGGCGAACAACCAGTTCCAGCGCTGGGACGGCGGCAAGTGGGTCGCCTACCCGGAGGCCGTCGGCGGCATCGTGCCGACCTCGGCGCCCATGGACAACGGCAGCTACACCGGCCAGTACCGGGCCACCGCCGCCGGTCCGCTGCAGCGCTACGACGGCGCCAAGTGGGCCCCGGCCTACCCGGGTCCGTACTTCTACGACTCCCTGGACGCGGGCTACACCCTCTCCACGACCTATGTGAACGCCCTGGTCGAGCGCGCCGAGAACCCGCTGGCGGTCACCTTCACCGCGCCGGAGAGCCGCTCCGCCATCCTCACCTTCGGCTCCCGCATGGAGCTCAGCCTCAACTCCGGCTCCACCGGCATCGCCTCCTCCGCGTACATGTGCGTCCGCGTCACCCAGGGCGCCACCCTCGTCCGCGAGCTCGACGACGAGCTGGCCGCGATCTCCTCCAAGTCCGCCGACCCGACGGGCCCGGCCTCGGTCGCGACGACCCAGCGCCTCTACAACCTGACGCCGGGCGCCAGCTACACCGTCACCTCGTACTACCGGACCAGCAACGCCAACGTGCGGGCCTGGTTCGACAACACCTTCATCCAGGTCACCCCGCAGTACTAGGCCCGGCCCCGACCCGCCCCGGCCGCCCGACCGACCCGCCTCCAGGAGAGACCATGCCCGTACGCACCGGCTGGCTGCAGACCACCGGCCAGACCCGACCGCACACCCGCCTCACCAGCAACGGCGCCACCACCCCCGCCAACCCCCTCTCGTCCCGCTCCGGCGTCCTGCCGGGCACGGTCGACGGCAAGTACCGCGTCGGCGGCCTGTGGATGGGCAGCTCCGGCCCCATGACGGCCACCGTCTACGCCGGGCGGGCCGTCATCCAGGGCACCGGCGGGGGCGGCGACTACCCGGTCGCCCTCGACGCAGACATGACCATCACCTTCGGCGACGGCGACCCGCTCAACCCGCGCGTCGACCTGGTCGTCATCCGCGTCTACGACAACGACGTGGACTCCTCCGGCAAGTTCGAGGCGGCCGTCGAGATCATCAAGGGCACCCCGGCCGCCACCCCGGTCGCGCCGGCCGCGCCCGCCCGCTCGCTGGTCCTCTTCTCCGTACTGGTCCGCAAGGGCGCCTCGGCCGGTACCGGCGGCATCGACTGGGCCGGCAACGCCTCCACCGACCTGCGCCAGACGATCGTCGCGACCGGCGGCATCCTGCCGGTCTACAACAACGGCGCGGTGCCCGGCTCCTACCCGGGCCAGTACCAGGACAACGAGAACGCGCACTACCTCCAGCGCTGGGACGGCACCGCCTGGGTCGGCTACCCGAGGGAGCTCGGCGGCGTCGCCCCCAGCGGCGCCCTCTCCACCGGCTCGTACACCGGGCAGTACCGCGACAACGGCGGCAACCTCCAGCGCTGGACCGGCTCCGCCTGGGCCAACTACCAGCCCCCGCTGGAGAACGAGACCGTCACCACCGGCGCCGGCGCGCTGCCCAACTGGTCGGTGAGCTCGCTCTTCGCCCGCCGCACCAAGAGCGGCCTGTGCTCCGTGTCGGTCACGGTCACCCGCACCGGCCCCACCGTCACCGCCGACAACACCGGCCAGATCAGCGACGAGTCGGTGTGCGTGCTGCCCGTCAACCTGCGCCCCGCCATCTCCTTCGAGGCCGCCGCCTGCGACGGCTTCGGCAACGGCGGCGCCTACATCTCCACCAACGGCCAGATCGACCTGCGCACCTGGTCCCCCAACGGCCAGCTCGCCGCGGGCCGCGCCATCCGCATCTCCGCCACCTACGTCCTGTAAGGAGGCCCGCCATGGCACTCGACACGCCCTACCGGGCCATCTTCTGCGACCTGATCACCGACCAGACCATCGACATCCTGCCGCTGCGCGACGTCTCCTTCGACGACTTCATCGGCAAGGCCGGCTCGCTCTCCGGCACCATCCCCATCCCCAACAAGGACATCGCCGACCGCGTCAAGAAGGTCCGCGAGGGCCGCACCGCCGTCTATCTGGAGCGCGGCGGCGACCTGTGGTGGGGCGGCATCGTCTGGACCACCACCCTCCAGTCCAGCGGCCGAGGGGTGCTGACCCTGGCGCTCCAGGCGGCGACCTTCGACTCGTACGCGAGCCGCCGCCGGATCCGTACCGAGATCAAGTACGACGTCCCCACCGACCAGCTCACCATCGCCCGCCGGCTGTGGAGCGAGATGACCGGCAGCGGCGCCTGCTTCCGGCTCACCCTCGGCGAGGAGAAGTCCGACGTCCTGAAGACGGCGAGCTGGCGCAACGGCGACGAGACCGTCTACCTGGAGGCCCTGGACCAGCTCGGCGCCACCCAGAACGGCTTCGAGCACCAGATCCTCGTCTACCGCGACCCGGTCAGCGGCGAGCGCGTCCGCCAGCTCCGGCTCGGCTCGCCCAAGATCCGCACCGGCGCCACCGACCTGGTCTTCGACCGGCCCGGCGTCATCCTGTCGTACTCCTTCCCGTACGACGCCACCCGCGGCGGCACCACCGCCGTGGCCCGCGGCGCCTCCGTCAACAACAACGCCGCCGCCGAGTCCCGGCCGGTCCTCTCCACCGAGCAGCGCGCCACCGACCTCCTCGCCGACGGCTGGCCGGTCATCGACCTGTCCTCCGACCACAACGAGGTCGGCGACCAGCTCACCCTCGACTCGCTGGCCGCCGCCGAACTCGGCGAGGCCCGCGGCGCCGTCGTCATCCCCGAGGTCAGCATCCACCTCGGCGGCATCGTGCCGCCCCAGCTGCTCGGCCGGGTCGCCCGGATCCGGATCACCGACGAGTGGTACTCCACCGGTCTCGACGCCCGCTACCGGATCATCGGCGTCAAGATCACCCCACCCGAGCGCGGCCGGCCCGACACCGCCCAGCTCTACCTCGAGGAGGCATGATGCCCCAGCTGCCCGAGGACATCATCGACCGGCTCAACCAGATGGAGAGCCGGATCAAGGCGCTGTCGACCGCCGTCAACACCCGCCCGGCCGTCAACGAGTTCCGGCCGCCGACCCAGGACGGCAGCGTGACGATCAACCGTCCGCTGTTCCGCATCTTCGACGGCTACAACCACGAGATCTTCGCCGACGACATCATGACCGGCGGCCTCGCCCGGCCCTGGCTCCAGCTGATGCCGCCGCTGCCGACCGACACCGCCAAGTGGCCCTCCACCACCAGCGGCGCCTTCACCACCATCGCCCGCTGCGCCAACCCGATCTGGCAGCCGAAGATGCGCATCGCCGTGAGCACGGCCGCCTCGGCCGGCGCCACCGGCCAGGTCCGGGTCCTCGTCGACACCGTGCAGTTCGGGCCCACCGTCACCGCGGGCACCACCTTCGACCACCTCGGCCTGCTGCCCGGCGACATGAAGACCCGCTTCGGCCAGACGATGAACATCGAGGTCCAGGCGCTCGCCACCGGCGGCACCGTCTACGCCCAGACCGTGCTCATCCACGGCGCGCAGACCTGATCCCGTTCCCACCCCACCAGGAGCACCCATGACCATCGACCCCACCCAGCCCTGGGGCCTCGCCATCGACTACGCGGGCCGCGCCACGGTCGAGGAGAACGGCCACACCCTCAACATCCGGGTCTACGACAACAGCTTCGGCCACACCCTGGAGCGCGACCCGGTCACCGGCCAGTACCCGGCGGTGTACGTCTCCGCCGAGCTCTCCGAGCGCGGCGAGCGCGACGCCGTGCTGCGCGGCTCCGGGCTCGTGATCGTCCAGGCCCAGAACGGCGCGCCCGCCCAGCCCGACCCGACCGCCGTCGAGCGGGCCGTCGCCGACGCCCTCGCCGACTTCGAGGCCCGCCGCTCGGCCGCCGCCGCGCTCTGCGCCGTCTGGGTCCCGGCCCCGCCCGCGCCCGAGACCCCCGCGCCGCCGGCCGCGGAGAACCCGGCGCCGTAGCCCCGGCGCCCCCAGCCCGCGGGCCGCGCCCGCCCCTGTACGTCCACGCCCCGAGCCGCTCCGGCCGGGGTTTTCGCATGTCCGGAGGACACAGATGGCCACTCCCCTCCCCGCGGACCGGTTCCTCGCCGCGCTCCGCGCCGAAGGCGTCACCGTCGTCGAACACGACGGCTGGCGCACCCACAACCGCGACGGGCACGGCGCCTGGGGCCCGGTCGTCGGCGTGATGATCCACCACACCGTCTCCAGCGGCACCGAGAACACCGTCTCGCTCTGCTACGACGGCTACGCCGGCCTGCCGGGCCCGCTCTGCCACGGCGTCATCGCCAAGGACGGCTCCGTCCACCTGGTCGCCAGCGGGCGCGCCAACCACGCGGGCGGCGGCGACCCGTCCGTCCTCCAGGCCGTGATCACCGAGACCTACGGGGACCGCCCGCCGGTCCCGCGCGCCCACCAGGGCAGCCCCGGCGCCGTCGACGGAAACGCCCGCTTCTACGGCTTCGAGTGCGTCAACCTCGGCAACGGCACCGACCCGTGGCCGACCGCCCAGCTCGAAGCCATCGAGCGGGTCTCGGCCGCGCTGTGCCGGGCCCACGGCTGGGGCGCCAAGTCCGTCATCGGCCACTCCGAGTGGTCCGACTGGAAGAACGACCCCCGCGGCTTCGGGATGCCGGTCATGCGCGGGCGCGTCCAGCAGCGCCTCGGCTCCGCGCCGACCGCCCGGCCGGTCCCGCCCAAGCCCGCCGCGCCGCGCTACCAGCCGTTCCCCGGGACCGCCTTCTTCAAGACCACGCCGAGCTCCGCCGTCGTCACCGCGATGGGCCGCCGGCTGGTGGCGGAGGGCTGCGGCCGGTACGTGTCCGGCCCGAGCCCGCGCTGGTCCGAGGCCGACCGCCAGTCGTACGCCGCCTGGCAGCGCAAGCTCGGCTTCTCCGGCACCGACGCCGACGGCTGGCCCGGCGCCGCCTCCTGGAACGCCCTCAAGGTCCCGTACGTCCGGTAAGCCCCCGCACCGAACCCCCACGCAAGGAGAACCACCCATGTCCGAAGCCGCCAAGCGCACGGCCCGCACCGTGCTGCAGACCGCCGTCGGCATCGCCGTACTGCTGCCGGCCCTGGTCGACGCCTCCGGCATCCCCGCCACCCTCCCCTGGGTCGCCGGGGCCCTGGCCGCCGCGGGCGCCCTCACCCGTGTGATGGCCGTCCCGGCGCTCCAGGCGCTGCTGCCGTCCTGGCTGCGCGTCGACCGGCAGCCGCTGCCCGGGGCGGAGGCGGCAGATGACCGAGGCTGACCCGAACGACCCGGTCGCCGTCGCGCTCGAACTGGAGCGGCTGCGCGGCACCCTGGAGGCCGGCTTCGCCCGCGTCGACGGCTCGCTCGCCCTGCTGGTGCAGCGCAGCGACCAGACCGACAAGCAGCTCGCCGACCACGAGGCCCGGCTCGACGCGCTGGAGCGCTCCCGCTGGCCGCTCGCCAGCATCGGCGCCCTCGCCGCGGTGGCCACGGTCGCCGTCGCCGCCTGGGAGATGACCGCGCGCTGACCCCGCGCCCGTACCCGGGAACGCCGAAGGGCGGCCACCCCTCGCGGGGTGACCGCCCTTCGGTCAGGCGACTCGCTTACTGGTTGTACGGACCGTAGTCGTAGTCCTCCAGCGGAACGGCCTGGCCGGAGCCGGTGCCGAACGGCGAGTAGTCGATGTCGTCGTAGCCGACGGCCGAGTACATCGCGGCCTTGGCCTCCTCGGTCGGCTCCACCCGGATGTTGCGGTAGCGGGACAGACCCGTACCGGCCGGGATGAGCTTACCGATGATGACGTTCTCCTTGAGGCCGATGAGGCTGTCGGACTTGGCGTTGATCGCCGCATCCGTCAGGACTCGGGTCGTCTCCTGGAAGGAGGCGGCCGACAGCCAGGACTCCGTCGCCAGCGACGCCTTGGTGATACCCATCAGCTGCGGACGGCCGGAGGCCGGGTGGCCGCCTTCCTGGACCACACGACGGTTCTCGGTCTCGAACTTCGAACGCTCGACCAGCTCGCCGGGCAGCAGCTCCGCGTCGCCCGACTCGATGATCGTCACGCGGCGCAGCATCTGCCGGATGATGATCTCGATGTGCTTGTCGTGGATCGACACACCCTGCGAGTTGTAGACCTTCTGGACCTCGCCGACCAGGTGGACCTGGACGGCACGCTGGCCCAGAATGCGCAGCACGTCGTGCGGGTTGGTGGCACCCACGGTGAGCTTCTGGCCCACCTCGACGTGGTCGCCCTCGCCCACGAGCAGACGGGCGCGCTTCGAGATCGGGAACGCCGTCTCGTCGGTGCCGTCGTCCGGGGTGATGACGATCTTCTTGGTCTTCTCGGTCTCCTCGATGCGGACGCGACCGGCCGCCTCGGAGATCGGGGCGACACCCTTCGGCTGCCGGGCCTCGAAGAGCTCGACGACACGGGGCAGACCCTGGGTGATGTCGTCACCGGCCACACCACCGGTGTGGAAGGTACGCATCGTCAGCTGGGTACCGGGCTCACCGATGGACTGGGCGGCGATGATGCCGACCGCCTCACCGATGTCGACCAGCTTGCCGGTGGCCAGCGAGCGGCCGTAGCAGAAGGCACAGGTGCCGACGGCCGACTCACAGGTCAGGACCGAGCGGGTCTTGACCTCCTCGACACCCGCGTTGACCAGCGCGTCGATGAGCACGTCGCCCAGGTCCACGTTGGCCGGCGCGATGACCTTGCCGTCCACGACGACGTCCTCGGCGAGCATCCGCGCGTACACGGAGGTCTCGACGTCGTCCGTCTTGCGCAGGGTGCCGTCGGCGCCGCGCTCGGCGATCTTCAGCTTCAGACCGCGCTCGGTGCCGCAGTCCTCCTCGCGGATGATCACGTCCTGCGAGACGTCCACCAGACGACGGGTCAGGTAACCCGAGTCGGCGGTACGCAGGGCGGTGTCGGCGAGACCCTTACGGGCACCGTGCGTCGAGATGAAGTACTCGAGGACGGAGAGACCCTCACGGAAGGACGCCTTGATGGGACGCGGGATGGTCTCGTTCTTCGCGTTCGACACCAGACCACGCATACCGGCGATCTGCCGCATCTGCATCATGTTTCCTCGGGCACCCGAGTCAACCATCATGAAGATGGGGTTCGTCTTGGGGAAGTTCGCGTTCATCGCCTCGGAGACCTCGTTGGTCGCCTTGGTCCAGATCGCGATGAGCTCCTGCGTGCGCTCTTCCTTGGTGATCAGGCCGCGCTCGTACTGCTTCTGGACCTTCTCGTCCTGCGCCTCGTAGCCCTTGACGATCTCCTTCTTCGCCTCGGGAACGACGATGTCGGAGATGGCCACGGTGACGCCGGAACGGGTGCCCCAGTAGAAGCCCGCCGACTTCAGGTTGTCGAGCGTCGCCGCCACGATGACCTTGGGGTAGCGCTCCGCGAGGTCGTTGACGATCTCGCCGAGCTGCTTCTTGCCCACCGAGTAGTCGACGAACGGGTAGTCCTCGGGCAGCAGCTCGTTGAAGAGCGCGCGGCCCAGGGTCGTCCGGATGCGGAACGAGTCGCCCTGCTGCCACTCCGGCTCGCCCTCCTCGGCGACCGGGGGAACCCAGCCGCGCGGCGGGACGGTGCCGATCGGGAAGCGGATGTCGATCGGGGACTGCAGCGCCAGCTCGCCGGCGTCGAACGCCATGATCGCCTCGGCCGTGGAGCCGAACGCGCGGCCCTCGCCCTTGGTGTCACGGAGCTCACCGTCGGTGGTGAGGAAGAACAGACCGAGGACCATGTCCTGGGTCGGCATCGTCACCGGACGGCCGTCGGCGGGCTTGAGGATGTTGTTCGAGGACAGCATCAGGATGCGGGCCTCGGCCTGCGCCTCCGCGGAGAGCGGCAGGTGCACGGCCATCTGGTCACCGTCGAAGTCCGCGTTGAACGCGGTGCAGACGAGCGGGTGGATCTGGATGGCCTTGCCCTCGACGAGCTGCGGCTCGAACGCCTGGATGCCGAGACGGTGCAGCGTGGGCGCACGGTTCAGCAGCACCGGGTGCTCGGCGATGACCTCTTCGAGGACGTCGTACACGACCGTGCGGCCGCGCTCGACCATGCGCTTCGCCGACTTGATGTTCTGCGCGTGGTTCAGGTCCACCAGGCGCTTCATCACGAACGGCTTGAAGAGCTCCAGCGCCATGGCCTTCGGCAGACCGCACTGGTGCAGCTTGAGCTGCGGGCCGACGACGATGACGGAACGCGCGGAGTAGTCCACACGCTTGCCGAGCAGGTTCTGACGGAATCGACCCTGCTTGCCCTTCAGCATGTCGCTGAGGGACTTCAGCGGACGGTTGCCGGGGCCCGTCACCGGGCGACCGCGACGGCCGTTGTCGAAGAGGGCGTCGACCGCCTCCTGGAGCATCCGCTTCTCGTTGTTCACGATGATCTCGGGGGCACCGAGGTCGAGCAGACGCTTCAGACGGTTGTTGCGGTTGATCACGCGGCGGTACAGGTCGTTCAGGTCGGAGGTCGCGAAGCGGCCACCGTCCAGCTGCACCATCGGACGCAGGTCCGGCGGGATGACCGGCACGCAGTCGAGCACCATGCCGTTGGGCTTGTTGCTGGTCTGCAGGAACGCGGAGACGACCTTGAGGCGCTTGAGCGCACGGGTCTTCTTCTGGCCCTTGCCGGTACGGATGATCTCGCGGAGGCGCTCGGCCTCCTCCTCCAGGTCGAAGGACTCCAGGCGCTTCTGCAGCGCCGCGGCACCCATCGAGCCGTCGAAGTACGTGCCGAAGCGGTCACGCAGCTCGCGGTAGAGGAGCTCGTCGCCCTCCAGGTCCTGGACCTTGAGGTTCTTGAAGCGGGTCCAGACCTCGTCCAGGCGGTCGATCTCGCGCTGCGCGCGGTCGCGCAGCTGCTTCATCTCACGCTCGGCACCCTCGCGCACCTTGCGGCGCACGTCGGCCTTGGCGCCCTCGGCCTCAAGCTCGGCGAGGTCGTTCTCGAGCTTCTTCGCGCGGTTCTCCAGGTCGGAGTCGCGACGGTTCTCGATCTGCTGACGCTCGACGGAGACGTGCGCCTCCAGCGAGGGCAGGTCACGCGTACGACGCTCGTCGTCGACGAACGTGATCATGTACGCCGCGAAGTAGATGACCTTCTCGAGGTCCTTCGGGGCGAGGTCGAGCAGGTAGCCAAGGCGCGACGGGACGCCCTTGAAGTACCAGATGTGGGTGACGGGAGCGGCGAGCTCGATGTGGCCCATCCGCTCGCGGCGCACCTTGGCGCGGGTGACCTCGACGCCACACCGCTCGCAGATGATGCCCTTGAAGCGGACACGCTTGTACTTGCCGCAGTAGCACTCCCAGTCCCGGGTCGGACCGAAGATCTTCTCGCAGAAGAGTCCGTCCTTCTCGGGCTTCAGGGTGCGGTAGTTGATGGTCTCCGGCTTCTTGACCTCGCCGTGGCTCCACTGACGGATGTCGTCAGCGGTGGCCAGACCGATCCGGAGCTCGTCGAAGAAGTTGACGTCGAGCACTATGCGTCAATCCCTCTCAGGGTTGTAAGGCTGTGGGTCTGATACGGGGGTCCTGGGGCCGGCCGGGGACTCGGTGGACTGCACCGAGTCCCCGTCCGGACTCCCGTCAGACCTCTTCGACGCTGCTCGGCTCGCGCCGGGACAGGTCGATGCCGAGCTCCTCCGCTGCGCGGAAGACGTCCTCGTCGGTGTCGCGCATCTCGATGGACATGCCGTCCGAGGACAGCACCTCCACGTTGAGGCACAGGGACTGCATCTCCTTGATGAGCACCTTGAAGGACTCGGGGATGCCGGGCTCAGGGATGTTCTCGCCCTTGACGATGGCCTCGTAGACCTTCACGCGGCCGGTCACGTCGTCGGACTTGATCGTCAGCAGCTCCTGGAGGGCGTACGCGGCGCCGTAAGCCTCCAGCGCCCACACCTCCATCTCACCGAAGCGCTGGCCACCGAACTGGGCCTTACCACCCAGCGGCTGCTGGGTGATCATCGAGTACGGGCCGGTCGAACGCGCGTGGAGCTTGTCGTCGACCAGGTGGTGGAGCTTGAGGATGTACATGTACCCGACCGAGATCGGGTCCGGGAACGGCTCGCCGGAGCGGCCGTCGAACAGGCGCGCCTTACCGGTCGGGAGCACCATGCGCTCGCCGTCGCGGTTCGGGATGGTGTGCTGGAGCAGACCCGCGAGCTCGTCCTCACGCGCACCGTCGAAGACCGGGGTGGCGACGTTGGTGCCGGGGGCGACCTGGTCGGCACCGATGGCCTGGAGGCGCTGCGCCCACTCGTCGGCGAGACCGGAGACGTCCCAGCCGCGGCTGGCGAGCCAGCCGAGGTGGATCTCCAGGACCTGTCCCGGGTTCATTCGGGACGGGACGCCGAGCGGGTTGAGGATGATGTCGACCGGGGTGCCGTCGTCGAGGAAGGGCATGTCCTCGATCGGAAGGATCTTGGAGATGACACCCTTGTTGCCGTGACGGCCGGCGAGCTTGTCACCATCGGTGATCTTGCGCTTCTGGGCGACGTAGACGCGAACCAGCTGGTTCACACCCGGGGGAAGCTCGTCGCCCTCCTCGCGGTCGAAGACGCGGACGCCGATGACCTTGCCGATCTCGCCGTGCGGCACCTTCAGCGAGGTGTCACGGACCTCACGGGCCTTCTCACCGAAGATCGCGCGGAGCAGGCGCTCCTCGGGGGTCAGCTCGGTCTCGCCCTTGGGCGTGACCTTGCCGACGAGGATGTCGCCGGCGACGACGTCCGCACCGATGCGGATGATGCCGCGCTCGTCGAGGTCGGCGAGGACCTCCTCGGAGACGTTCGGGATGTCCCGGGTGATCTCCTCGGGGCCCAGCTTGGTGTCACGGGCGTCGACCTCGTGCTCCTCGATGTGGATCGAGGAGAGGACGTCGTCCTGCACGAGGCGCTGCGACAGGATGATCGCGTCCTCGTAGTTGTGGCCCTCCCACGGCATGAACGCCACGAGCAGGTTCTTGCCGAGCGCCATCTCGCCGTCTTCGGTGGCGGGACCGTCGGCCAGCACCTGGCCCTCGATGACCCGGTCGCCTTCGTCGACGACGACCTTCTGGTTGACCGAGGTGCCCTGGTTCGAGCGGGAGAACTTGTGCAGGCGGTACGTGATGTACGTGCCGTCGTCGTTGGCGACCGTGATGTAGTCGGCCGACAGCTCCTGGACGACACCGTCCTTCTCGGCCTTGAGCACGTCGCCGGCGTCGGTGGCGCAGCGGTACTCCATGCCGGTGCCGACGAGCGGGGCCTCCGACTTAATCAGCGGGACGGCCTGACGCATCATGTTCGCGCCCATGAGGGCACGGTTGGCGTCGTCGTGCTCGAGGAACGGGATCATGGCGGTCGCGACCGACACCATCTGGCGCGGCGAGACGTCCATGTAGTCGACCTCGGACGGGAGGACGTAGTCGACCTCGCCGCCACGCTTACGGACCAGGACGCGGGGCTCGGTGAACTGGAGCTCGTCGTTCAGGGTCGCGTTCGCCTGGGCGATGACGAAGCGGTCCTCCTCGTCGGCGGTGACGTAGTCGACCTCGTCGGTGACCTGGCCGTCGACGACCTTGCGGTACGGCGTCTCGATGAAGCCGAAGGGGTTGATCCGGCCGTACGAGGCGAGCGAACCGATCAGACCGATGTTCGGGCCTTCGGGGGTCTCGATCGGGCACATGCGTCCGTAGTGGGACGGGTGCACGTCTCGGACCTCGAAGCCGGCCCGCTCACGGGACAGACCGCCGGGACCCAGCGCCGAGAGACGACGCTTGTGCGTCAGACCCGACAGCGGGTTGTTCTGGTCCATGAACTGCGACAGCTGGCTGGTGCCGAAGAACTCCTTGATGGAGGCGACGACCGGCCGGATGTTGATCAGGGTCTGCGGCGTGATCGCCTCGACGTCCTGGGTGGTCATGCGCTCGCGCACGACGCGCTCCATACGAGCCAGACCCGTGCGGACCTGGTTCTGGATGAGCTCGCCGACGTTGCGCAGACGACGGTTGCCGAAGTGGTCGATGTCGTCGGGCTCGACGACGATCTCCGCGCCGCTGGCGCCGACCGTCTCGGTCTCGCCCGCGTGGAGCTTGACCAGGTACTTGATCGTCGCGATGACGTCGTCGGTGGTGAGGACACCGGCGTCCAGCGGCTCGTCCGCGCCCAGCTTCTTGTTGACCTTGTAGCGGCCGACCTTCGCGAGGTCGTAGCGCTTCGGGTTGAAGTACAGGTTCTCAAGCAGCGTCTGGGCGGCCTCACGGGTCGGCGGCTCGCCCGGGCGCAGCTTGCGGTAGATGTCGAGCAGCGCGTCGTCCTGACCCTGGGTGTGGTCCTTCTCCAGGGTGGCGCGCATGGACTCGTACTCGCCGAACTCCTGCAGGATCTGCTCGGTGGTCCAGCCGAGCGCCTTCAGGAGGACGGTGACGGACTGCTTGCGCTTGCGGTCGATGCGGACGCCGACCATGTCGCGCTTGTCGATCTCCATCTCCAGCCAGGCACCCCGGGACGGGATGATCTTGGCGGAGAAGATGTCCTTGTCGGACGTCTTGTCGATGGAGGAGTCGAAGTAGACACCGGGGGAACGGACGAGCTGCGACACGACGACGCGCTCGGTGCCGTTGATGACGAAGGTGCCCTTGCTGGTCATGAGCGGGAAGTCGCCCATGAAGACCGTCTGGGACTTGATCTCGCCGGTCTCGTTGTTCGTGAACTCGGCGGTCACGAAGAGCGGGGCACCGTAGGTGAAGTCACGGTCCTTGCACTCGTCGATCGAGTTCTTCGGCGGCTCGAAGCGGTGGTCGCGGAAGGTCAGCGACATCGACCCGGAGAAGTCCTCGATCGGGGAGATCTCCTCGAAGATCTCCTCCAGACCGGACTTCGTGGGGACGTCGCGTCCCGACTCAAGGGCGGCCTCGACGCGAGCCTTCCAGGCAGCGTTGCCGAGCAGCCAGTCGAAGCTCTCGGTCTGGAGCGCGAGGAGGTTCGGAACCTCGAGAGGCTCCTTGATCTTTGCAAAGGAGATGCGCAGCGGGGCGGTGCTGGCGCCGTTGTTCGTATTGGTCGAGGCGTTGCGCGAGGCGGCCAAGAGGGGGTCCTTCCGAGGGCTCGGACTCACTACGCGCGTACCGGTCCCTAGCGATGCTTGTTGGAAGACGTTTCCCGATGTGGCTGAAAGGCCAGGTCAGAGTGGGTCGACCAGCGAAGCGGATGCGAGGGGATGCCCCTGGTGACGGGCAGGGGGCAGTTAACAGGCAGCGCAAAGGGACAGTGTAGCCACTTGGCCCACTGATGTCCAGGGCGAGTTCTTCGCAACCCTCGTTGTTCTCAACTCCGCGGTACCTCGCGCCGTGCGGCGCACCTCGATACTGCCCGTTCGGTCGCCGATCCATGCCTCGGAAACGGATCGATGTGACGACGCGTCCTGAGAATTGCGCGCTGCGTGCGGTTCGTCAAGGCCCCCGCCCCTGCGCGGCGCACGGCGAAGATCACCATACTCCGCCCCGGGAGCCCCGTACGACCGCCGCCACGCGGTCCCAGGCAACGCCGAAGGGCGACCACCCAGATGGATGATCGCCCTTCGGTGCCTCCGCGTTACACGGGGGCGAGAATCAGCTCAGCGAGCCGAAACGGCCTTACTTGACCGTGACGGAGGCGCCGGCGGCCTTGAGGGACTCGGCAGCCTTCTCGGCGGCCTCCTTCGCGACCTTCTCGAGGACCGGCTTCGGGGTGCCGTCGACGAGGTCCTTGGCCTCCTTGAGGCCCAGGGAGGTGAGCTCGCGCACGACCTTGATGACCTGGATCTTCTTGTCGCCGGCACCCTCGAGGATGACGTCGAACTCGTCCTGCTCCTCAGCGGCCTCGGCGGCGACCGGGGCACCCGGGCCGGCAACGGCGACGGCCGCGGCGGCGGTGACGTCGAACTTCTCCTCGAACGCCTTCACGAACTCGGAGAGCTCGATGAGGGTCATGCCCTCGAACTGCTCGAGCAGGTCTTCCTGAGACAGCTTCGCCATGATGGGCGATCCTTCCACTAATTCGGCAGGTGCCGGATGTACTGGTGAGGCGGGCGTACGTTCGGCCCGCTGCGACCCGCTCCGCCCGGATGGGCGGACCGGATCATTGCGCGAGCCGAGTTACTCGGCACCGCCCTGCTCGGCGAGCTTGACGCGAAGCGCCTCCGCGGTGCGGACGAACTTCGACGGCAGCGCCTGGAAGAGCGAGGCAGCCTGAGACTGCTTGCCCTTGAAGGCACCGGCCAGCTTGCTGAGCAGAACCTCGCGGGACTCGAGGTCCGCGAGCTTCTTGATCTCGTCGGCGGAGAGAGCCTTACCGTCAAGGACACCGGCCTTGATGATGAGGTTCGGGTTCTCCTTGGCGAAGTCACGCAGAGCCTTCGCCGACTCCACCGGGTCACCGGTGACGAAGGCGACCGCGGTCGGACCAGCGAAGTGCTCGTCCAGTGCGGTGATCCCGGCCTCGTTGGCCGCAATCTTGGTCAGCGTGTTCTTCACCACGGCGTACTGGGCGTTCTCACCGAGCGAACGACGCAGCGTCTTGAGCTGCGCCACGGTGAGACCCCGGTACTCGGTCAGCACAGCGGCGTTCGAGCCGCGGAACTGGTCCGCGAGCTCGGCCACCGAGGCAGCCTTGTCGGGCCTTGCCATAGAGCGTCGGCCTCCTTCCGGGTGATGTGACCGCTCGGAAGGGGCTGAACAAAACAAAACGCCCCGGGCGCAGGCGCACGGGGCTCAGCTCGACCGGATCGAAATCCGGGAACTCATCCACAGTCACCTGCGCGGGTCGTTCGCCACTCAGCGAATCCTTCGGCCACCGCACCTATAAGGGCGCGGCGACGACCAGCGGTCTCTGGCTTCTGTGGAAGAGTACGTGACGGGGGCGCCGCGGGGCAAATCAGCCCTGCGCGCCGGCTCCCTTGAGCCCCTTGAGCATCTCGAAGAGGTCGAAGGTGTCCTTGGCGGCCGGGGCCTGGACGGTGGCCTTGGCGCCGTAGTCGGTGTAGTTCGTGGTGATGGTCGTGAGCGCCTGCGGGGACTCCGTCTTGACGATCATCCGGACCGGGTAGTTGTCCGGGCTGACCCATGCCTCGATGTCGTACCCCTCGATGCCCGCCTTCTTCACGTTGGCGAGCAGCTTCTGCCGCTCCTCGGCTGAGAGGGTCGACTGCAGGGCCTTGTTGCTGGCGAGCACCTCGTCGACCGTGAGGCTGCCCTTGTAGTGCCGTGCCTCGATGCCGTTGACCTTCGCGGCGCCGAGGTCCTTCACATTCGGCGAGGCCGCCAGCAGGGCGAGCTGCTTCGTCGGGTCCTGGTTCAGGTTCTCCAGGCCGCCGGCCAGCTGCTTCTGCGCGGCGGAGTCCCCCGTGGCCTCGGCAGCGGCCTTGAGGTCCAGCTTCATCCAGCGCTTGCCGTCCATCTGGGCCGCCTTCTCGGTGCCCATGTCGGCGTACAGCACACCGTCCAGCATGATCACGCGCGACTGCTCGGCAGTGCCGAGGCCGTTCTCGCTGAAGGCACTGCTCTTGACCGTGAAGTCGGCCGCCGAGGGGTTCCAGCTCTGGATCCCGGTCACCTCGGTGCTGCCGCTGCCGCTGCCGTCCTGCCCCTGAGGCACGGCCACGCTCATGTGCATGGTGACCTTGGCGGACTTGGCCTCTGCGGTCTTCTGGTACGCGGCCTGCACGACCTTGCCGATCTGGTCGCCGCCTTGGACCTCCTGTTTACCCGGACCTGCGGCGGCCTTGCCGTCGCCGTCCTGACAGCCGGCCACACCGGCGATGACGGCCACGGCCGCCAGCGACACGCCCGCGCGCTTCCATGCGGACTTGTTCATGCGTACCCACCCCTTGCTCGTCTGTACGTTCGTAAACCCCGCGATGCCCAGCACCGTAACCCACGGTGCCGACAACACCGGAACGACAAAACCGCCCCCCACGGCTCCGGAGAGCCGTGAGGGGCGGTTTCAGGACGCTTGAGTCAGGAGACTCAGACCGCGGCCGGGTCCTCCTCGACGAGGAGGTTGCGGGTGCGGTTCGAGTCGACCGGAATGCCGGGGCCCATCGTGGTGGCGATGGCGGCCTTCTTGATGTAGCGACCCTTGGCGGCGGACGGCTTCAGACGGAGGATCTCCTCCAGGGCCGCGCCGTAGTTCTCCACCAGCTGGGCGTCGTCGAAGGACACCTTGCCGATGATGAAGTGCAGGTTCGAGTGCTTGTCGACGCGGAACTCGATCTTGCCGCCCTTGATGTCGTTGACAGCCTTCGCGACATCGGGGGTGACGGTGCCGGTCTTCGGGTTCGGCATGAGACCACGCGGGCCGAGGACGCGGCCGAGGCGGCCGACCTTGCCCATGAGGTCCGGGGTGGCGACGACGGCGTCGAACTCGTTCAGGCGGTTGCCCTTGGAGATCTCGTCGATGAGCTCGTCGGAACCGACGATGTCGGCGCCCGCGGCGATCGCGGCCTCGGCACGGTCACCGGTCGCGAAGACCAGGACCCGGGCGGTCTTACCGGTGCCGTGCGGAAGGTTCACGGTGCCACGGACCATCTGGTCGGCCTTGCGCGGGTCGACACCCAGACGGAAGGCGACCTCGACGGTGGCGTCGAACTTCGTGGTGGAGGTCTCCTTGGCGAGACGGACGGCCTCGAGCGGGGCGTAGAGCTTCTCCCGGTCGATCTTCGCGTCCGCAGCGCGGAGGGACTTGCTGCGCTTCACTGCTGCTCCTGGTGTGTTTCAGGGGTGGAGTCGTGGTGCGGGCCGGCGCAGGCCCTACCACTGAGGTCGAACGAGGGTGCTGATCAGCCCTCGACCGTGATGCCCATGGAACGGGCGGTGCCGGCGATGATCTTGGACGCGGCGTCCAGGTCATTGGCGTTCAGGTCGGGGAGCTTGACCGTGGCGATCTCGCGGACCTGGGCGGCCGTGAGCTTGGCGACCTTGGTCTTGTGCGGCTCGCCGGAGCCCTTGTCCACACCCGCGGCCTTGAGGATCAGCTTGGCGGCCGGCGGAGTCTTGGTGATGAAGGTGAAGGAACGGTCCTCGTAGACCGTGATCTCCACCGGCACGACCATGCCACGCTGCGACTCGGTCGCGGCGTTGTAGGCCTTGCAGAACTCCATGATGTTGACGCCGTGCTGGCCGAGCGCGGGGCCGACCGGCGGGGCCGGGTTGGCCGCACCGGCGTTGATCTGGAGCTTGATAAGCCCCGTGACCTTCTTCTTCTTGGGAGGCATGTGCTCTCTCCGGGTCCTAGTGAGAGTTTTCAGCCGATCCATCCGGTCGTCCGGACGGAGGCATACCGCACAACGATAACGGGTATAGGCGTGCGGCTAAAAACCGAGCAGGTCAGAGCGGCTGTGAGCCACTCTGACCTGCTCGGAAACCTGTGAAGATCAGTTCTTCTGGATCTGGTCGAAGCTGAGCTCGACCGGGGTCTCGCGACCGAAGATCTCGACGAGGCCCTTGACCTTCTTCGAGTCGGCGTTGATCTCGTTGATCGTGGCCTGGAGGGTCGCGAAGGGGCCGTCGGTGACGGTGACCGAGTCGCCGACCTCGAAGTCCAGGACCTCGACGGTGACCTTGCGGGCCGGAGCCGGCTTGCCCTCGGCCTCGGCGGCCTCGCGGGCGGCCTTCTCCTCGGCCTCCGGGGCGAGCATCTTGACGATCTCGTCCAGGGTCAGCGGGTACGGGTCGTAGGCGTTGCCCACGAAGCCGGTGACGCCGGGGGTGTTGCGGACGACGCCCCAGGACTCGTTCGTCAGATCCATGCGGACGAGAACGTAACCGGGCAGCTTGTTCTGCCGGACGTTCTTGCGCTCGCCGTTCTTGATCTGGACGATCTCCTCTTCGGGGACCTCGGCCTGGTAGATGAACTCCTCGACGTTCAGCGAGACGGCACGCTGCTCCAGGTTCGCCTTCACGCGCTTCTCGTAGCCCGCGTAGGTGTGGATGACGTACCACTCGCCGGGAAGCGTGCGGAGCTCCTCGCGGAGCGCGGCGATCGGGTCGACCGGAGCGGCGGGCTCGGCGTCCTCGTCCTCGGCGGACTCCTCGGACTCGGCCTCGGCCTCTTCGTCGTCCTCCGAGTCCTCGTCGGACTCCTCGGACTCCTCGTCGGCGGCCTCGGCCTCGTCCGACTCCTCGGCGGCCTCGGCGTGCACCGCGGACTCCTCGGCGGCCTCGCCGGCCTCGGCGTCAGCAGCGTCGGCCTGGTCCTCGTCGGCAGCCTCGACGATGTCCAGCTCGTCCTCGACGGACTCGGACTCGAAGGCGTCGTTCAGGTTCGCGTCAGACACGGTGGCTGCTTCTTCCTGCGATACAGATGGGGTGGAACAAAAAGTCAGCCGAAGACGTACTTGACTGCTTCCTGGAAGCCATAGTCAATCACGGTCACAAGGCCGATCATGATGACAACGAAGACAATCACCACAGTGGTGTACGTCGACAGCTGGCTTCGCGTGGGCCAGACGACCTTGCGGAGTTCCGCGACGATCTGGCGGTAGAAGAGCGCGAGACGGCCCAGAGGGCCCTTCTTTCCGCGCTTTCCGCCCTTCCGGGTCTTCTTCTTCGACTCCGGGGTGGCGTCTTCGGCATCAGGCATGTCGATGGAGCCTACGGCGTCCGTCACGATCTTTCACCTGATTCCGGGTCGTGGCCGTGCCGCGCCCGGATGGGTTGAGCCGCACGGCGGTGCAATGAAGTACGTACAACATGCGCACACAACCTGGCGGTGTGTGTAGCAGGGCCGGAGGGACTTGAACCCCCAACCGCCGGTTTTGGAGACCGGTGCTCTACCAATTGAGCTACGACCCTTTGTGGCGTCCCCCAACCTACCGCATCGTGAGATGTGGTCGGTGCGGGGCCAACGAGCAGTGAGTGTACGTGGTCGGAGGGCCCCGCGTCGAACAGAAACGGCTCCGACCTGCGTCCGGCCCGTCTCCGGGGCCCCCGGGACGGCGTGTACGACCGGGAATGACCGTTCCTGTCCGCTCCGTGAAACCTGTGTGCCGGGCCCGTTCGGGGTCTGGGACGATGGGCCGTATGAGCGCTGCTACCCCTCCCACCGAGCGCCGGGTCTCCGCCCGCGTCGGTGCGATCTCCGAGTCCGCCACCCTCGCCGTCGACGCCAAGGCCAAGGCCCTCAAGGCCGCCGGGCGCCCGGTCATCGGTTTCGGCGCGGGTGAGCCCGACTTCCCGACGCCGGACTACATCGTCGACGCGGCCGTCGAGGCGTGCAAGAACCCGAAGTTCCACCGCTACACGCCGGCCGGCGGCCTGCCCGAGCTGAAGGCCGCGATCGCCGCCAAGACGCTCCGCGACTCCGGCTACGAGGTCGACGCCTCCCAGGTGCTGGTGACCAACGGCGGCAAGCAGGCGATCTACGAGGCGTTCGCCGCGATCCTGGATCCGGGCGACGAGGTCATCGTCCCGGCCCCGTACTGGACGACGTACCCGGAGTCGATCCGCCTCGCGGGCGGCGTCCCGGTGGAGGTCGTGGCCGACGAGACCACCGGCTACCGGGTCTCGGTCGAGCAGCTGGAGGCGGCGCGCACGGAGCGGACCAAGGTCGTCCTCTTCGTCTCCCCCTCGAACCCGACCGGCGCGGTCTACAGCGAGGCCGACGCCGAGGCGATCGGCCGCTGGGCCGTCGAGCACGGCCTGTGGGTCCTCACCGACGAGATCTACGAGCACCTGGTCTACGGCGACGCGAAGTTCACCTCGCTGCCGGCGATCCTGCCCGAGCTGCGCGACAAGTGCATCGTGGTCAACGGCGTCGCCAAGACGTACGCGATGACCGGCTGGCGGGTCGGGTGGATCGTCGGCCCGAAGGACGTCGTGAAGGCCGCGACCAACCTGCAGTCGCACGCCACCTCCAACGTGAGCAACGTGGCCCAGGCCGCCGCGCTGGCCGCCGTCTCCGGGAACCTGGACGCGGTCGCCGAGATGCGCGCCGCCTTCGACCGCCGCCGCCAGACCATCGTGCGGATGCTCAACGAGATCGAGGGCGTCTACTGCCCGACCCCCGAGGGCGCGTTCTACGCGTACCCGTCGGTCAAGGAGCTGCTCGGCAAGGAGATCCGCGGCAAGCGTCCGCAGAGCTCGGTCGAGCTGGCGGCGCTGATCCTGGACGAGGCCGAGGTCGCGGTCGTGCCCGGCGAGGCGTTCGGCACCCCGGGCTACCTGCGCCTGTCGTACGCGCTCGGCGACGAGGACCTGGTGGAGGGCGTGTCCCGGCTCCAGAAGCTGCTGGCCGAGGCCACCGACTGAGCAGAGGCCCGGCATCGGGCGGCGGGCCCCCGGTTCTTCGGAACCGGGGGCCCGTTTTTGCGTTCTAGCAAGGTCCCGATCGGGGAAAGGGACTGTCCTCGTCCATTCGGGTGCGGCAAGATCAGTCGATGGAGCACGTTCACCGCGATCTCGCCACCCTGCCGAAGGCCCATCTGCACCTGCACTTCACGGGCTCGATGCGGCCCGCGACCCTGATCGAACTGGCCGACAAGTACGGGGTGCACCTCCCCGAGGCGCTCAAGAGCGGGACGCCGCCGAAGCTGCGGGCCACCGACGAGCGCGGCTGGTTCCGCTTCCAGCGGCTCTACGACCTCGCCCGCTCCTGCCTGCGCGAGCCCGAGGACATCCGGCGCCTGGTCCGCGAGGCGGCCCTGGAGGACGTCCGGGACGGCTCGGGCTGGCTGGAGATCCAGGTCGACCCCACCTCGTACGCCCCGCTGCTCGGCGGGCTGATCCCGGCCCTGGAGATCATCCTGGACGCGGTGGACGCAGCCGCGCGGGAGACCGGTCTCGGAATGCGGGTGCTGGTCGCCGCGAACCGCATGAAGCACCCCCTGGAGGCGCGCACGCTGGCCCGGCTGGCCGTGCGGTACGCGGACCGGGGCGTGGTCGGCTTCGGGCTCTCCAACGACGAGCGCCGGGGCATGGCCCGCGACTTCGACCGGGCCTTCGCCATCGCGCGCGAGGGCGGGCTGCTGGCGGCCCCGCACGGGGGCGAGCTGACCGGCCCCGCGTCCGTACGGGACTGCCTGGACGATCTGCGGGCGTCCCGGGTCGGGCACGGCGTCCGGGCGGCGGAGGACCCGCGGCTGCTGCGGAAGCTGGCCGAGCGCGGGGTGACCTGCGAGGTGTGCCCGGCGTCCAACGTGGCGCTCGGGGTGTACGAGAAGCCGGAGGACGTGCCGCTGCGGACGCTCTTCGACGCGGGGGTGCCGATGGCGCTCGGCGCCGACGACCCGCTGCTGTTCGGCTCGCGGCTGGCGGCGCAGTACGAGATCGCCCGCGTCCACCACGGCTTCACCGACGAGGAGCTGGCGGAGCTGGCCCGCCAGTCCGTCCGGGCCTCGGCGGCCCCGGAGCCGGAGCGGGGCCGCCTGCTCGCCGGCATCGACGCCTGGCTGGCGGCACCGGCCGCCCAGGGCCTCGCCTAGAGGGCCACGCCGACGGTCACGGGCTCGTTGACGAGGGTGATCCCGAAGGCGTCCCGGACCCCGGCGACGACCTCGCGGGCGAGGGCCAGCAGGTCCTCGGTGGTGGCCTCGCCGCGGTTGGTGAGGGCGAGGGTGTGCTTGGTGGAGATCCGGGCGGGCCCGGAGCCGTAGCCCTTCACGAAGCCGGCCTTGTCGATCAGCCAGGCGGCCGAGGTCTTCACGGCGCCGTCCGGGCCCGCGGGATAGGCGGGCGGGACGGTGTCGGGGCCGAGCCGGCCGGCGGCCCGGGTGACGAAGGTCTCGTACTGCTCCGCCGTCAGGATCGGGTTGGTGAAGAAGGAGCCCGCCGACCAGGTGTCGTGGTCGGCCGGGTCCAGCACCATGCCCTTGCCCGCGCGCAGCCGCAGCACGGTCTCGCGGGCCTTCGCGAGCGGCACCCGGTCGCCGGCCCCGACACCGAGGGCGCGGGCGGTCTCCGGGTAGGCGATCGGCGCGGACATCCCGTCGGCGTCCTCCAGCGCGAAGCGGACCCGGAGCACGACGTACCGGTCGGGCTGCTCCTTGAAGCGGCTGTGGCGGTACGAGAAGGCGCACTCGGCGTTGGTGAGGGTGACCGTCTCCCCGGCCCGCCGGTCGTACGCGACGACCTCGGTGACGGTGGCGGAGACGTCCTGGCCGTAGGCGCCGACGTTCTGGATGGGGGTGGCGCCCGCGGAGCCGGGGATCCCGGCGAGGCACTCGATCCCGGCGAGCCCGGCCTCCACGGTCCGCGCGACGGCGTCCGTCCACACCTCTCCGGCGGCGAGCTCCAGGCGGGTGCCGTCGAGGGCGAAGCCGGTGGTGGCGATGTGCAGGGCGGTGCCGTCGAAGCCCTTGTCGCCGATGACCAGGTTGGAGCCGCCGCCGATGACGAGGAGCGGGGTGCCCGAGTCGTCGGCCGCGCGGACCGCGGCGATCACCTCGTCGTCCGTGGTCGCGGTGACGAGCCGGGTGGCGGGCCCGCCGAGCCGGAAGGTGGTCAGGGGCGCGAGGGGGGCGTCGTTGAGCTGCTGCACGGGCTCAAGGGTACGAGAAAGCCCATAACCCATTGCGCGGACAATGGGTTATGGGCTTCGCGTCGTCAGGCGAGCCGGACCACGGCCCGGCTCATGCCCAGGACCTTCTGGCCGGCCGAGGTCGCGGTGAGGTCCACGCGGACCAGGCCGTCCTCCAGCTTGGCGGCCACCTTGGCGGAGACCTCGACGAGGGCGCCGTCGGCGTCGTTGGGGACGACGACGGGCTTGGTGAAGCGGACGCCGTACTCGACGACGGCGGCGGGGTCGCCGGCCCAGTCGGTGACGACGCGGATCGCCTCGGCCATGGTGAACATGCCGTGGGCGATGACGTCGGGGAGGCCGACCTCCTTGGCGAACTTCTCGTTCCAGTGGATCGGGTTGAAGTCGCCGGAGGCGCCCGCGTACCGGACGAGTGTGGCGCGGGTCACCGGGAAGCTCTGCGCGGGCAGCTCGGTGCCGGTCTCGACCTCGTCGTAAGCGATCTTCGCGGTCACGGCCGGGCCTCCTCGGGCGCGCGGGACACCAGCTTGGTCCAGGCGGTCACGACGTGCTCGCCGGTCTCGTCGTGGACCTCGCCGCGGATGTCCAGGATGTCGTTGCCGGCCAGCGACTTGATCGCCTCGATGGTCGAGGTGACCGAGAGGCGGTCGCCGGCGCGCACGGGGCGCGTGTAGGCGAACTTCTGGTCGCCGTGCACCACGCGGCTGTAGTCCAGGCCCAGCTGCGGATCCTCGATGACCTGGCCGGCGGCCTTGAAGGTGATCGCGAAGACGAAGGTCGGCGGGGCGATCACGTCCGGGTGGCCGAGCGCTTTGGCGGCCTCCTGGTCGGTGTACGCGGAATTCGCGTCGCCGATCGCCTCCGCGAACTCGCGGATCTTCTCGCGGCCGACTTCGTACGGCGCGGTGGGCGGATAGGTCCGGCCCACGAAGGACTGGTCGAGCGCCATGGGCTCGCTACCTCCTGGTGTGTTGCCTGTACAAACGACACGAGGCCGCCCCCAGAGGGGACGGCCTCGTGTACGAGCCTGATTAACGCGTCTCGCGGTGCGCGGTGTGCGAGTTGCAGCGAGGGCAGTGCTTCTTCATCTCAAGACGGTCCGGGTTGTTACGCCGGTTCTTCTTGGTGATGTAGTTCCGCTCCTTGCACTCCACGCAGGCCAGCGTGATCTTCGGGCGGACGTCGGTGGCAGCCACGTGAGTGCTCCTTGACGGACGGATAGACGGATTGAACGCAGAAAATAGTAGCCGATCGTAGGACCGACCCCACAATCGGCTACTGCGTGTAGCGGTGACCGGACTTGAACCGGTGACACAGCGATTATGAGCCGCTTGCTCTACCGACTGAGCTACACCGCTTTGATGATCTGGATCCCGCCCGAGGGCGGGATCCTTCTCACCAGAGCCCCAATACGGAATCGAACCGTAGACCTTCTCCTTACCATGGAGACGCTCTACCGACTGAGCTATTGGGGCGAGCGAGGAAGACATTACACGGTCCCCGGCCCATCACCCAAATCCGTTTCCCCGGCCCTCCGCGCGGCCTGTTCCCGGGCGCCTCCTAGGCCACACGTGCCCTCATCAGTACGACTATTGCGCTCCTCCTCGAAGGCTGCGGCGGGCGCCCCTAGGCTCGGGCCCACGCTGAGTGATCTTGATCTTGGCCAGCGGTGGCCGGAGCCCGGAGGAGCCCGATTGTCAGCCGACAGCAAGCAGCCCCAGCCGTCGCCCGAGGACCGGGCCGCGGCCACCGCCGACACCACGTCGCTGCTGCTCTGCAACGCGCGGCTGACCGACGGGCGCACGGTCGACGTACGGCTCGGCGGCGGCCGGATCGAGGCGGTCGGCACGGCGGGCAGCCTCCCCGTCGTCGGCGCCCGGGTCGACCTCGCCGGCTATCTGCTGCTGCCCGCCCCCGCCGAGCCCCACGCGCACGCCGACACCGCCCTCACCGCCGACTCCCCCGGCCCCGTCTCGTACGCCCCGGAGGAGGTCCAGCGCAGGGCCACCGAGGCGGCGCTGTTCCAGCTCGGGCACGGGGCCACCGCGCAGCGCGCCCAGGTGCGGATCGGGGACGTGCACGGCCTCGGGCCGCTGGAGGCCGTGCTCCAGGCCCGGCGCTCGCTGCGCGGCCTGGTCGACCTGACGGCCGTGGCGGTGCCCCGGCTGCTCACCGGGGCGGCCGGGGCGGACGGGCTCGCGATGCTGCGGGACGCGGTGAAGATGGGCGCCGGGGTGGTCGGCGGCTGCCCGGACCTGGACCCGGACCCGACCGGGTACGTGGAGGCGGTGCTGGAGGTGGCCGCCGAGCACGGCTGCCCGGTGGACCTGCACACGGACGGCGAGGACCCGGCGCGCCTCGCCCGGCTCGCCGCGATGGCCGGGGGGCTGCGGCCCGGGGTGACGATCGGGCCCTGCGCGGGGCTCGGCCGGCTGGCCCCGGAGGCGGCCCGGCGGGCGGCGGACCGGCTCGCGGCGGCCGGGGTGACGGTGGTCACGCTCCCCCAGGGCGGCTGCGGCGAGACCGAGCGGCGCGGCACCGCCCCGGTGCGGCTGCTGCGGGCGGCCGGGGTGCGGGTCGCGGCGGGCAGCGGGGCGCTGCGGGACGTCTCGAACCCGGTGGGGCGCGGGGACCCGCTGGAGGCCGCCTATCTGCTGGCCTCGCTGGGCGGGCTGCCGCCCGGGGTGGCGTACGCGGCGGTGAGCGCGGACGCGCGGGCGGCGATGGGGCTGCCGGAGGTGCGGGTGGAGGCGGGCTTCCCGGCGGAGCTGCTGGCGGTGCGGGGCGAGCGGCTGGCGGGCGTGCTGTCCCTCGCGTACAGCCGGATCGTGGTGCACCGGGGGCGGGTGGTGGCGCGGACCAGCGCGGTGCGCGAGTACTGCGACTCGGCGGCGGCGCTGGACCTGCCGAGGCAGACACGCCCTGAGCGGCCCGATCCGGGCGGCGGCGCGGCCCGCTGAGCCGTACGGTCGGGAGTATGCGCGTAGTCATCGCTGGTGGACACGGACAGATCGCCCTGCGGCTGGAGCGGCTGCTGGCCGCGGGCGGGCACGAACCGGTGGGCCTCATCCGCCGCCCGGAACAGGGCGAGGCCCTGCGGGAGGCGGGCGCCGAACCGGTGCTCATGGACCTGGAGTCGGCCTCCTCGGCCGAGCTCGCCGGGGTCCTGACGGGCGCGGACGCGGCCGTCTTCGCGGCGGGCGCGGGACCGGGCAGCGGGGCCGACCGCAAGGACACGGTGGACCGCGCGGCGGCGGTCCTCTTCGCGGACGCGGCCGAACGGGCGGGGGTGCGCCGCTTCGTCGTGGTGTCGTCGATGGGCGCGGACGCGGCCCACGAGGGCGAGGAGGTCTTCGACGCGTATCTGCGGGCGAAGGGCGCCGCCGACGACGCCGTGCGCTCCCGCGCGGGGCTCGACTGGACGGTCCTGCGGCCCGGGATGCTCACGAACGACGCCGGGACGGGCCTGGTCCGGCTGGAGGCCAGGACGGGCCGCGGGCCGGTCCCGCGCGACGACGTGGCCGCGGTGCTGGCCGAGCTCCTGGAGACCCCGGCGACGGCGGGCCTGACCCTGGAGCTGATCTCGGGCTCCGTGCCGGTGACGGTCGCGGTGAAGGACATCGCGGGCAACTGACCGGCGGCGGGCTTAAGTTGGACCCTCCACGCCGTACCGGGGGGTCCCGCCCATGCGCGTCCTGTTCTACTACCCGCTCGTCTCGCCGCCCTCGGAGGTGGTCCACGAGGCGCTGCTGTACTGGGACGGCCTCGCGTCCGTCGTCCCGCGCGACCGCGAGGTGGCGCGGGCGGCGACGGGCCCGGAGCTGCGCGAGCTGCGGGAGCGGGGGCTGTACCTGCCGATGAGCCCGTACGGCTCCTCCGCGCCCGACCTGTTCGATCCGGGGCTGCGGGAGCGGATCGCGGAGGAGCTGGACCGGCTGGCGGCCCGTCAGGCGGTCGCCCCTGAGCCGTTCGACGCCTACATCAACTCCACGAAGTGGTCGTGGCGCCTGGAGGAGCACGTGCTCTCCCTGGGGCTCGGCACCCGGCTGCCGGGGCGCTGGTCGCTCGCCGTGACGTCGGCGACCGCGCACACCGTCATCGGGGCGGCGGCGCGGATCATGGCGGCGCGCGAGAGCCGGGGCACCACGGCGTACATCCCGTACACCGACCGGCCGCTCGCGCACCGGGCCGCGCGGGAGCTGGCCGCCGGCGAGCCGGGGCGCGGCTACGAGGCCGAGCTGGGCCGCCTGCTGCCCCTCCCGGCCCCCGGCACCCCGCTCCCGGCGCTGCTGGCCTTCCGGGAGCGCCACGCGGACGAGCGGCACCGGCTGGTGCGCGCGGTCCACCGGCTGCTGGGCGAGCTGCGGCGCGACTACGCGCACCCGGCCGAGGTGCTGGCGGAGCTGGAGCGCGAGCTGACCGTGGCGGCGGCGGACTACCGGGCGGCGGGCACGGCGCTGCGGCTGGCCTGGCGGACCCGGCTGGTGACGGTGGCGGTGGCCCTGGCGGGCGCGGCGGGCGGCGCGGCGGCGCTCCCGGGCTGGGCGACGGTGGTGGCGGCGACGGCGGGCGCGTACGCGATCAACGTGGCCACGTCCCCGGTCCGCCCGCTGCGGGCCCGCCGCGACGAGCACGACTTCGCGTATCTGCACCGGGTCCGCGCGGAGCTGGGCTGAGCCGGGCCGCGCTGAACCGGGCCGGGCCGGGGCCTTTCGGGCGGTGGGGACGCGAAACGGCCCCGATCCGCGTTTCCGCTGATCGGGGCCGTCTCTTCCATGTGGCGGCGCCAGGATTCGAACCTGGGTAGGCTAAGCCGACGGATTTACAGTCCGCTCCCATTGGCCACTCGGGCACACCGCCATGGGATCGCTGCTTCGGATGGCCGCTTTTCGGCGGTGTTCCTTGGCAACGACGTAAACAATACCCGATCCCCAGGGGTGCTTCGCCACCGGATTGATCACGGCTTCACGGCGGTCCGGGTGGCTACGCTTTGCGCTGTACCCGAACGCATCCGAGCAAGGAGCCTCACGTCATGGCCGACTCCAGTTTCGACATCGTCTCCAAGGTCGATCGGCAGGAGGTCGACAACGCCCTCAACCAGGCTGCCAAGGAGATCCAGCAGCGCTACGACTTCAAGGGGACCAACGCCTCGATCAAGTGGTCGGGCGAGAAGATCCTCATGGAGGCGAACGGCGAGGAGCGGGTCAAGGCGATCCTCGACATCCTCCAGACCAAGCTGATCAAGCGCGGCATCTCGCTGAAGTCGCTGGACGTGGAGGGCGAGCCGCAGCTGTCCGGCAAGGAGTACAAGCTCTTCGCCTCGATCGTGGAGGGCATCTCCCAGGAGAACGCCAAGAAGGTCTCCAAGGTCATCCGCGACGAGGGCCCCAAGGGCGTCAAGGCGCAGGTCCAGGGCGAGGAGCTGCGCGTCAGCTCCAAGAGCCGGGACGACCTCCAGGAGATCATCGCGCTGCTCAAGGGCAAGGACTTCGACTTCGCCCTGCAGTTCGTGAACTACCGGTAAGCCGCGGACGCACCCGGTGGACGCGCACCCCGACGGCCCCCTGGGCGAATCGCCCCCGGGGGCCCCGGCGTGAGCGAGGGCCTGTTCCCGCGCGAGCGGGCCGAGCCGGCGCCCGGGGCGGTGCACGTGCCCGGGTGGCTGCCGTTCGCGCGGCAGCGGGAACTGGTGGCCGCCTGCCGGGAGTTCGGGCGGGCCGCCCCGTACCGGCACACCGTGCTGCCCGGCGGCGGCGTGATGTCGGTGCGCTCGCTGTGCCTGGGGCGGCGCTGGGAGCCGTACCGCTATCTGGACGGCGTCGCCGTCGAACTGCCCGGCTGGCTGGCCTCGCTGGGGCGGGCGGCGCTGGTCGAGGCGTACGGCGGGCACGGCGGGTTCGCGCCGGACACCGCGCTGGTCAACCACTACGCGCACGGGGCGCGCATGGGGATGCACCAGGACCGGGAGGAGCGCTCCGGCGCGCCGGTGGTGTCGCTGAGCCTCGGCGACACGTGCGTGTTCCGGCTGGGGAACGCCGAGGACCGCGGCCGGCCCTGGACCGACGTGGAGCTGGTCTCCGGGGACCTGTTCGTCTTCGGCGGGCCGTCCCGGCTCGCCTACCACGGGGTCCCCAAGGTGTACGCGGGGACGGCCGAGCCCGGTCTCGGGCTCACCGGGCGGCTGAACATCACCCTGCGCGAGACCGGGCTCTGACCCTGGTTCAGCGCTGCCGTGAGTGGCCGAAGAGGACCCGGTAGGCGATCAGCAGGACCAGCGAGCCGCCGATCGCCGAGAGCCAGGTCGCGCCGTCGTAGAAGTCCGCGTCGATCGGGCGGTCCAGGAAGCGGGCCGACAGCCAGCCGCCGAGGAACGCGCCCACGATGCCGATCAGCGTCGTGCCGATCAGGCCGCCCGGGTCGCGTCCGGGCAGCAGGATCTTGGCGATGACGCCGGCGAGCAGGCCGAGAACGATCCAACTGATGATGCTCATGCCACGAAAGACGCCCTGTCGGCCCCGGCGGTTGCCGCCCTGGCTAGGGTGCGGCCCATGACACAGGAACTGCGCCGCACCCTCGGGGTGTTCGACGCCGTCGTCATCGGGCTCGGCTCGATGCTCGGCGCCGGGATCTTCGCGGCGCTCGGCCCGGCGGCCCGCGCGGCCGGCACCGGGCTCCTGCCTGCCCTCGCGGCGGCGGCCCTCGTCGCGTACTGCAACGCCCTCTCCTCGGCCCGGCTCGCCGCCCGCCACCCCGAGTCCGGCGGCGCCTACGTCTACGGGCGGGAGCGGCTCGGCCCGTTCTGGGGCTATCTGGCGGGCTGGGCCTTCATCGCCGGGAAGACCGCCTCCTGCGCGGCGATGGCGCTCACCGCGGGCGCCTACCTGTGGCCGGAGCGGGCGCACGCGGTCGCCGTCGCCGCCGTCGTCGCGCTCACCGCCGTGAACTACCGGGGCGTGCGCACGTCCGCGCTGCTCACCCGGGTGATCGTCGCCGCCGTCCTCGCCGTCCTCGCCGCCGTCGTGACCGTGTCCTTCGGCGCCGGGCGCGCCGAGCTGCTCGGGCTCGACCAGGACGTGCGCAGCGGCGGGGTGCTCCAGGCCGCCGGGCTGCTCTTCTTCGCCTTCGCCGGGTACGCGCGGATCGCGACGCTCGGCGAGGAGGTCCGCGACCCGGCCCGGACCATCCCGCGCGCGGTGCCGGTCGCGCTGGGCATCGCCCTCGCCGTCTACGCGGCCGTCGCCGTCGGCGCCCTCGCCGTCCTCGGCTCCCCCGGGCTCGCCGACTCCGCCGCCCCGCTCGCCGACGTCGCCCGCGCGGCGGGCGCTCCTGCGCTGGTGCCGTTCGTGGCCGTCGGCGCGGCGCTCGCCGCCCTGGGCGCGCTGCTCTCGCTGATCCTCGGGGTCTCCCGGACGACCCTCGCCATGGCCAGGGACGGCTATCTGCCGGCCCCGCTCGCCGCCGTGCACCCCCGCTTCGGGGTGCCGCACCACGCGGAGCTCGCGGTGGGCGCCGTGGTGGCCGCGGTGGCGGCGACGGGTGACGTGCGGGCCGCGATCGGCTTCTCGTCGTTCGCGGTCCTCGCGTACTACGGCGTCGCCAACGCCGCCGCCTGGACGCTGGGCCCGCGCGAGCGCCCGCTGGCCGCCCTCGGGCTGCTCGGCTGCGGGGTGCTGGCCTTCGCGCTGCCCATGGGCGCGGTGCTGGCCGGGGTCGGCCTGCTGGCGGCGGGGACGGTCGCGTACGCCGTGGTGGGCGCCGTCAGGCGAACTCGACCGTGACACCGGAGCAGGCCAGCGCGACGACGATCTCCTCGAAGGTCGGCGGCCGGTCCCGCGCGCGCGGGACGACGCCGAGGCAGGTGCGGGCGACCTCGGCGTCGTGCCAGACCAGGGTGGTGCCCGGCTCGAACGGCGGGTGCAGCTGGTCCAGGTCCTCCGCGAGATAGCCGCCGGGGCCCAGGAACGCCTCGCCCAGCGCGCACCAGAAGGAGTCCGCGTCCACGACGTGGGCGCCGTCGAGGTGGTACGTGTCGGCCGGCGGGTCCGGCACCTCGGAGCGGCGCCTGGCCTGCTCCAGCCACGCGCCGCGGGTCCCGGAGGGGAAGCGGGCCCAGGTGCCGGGCTCCTCGGGCCGGTCCCGCCACCACAGCTCCCAGATGTCGGCGACGGCCGGCGGGCGCAGGTCGCGGCGGTCGACGAGGACGGTCACGTCGAGCAGCCCGGCGTCGGCGTCCCCTGCCGCCGTGGCCCCGGCGTCCGTCTCCCGCGCGGAGGGGGCCCAGCCGGTGATCCGGGCGCCCCGGGCGCCGAAGGCGGCCGTGCCGGCCTGGGCGAGGCGCTGGAAGGTGACGGGGGCGGTGAGGGTCCGGTCCCGCGCCACGGCCTCGCGCAGCGCCCCGCGCGGGGCGCAGCCGAGGAAGGTGACCTCGGTGTGCGTGGCCTCCTCCGGCTGCTCGGGGGAGATCCGTATCAGGTGGGCGCAGTCCACCGCGTCCCGCCGGTCGCGCTCGCGCGCGGGCGGGGTGCGGGCCTCGACGGTGACGACGTCGCCGCGGATGCCGAGGACGCGGACGTCCTGGAGGCCGAGGACACCGTCGGAGGTGCGCACGTAGAGCTCGCCCTGGGGTGCGGTGCCCTCGACGACGGCCTGGGTGACGGCCCGCCCGAGGGGGCCGCGCGGCTCGCAGCCGCGCAGCTCGTAGCGGGCGCGGGCGGGCGGCGCGGGCTCGGCGAAGAGGCCCTCCACGTCGGCGCAGAGGGCGAGCAGGTCGGCGCCGGCGAGCAGCGCGTACTTCGGGTTCGGCGGTCTGCGCACTAGCGGGCCGGGTAGCCGTAGCCGGCCTGGTCCGTGGGGACGATCTCCTTGCCGAGCGGCAGCAGCGAGACCGGCACCATCTTGAAGTTCGCGATGCCGAGCGGGATGCCGATGATCGTGAGGCAGAGGGCGATGCCGGTGGTGATGTGGCCGAGGGCCAGCCACCAGCCGGCGAGGACCAGCCAGAGCACGTTGCCCACGCAGGAGGGGGCGCCGGCGTCGCGGCGGTCGACGACCGTCTGGCCGAAGGGCCACAGGGCGTAGAGGCCGATCCGGAAGGCGGCGAGGCCGAAGGGGATGCCGATGATCGTGATGCAGAGCAGGACGCCGGCCAGCATGTAGCCGAGGAACATCCAGAATCCGCAGAGGACCAGCCAGATGACGTTCAGGATTGTCTTCACGGGCGGGGACCTGCCATCTGTTCGAGCCGGGCGATGCGCTCGGCCATCGGCGGGTGGGTGGAGAACATCTTCGAGAGTCCCTGCCCCGGGCGGAAGGGGTTCGCGATCATCATGTGGCTCGCGGTCTCGATCTTCGGCTCGGGGGGCAGCGGGAGCTGTTTGGTGCCCGCCTCCAGCTTGCGCAGGGCGCTGGCGAGGGCGAGCGGGTCGCCGGTGAGCTGGGCGCCGGAGGCGTCGGCCTCGTACTCGCGGGAGCGGGAGATGGCGAGCTGGATCACGGAGGCGGCGATCGGGCCCAGGATCATGATCAGCAACATGCCGAGCAGGCCGGGGCCGTCGTCGTCGTTGGAGCGGCCGATGGGGATCAGCCAGGCGAAGTTCACCAGGAACATGATCACGGAGGCGAGCGCCCCGGCGACCGAGGAGATCAGGATGTCCCGGTTGTAGACGTGGCTGAGCTCGTGGCCGATGACCCCGCGCAGCTCGCGCTCGTCGAGGATGGCGAGGATGCCCTCGGTGCAGCACACGGCCGCGTTGCGCGGGTTGCGGCCGGTGGCGAAGGCGTTCGGCGCCTGGGTGGGCGAGATGTAGAGCCGTGGCATGGGCTGGCGCGCCTGGGTGGAGAGCTCCCGGACCATCTTGTAGAGGGCCGGGGCCTCGAACTCGCTCACGGGGCGGGCGCGCATGGCCCGCAGCGCCAGCTTGTCGCTGTTCCAGTACGCGTACGCGTTGGTGCCGATCGCCACGAAGAGCGCGACGATCAGGCCCGTACGCCCGAAGAAGCTGCCGATGACGATGATGAGGGCCGAGAGCCCTCCGAGGAGTACGGCGGTCCTCAGCCCGTTGTGCCGGCGGTGCACGGTACGCCCTCCAAATGGTGCGGCAGGGGAACCCTTTGCTCTATGGGGATCCACCGTCCAGTGGACCCTCCCCTCCTGGTCAACGCCAGGCGGGAGGCTCGGGTTCCCCGGGCCGCACGGGGGGCCGTGTGGGCCGTACGGGTGACTGGGCCCTGTCGTCTAGCGGGGCAGCGGGACGCCGAGCTTCTCCAGCGAGCCTGCGATCGGCTCGACCTCGCTGGTGCAGTGGGCGCAGCGGGAGGCGACGGCCGGGATCTCGGTGAAGCAGCGGGGGCAGTCGCGCTTGGCGGACTTCGGGTCGGCGGCCTCCGCCTTGGCGAACCTCTCCTGGATCTTCGCCATGGGGACGACGATCAGGAAGTAGAGGACGGCGGCGGTGATCACGAACGCTATGGCGGCGGCGATCGCCAGGCCGTACGGGAAGACGGTCTTGCCGACGGTGAAGCTGGCCTCGCTGAAGTCGCCGACCGAGCCGGTGGCGAGGCCGATGAGCGGGGTGATGAACGCCTTGCTGAAGCCGGTGACGACGGCGGTGAACGCGGAGCCGACGGCGAGACCGATGGCCATCGAGACGACGTTCCCGCGAAGTATGAAGTCCTTGAAACCGTTCAGCACGGGGTACTGCTCCTTGGGTTTGTTCCGTGGGGGGATCAGAAGAGGCTGTTCGCCGCGTAGCGGAGGGCGAGCTGCGGGTAGCCCGACAGCACGACACCCGCGGCGGCGGTCAGCGCGATCGCCAGGGTGACGGGGGTGGGGGCCCCGAGCCGCGTGACGGCTCCCCTGGGCGCGCGGAAGACCAGCGCGGTCCACCGCAGGTAGTAGTAGAGCGCGATCACGACGTTCACGGCCATGATCACGGCGAGCCAGCCGAGACCGGCGTCGACGGCTGCCGAGAACACGGTCACCTTGGCGAAGAGGCCGATGATACCGGGGGGCAGTCCGGCCAGATTCAGCAGGAAGAACCCGAGCGCGAGGGCGGCGCCGGGGCGCTCGGCGTACAGCCCGCGGAAGTCGGAGATCCGGGCCTTGGGGCGGCTGCGGGCGACGAGCACGACGACGGCGAAGGCGCCGAGGTTCACGGCGGCGTACATGAGGGCGTACGCGACGGTGGCGCCGATCTGGTCGTCGGTGGAGTACGCGGCGGCGGCGATCGGCACCAGGAGGTAGCCGGCCTGGGCGACGGAGGACCAGGCCAGCAGCCGTACCGCGCTCCACGCGCGGGTGGACGCCTGGCGCAGCGCGGCCACGTTCCCGACGGTCATGGTGAGGGCGGCGAGCACGGCGAGCGCCGGGCCCCAGACGTCCGCGTAGGAGGGGAAGGCGACGACGGTCACCAGGATGAGCCCGGTGAAGCCGACGGCCTTGCCGACCACGGAGAGGTAGGCGGCGACGGGGAGCGGGGCGCCGACGTAGGTGTCGGGGACCCAGAAGTGGAAGGGCACCACGGCGGTCTTGAACGCGAAGCCGACCAGGGTGAGGATCACGCCCGCCTGGGCGAGCGTGTGGAGCTGGCCCGGGACCGCGCCGAGCCGCGCGGCGATCTCGGTGAGGTGGAGGGTGCCGGTCGCCGCGTAGACGAAGCTCACGCCGAGCAGGGTGACGGCGGTCGCGGTCACCGAGGAGAGGAAGAACTTGAGTGACGCCTCGCTGGACATCCGGTCGCCGCGGCGCATCCCGACGAGCGCGAAGGCGGGCAGCGAGGCCACTTCGAGGGCGACGACGAGGGTGGCGAGGTCCCGGGAGGCGGGCAGCAGGGCGGCGCCGGCGGCGGAGGCCAGCAGCAGGAACCAGTACTCGCCCGCGGGCAGCCTGTCGTCGCGGGTGTCGGCGACCGAGAGGAGCGCGGTGACGAGGGCGCCCGCGAGCACCAGGAGCTGGATGACGACGGTGAAGTCGTCGGCGCTGTAGCTGCACGCCCGCAGGCCGGTGTCCGGGACGAGGCAGAACGTGGAGCGGTCGCCGGCGCGCAGCGGGACGAGCAGCGCGAGGGCGGCGGCCAGGCCGCCGATCGCGGTCCAGCCGAGCAGCGCCTTGCGCGCGGGCGGGACGAAGAGGTCGGCGACGAGGATCCCGACGCCGACCACGGCGGTGAGGGTGGGCGGCGCGATCGTGAGCCAGTCGACGGACTGGACGAGGGACATCACGGCTTTCCTCCGGCGAGCAGCTGCTGGACGGCCGGGTCGGTGAGGCCGAGGAGGACCGCGGGCCACAGTCCGGCGAGGACGGTGAGGGCGACGAGCGGGCTCCAGGCGGCGAGCTCGTATCCCCGGACGTCGGCGATGGGGGTCTCGCCGGCCGGGCGGGGGCCGCCCATGCAGACGCGGCGGACGACGAGGAGCAGGTAGGCGGCGGTGAGGAGGGTGCCGAAGCCGCCGATCGCCATGTAGGTGAGGAAGGCGGGGCGGCTGAGGCCCTCGGCCGGGTCGAAGGCGCCGAAGAGGGCGAGCATCTCGCCCCAGAAGCCGGCGAGCCCGGGCAGGCCGAGCGAGGCGACGGCGGCGAAGGCGAGCAGGGCGCCGAGGCGGGGGGCGCGGCCGTAGAGGGCGGCGCCGGTGGCCCCGGCGAGGGTGTCGAGGTCGGCGGTGCCGTAGCGGTCCTTGAGGGCGCCGACCAGGAAGAAGAGGAGGCCGGTGATGAGGCCGTGGGCGATGTTGGCGAAGAGGGCGCCGTTGACCCCGGTGGGGGTCATGGTGGCGATGCCGAGCAGGACGAAGCCCATGTGGCCGACGGAGGAGTACGCGATCAGGCGCTTGAGGTCGCCCTTGTTGCCGGGTCGGACCAGGGCCAGGCAGGCGAGCGAGCCGTAGACGATCCCGGCGACGGCGAAGCCGCCGAGGTACGGGGCGAGGGCGTGCATCCCGTCGGGGGCGACGGGCAGCGCGATCCGGACGAAGCCGTACGTGCCCATCTTCAGCATGACGCCGGCGAGGAGCACCGAGCCGACGGTCGGGGCGGCGGTGTGGGCGTCCGGGAGCCAGCTGTGCAGCGGCCACATCGGGGTCTTCACGGCGAGCCCGACGCCGATCGCCAGAACGGCGATGACCTGCACGAACGTGGTGAGGCCGCGGCCGTTGTCAGTGGCCAGTGCCACCATGTCGAACGTGCCCGCCTTGATGCCGACGAGGAGGAGGCCGAGCAGCATCACGACCGAGCCGAGCAGCGTGTAGAGGACGAACTTCCAGGAGGCGGCCCGCCTGCCCTCGCCGCCCCAGCGGGCGATGAGGAAGTACATCGGGACCAGGACCGTCTCGAAGGCCAGGAAGAACAGGATCAGGTCGAGGACGGCGAAGCTCGCGAGGGTGCCGGTCTCGAGGACGAGCAGCAGCGCGACGAACGCCTTGGGTGACGGGCCCGCGGGCGGCTTGAAGTAGCTGTACAGCGCGCAGAGGAAGGTCAGCAGCGCGGTCAGGAGCAGGAGGGGGAGCGAGATGCCGTCGACACCGAGGTGGATCCGCACGTCCAGCGCGTGGATCCAGCTGATGTCCGTGGTGGCCTGCATCGTCGAGGGGCTGTCGTGGTCGAAGCCGAGCGCGAGGACGACCGCGGCCAGCAGGATCACGCCGGTGACGGTGACGCCGTGGCGGAGCACGGCCTGGTCGGGGGACTTCCCCTTCAGTCCGGGCGGGGCCGGCAGGAGGGCGGCGGCGGCGCCGAGGAGCGGGCCGAGGACGATGAACGCCAGAAGGAACCGCATCACGGATTCGCTGATATCGAGCACGGCTCACGCTCCGGCGACGTTGGCGAGGACGACGGCGACGACCGCCAGGACGACGGAGCCGGCGAGCAGCGCGCTGAGGTAGCTCTGCACGTTGCCGGTCTGGGCGCGGCGGACGAGCCAGCCGAGGCCCTTGGCGCCGCCGGCCGCGCCGCGCACGTAGGTGTCGACGACCTCGCGGTCCAGGAAGCGGACCAGGGAGGCGGCGGCGAGTACGGGGCGGACGAAGGCGGCCCGGTAGACCGCGTCCAGGTGGAAGCCGTCCGCGGCGGCGGCGTGCAGCGGGCCCAGCAGGGCGCGGCCGGGGTCGCCCGGGTCCCGCGCGGGGTGCGGCAGGTCCAGGGCCTCCGCCTCGACCTCGCCGCCCTCGGCGCCGGGGTGGGCGACGGTGGCCGCGGCGACGGCGGCGCGCTTCGGGGCGAGCGAGCGCCACACCGCGTACAGCACCGCGCCGCCGACGACGGCGAGGCCGGTGCCGAGGACGGCGGTGGTGACGGTCGGGGTCAGCGGGTGCCCGTCGAACCAGTCGTCGAGGTAGCCGGCGGTGAGTCCGAAGCCGAGGGAGGGGACGGCGAGCACCCACAGGACGGTGGTCATGGCGATCGGCTGCCTGCCGTGGTCCGGGGCCTCGGCGCCGCGGCCCCGGAAGGCGAGCAGCCACAGGCGGGCCGCGTACGCGGCGGTGAGCAGCGCGGTCAGCAGGCCGGCGACGAGGACGGTCCAGCCCGCCCCGGCGGGGGCGAGGGCCGACTCGCCGGTGGCGGTGTGCTCGGCGGCGACGAGGACGGCCTCCTTGGAGAAGAAGCCGGCGAAGGGCGGGATCGCGGCGAGCGCGAGGAGGGCGATCGTCATCGTCCAGTAGGCGTCCGGGACGCGCTTGGCGAGGCCGCTCATCCGGGACATCGCCGAGAGCGAGTTGGTGCCCGCGGCGTGGATGACGGTGCCCGCGGCGAGGAAGAGCAGCGCCTTGAAGGCGCCGTGCGCGAGGAGGTGGAAGACGGCGGCGCCTCGGTCGCCGACGGCGAGGGCGCCCGCCATGTAGCCGAGCTGGCCGATCGTCGAGTAGGCGAGGACCCGCTTGATGTCGTCCTGGGCGAGCGCGGCGAGCGCCGAGCCGACCATGGTGACGGCGGCCATCACGGCGAGCACGGTCATCGCGGCGGCGGAGGCGGCGAAGACGGGCAGCAGCCGGGCGACGAAGTAGATGCCGGCGGCGACCATCGTCGCCGCGTGGATCAGCGCGGAGACGGGGGTGGGGCCGGCCATCGCGTCGGGCAGCCAGGTGTGCAGCGGGAACTGCGCGGACTTGCCGGCCACGCCGGCGAGGAGCAGCAGCGCGATGAGGGTGGGGTGGTCGAGGCCGCCGCTCGCGACGGTGCCGAGGATGCCGGTGACGCGGAAGGTGCCCGCGTCGGCGGCCAGGGCGAAGAGCCCGATGAGGAAGGGGACGTCGCCGAGCTTGGTGACGAGGAACGCCTTCAGGGAGGCCGCGCGGGCCTCGGGGGTCTCCCAGTAGTGCCCGACCAGGAAGTACGAGCAGATGCCCATGATCTCCCAGCCGACCAGCAGCACCATCAGGTCGCCGGAGTAGACGACGAGCAGCATCGCGGAGGTGAAGAGGGAGACCAGGGCCGCGTACGAGGGGTAGCGCGGGTCGTGCCGGAGGTAGCCGGTCGAGTAGACCTGCACGCAGGTGGCGACGGTGCCGACGAGGATCGCGACGAGGGCGGCGAAGCCGTCGATGTGCAGCGCCAGGTCGATGGGGACCGAGCCGGTGGGGGTCAGCTGGGTGGCCGCGTCGATCGTCTTCCCGCCGCCCTGCCGGACGGCGACGAGGACGGCCAGGACGGCCGCGGCGAGCGTCGGCAGCACGGCGAGCGGGCGCGTGAAGCCGGGGGCGGCGCGGCCGAGGAAGAGGCCGGCGACCGCGCCGAGGAAGGGGAGCAGGGGGACGAGGACGGCGAGGGTCGTGGTGGTCACGCGGTGGCCTCGGCCTTCTCGTCTTTGTGGTCGTCGTCGCCGTCGCCGTCATCGGACGGGTCGTCCTCGGACGGCTTCTCCTTGGTGTCACGGAGCCGGTCGACGTCCGAGGTGCCGCGGTTGCGGTAGACCATCAGGACGATCGCGAGACCGATGCCGATCTCCGCGGCGGCGATGGCGATGGTGAAGAGGGTCAGGGCCTGGCCCGCGTGCAGGGTGTCGCGGAGCCAGACGTCGAAGGCGACGAGGTTGAGGTTGACGGCGTTGAGCATGAGCTCGACGCCCATCAGGACCAGGATCGCGTTGCGCCGGGCAAGCACGCCGTACAGGCCGACGCAGAAGAGGAGGGCGGCCAGGACGGCCGGGTAGACGAGGTGCATCAGCTCCGGTCCCCCGCGTTCTCGGTCTCGGACCCGGACTCGTTCCCGCCGGTTCGCTTCGACAGGACGATCGCGCCGACCAGGGCCGCGAGCAGCAGCACCGACAGCGCCTCGAAGGGCAGCACCCAGTGCCGGAACAGGATCTCGCCGGTCACGGCCGTGGAGCCCTGGACGGCCGCGCCGTCGAGCTCGACCCAGGTGGTGCGGAAGGCGTCCACGACCACCCAGACCAGGGCCGCGGCGGCGGCCACCGCGACCCCGAGGGCGACCCAGCGGTTGCCGGAGTCGGCGTCCGGGGAGCGGCCGATGGGGGCCTTGGTGAGCATGAGCCCGAAGAGGAGGAGGACGACGACCGAGCCGACGTAGATCAGCACCTGCACCCAGGCGATGAACTCGGCGGTCAGCAGCAGGTACTCGACGGCGATCCCGCCGAGCGCCACGACCAGCCACAGGGCGGCGTGCACGAGCTGCTTGGTGGTGACGGTGACGACGGCCGCGCCGAGGGTGACGAGGCCGACGAGGAGGAAGGCGATCTCCACGCCGGTGGGCGACAGGAAGCCGTGGGCGGCGGGCTGGGCCGCGGACTGGGCCGCTGACTGGGCTGCGGTGAGGATCACTGCTGCTCCCCCTCCGTCTCGGCCGTCTCGGCGGCCTCGGCGGCGGCCTGGGCCGCCGCCTTCTCCGCCGCCTTGCGGGCCGCGGCGATCTCCTTCGGCTCCTCCGCGCGCGGGTCGAGCGCGGGCGGCTCCGGGACGGTCCACATCCACTCGCGGAGCTTGTCGCGCTCGTGGGTCAGCTCGTGGATGTCGGTCTCCGCGTACTCGAACTCGGGCGACCAGAACAGCGCGTCGAAGGGGCAGACCTCGATGCAGATGCCGCAGTACATGCAGAGCGAGAAGTCGATCGCGAAGCGGTCGAGGACGTTGCGGCTGCGCTCGCGCCCGCCGGGGGCGGCGGCGGGCACCGTCTCCTTGTGGGAGTCGATGTAGATGCACCAGTCGGGGCACTCGCGGGCGCACAGCATGCAGACCGTGCAGTTCTCCTCGAACAGCCCGATCACCCCGCGGGTGCGGGGCGGCAGCTCGGGCTGCACGTCCGGGTACTGCGCGGTGACACTCCTGCGGGTCATCGTGCGGAGGGTGACGGCGAGGCCCTTGGCGAGGCCGGAGCCGGGGATCGGGGGGGCCATGGTTACTGGATCGCCACCTTCACGATGCCGGTCAGCGCGATCTGCGCGAGGGCGAGCGGGACGAGGGTCGTCCAGGCGAGCTTCTGGAGCTGGTCCTCGCGGAGCCGGGGGTAGGAGACGCGCAGCCAGATCACGACGAACGCCAGGACGGCGGTCTTCAGCAGGGTCCAGACCCAGCCGAGTCCGTCGGCGCCGAGCGGGCCGTGCCAGCCGCCGAGGAAGAGGACGGTGGTCAGGCCGCACAGGACGACGATGCCCGCGTACTCGGCGAGCAGGAACAGCGCGAAGCGCAGGCCGGTGTACTCCGTGTACGCGCCGAAGATGATCTCCGAGTCGGCGACGGGCATGTCGAACGGCGGGCGCTGGAGCTCGGCCAGGCCCGCCGTGAAGAACACGAGCGCGCCGACGATCTGCCAGGGCACCCACCACCACTCGAAGGCGTTGAGGATGCCGGGGAGGGAGACGGTGCCGGCGGCCATCGCCACGGACGCGGCGGCGAGCAGCATCGGCAGCTCGTACGCGAGCAGCTGGGCGGCCGTGCGGAGGCCGCCGAGCAGCGAGAACTTGTTGGCCGAGGCCCAGCCCGCCATCAGGCTGCCGAGGACACCGACGCCCATCACCGCGAGCACGAAGAAGATGCCCGCGTCGATCACCTGCCCGACGGCGCCCTCGCTCGGGCCGATCGGGATCGCCACGAGCACGAGCAGGTACGGGAGGAGGGCGACGGCCGGCGCGAGCTGGAAGATCCGCCGGTCGGCGGCGGCCGGGACGACGTCCTCCTTCTGCGCGAACTTCACGCCGTCGGCGACGAGCTGCGCCCAGCCGTGGAAGCCGCCCGCGTACATGGGGCCGAGGCGGCCCTGCATGTGGGCCATGACCTTGTGCTCGGTCTGGCCGACGACGAGCGGCAGCACGAGGAAGACGGCGAAGACGATGAGCAGCCGGAGGGCGACGTCGAGTACGTCGGTCACGCGGGATCGCCTCCGGCGGGGTCGGTGTCGTCGGTCCCGGCGGGCTTGTCGGCGGGCTCGGGCGCGGCGGGCTTGTCGGGGTCCTCGGGCGCCTCGGGCGCCTGGTCCTCGTCGAAGGCCGGGCGGGCGTGGTGCCAGGGGGCGTCGGCGCTACGGGTCCGGGGCGCGGGCTTCTGGGGCGCCTCGGCGCCGTCCGGCTGCCCGGCCGCCGCGTCGGTCGCCGCCTCGGCCGCCCGCTGACTCGCCGAACCGGCGGAGGCGCTGCGGGAGCGGCGTACCGGAGCGGACGGGTCCGCAGCAGGAGCCGGAGCCGGGGTCGGGGCCGACTGGCTCGCGGAGCCGTCCGAAGCCGAGCGGGAACGGCGTACCGGAGCCGACGGGTCCGCCGCCGGAGCCGGCGTCGGCGCCGACTGGCTCGCCGAGCCGTCCGAAGCCGAGCGCGAGCGCCGTACCGGAGCCGACGGGTCCGCCGCCGGAGCCGGAGCCGGCGCCGACTGGCTCGCCGAGCCGTCCGAAGCCGAGCGGGAGCGGCGTACCGGAGCCGACGGGTCCGCCGCCGGAGCCGGAGCCGGGGTCGCCTGGCTCGCCGAGCCGTCCGAGGCCGAGCGCGAGCGGCGGGGCGGGGTCGGCGGGTCGGGGGTCGTCGCCGGGGTCGGCTGGGTCGCCGAGCCCTCGGTGGTCGTGCGGGCGCGGCGGGCCGGGCGGTCGCCCGCGGCGGCGCGCGAGGGGCGGGCCGGGGCCGGCGGGAGCTGGCCCTTGAGGGGGCCCCACTCGTTGGGGTCGGGCACGCCGGGCGGCAGCATCTGGCGCCGCTTGGGGGCGTTCGGGTCGTGGGCCTCGCCCGGTTCCTTCGCGCCGGGCCACGCCTTGGCGACGCGGGCGGCCAGCACGAAGTCCTTGCGGAGCGGGTGGCCCTCGAAGTTCTCGGGGAGCAGCAGGTGCACCAGGTGCGGGTGGTCCGTGAAGGTCACGCCGAACATCTCGTACGTCTCGCGCTCGTGCCAGCCCGCCCCCGCGTACACCGCCACGGCGGTCGGCAGCGAGGGGGCGGCGTGCGGGACCGTCGTGCGCAGCAGGAGGCGGCGGACGTGGCCGGGGCCGACCGAGGCGACGTGCGCGCAGACGCGGAAGCCGGTGCCCGGCTCGTCGACGGCGCTGAGCCAGTCGAAGTAGGTGCAGCCCAGCTTGTCGCGGGCGATCTCCAGCGCCGCGATCCAGGAGGCCGTCGGGACGTCGACCGTGAGCAGGTCGTACGCCCGCTCGGCCGTCGCCTCCGCGCCGAAGAGGTCGGTGACCGCGTCCGGGAGGGTGTCGAAGGCGTTCTGGTTCAGCGTCATGCCGTGGCTCCCGGCTGCGGGGGCCGCACCAGGCCGCTGGTGAGCTGGGCGACGGACGGCTCGGGCGCGCCGTAGCGCTCGCCGAGGCTCTCGCGGGCGATCTTCTCCTGGAGCTTGAGGATGCCCTGGAGGAGCGCCTCGGGGCGGGGCGGGCAGCCCGGCACGTAGACGTCGACCGGGATGATCTGGTCGACGCCCTTGGTGACGGAGTACGAGTCCCAGTACGGGCCGCCGCAGTTGGAGCAGGCGCCGAAGGAGATGACGTACTTGGGCTCCGGCATCTGCTCGTACAGGCGCTTGACGGCGGGGGCCATCTTGTCCGTGACGGTGCCGGAGACGATCATCAGGTCGGCCTGGCGGGGGCCGGGCGCGAAGGGGATCACGCCGAGCCGGATGAAGTCGTGACGGGCCATCGACGCGGCGATGAACTCGATCGCGCAGCAGGCGAGGCCGAAGTTGAAGACCCACAGGCTGTAGCGGCGGCCCCAGTTGAGGACCACCTTCATCGGCTCCGGGGCCAGCCGGGCGAGCGGGCCCAGCTTGGGGGCCGGAAGCGGTGTCACAGCCATGCCAGGACGCCCTTCTTGTACGCGTAGAGCAGTCCCACGGCCAGGAAGCCGAGGAAGACGAACATCTCGACCAGGGTGGTCGCCCCGTAGCCGGGGGCGGCGAAGACCGTGGCCCAGGGGAAGAGGAAGATCGAGTCGACCGCGAAGATCACGTAGAGGAAGGCGTAGACGTAGTAGCGGACCTGGGTGTGGGCCCAGCCCTCGCCGACGGGGTCGACGCCGCACTCGTACGTCAGCAGCTTCTCGGGCGTCGGCACGACGGGCCGCAGCAGCCGCCCGGCGCCGAACGCGACGGCGACGAAGAGCACTCCGAGGACGGCCAGCAGGCCGACGACGGAGTACGTCTGAAAGTAGTCCGCCGCGACAACGGTCGGTTCCCGCACGTCCGCCCCTCGGTCTCGGTGTCCCACCGGTGTCTCACCGGTTTCTTTGAGCACGTTCTTTTACCCACGCGAGTCTAGGCCCTGCTAAAGGGGCGGTAAGCAGACGAGCGGGGCGCACCGGGGCGGGGCCGGGCCCGGGTCGGGCCCGGGTCGGGCCGGGGCCGGGCCGGGGTCGGTGGGGTTATCCCCCCTCTTCCTCACCGACCTCCCCCATGGCGTGTCCGGGGCCTCTACCGGCAGCCTTGTCCCATGAATGACCTCACCGCCCCCGACGCCGACGCCCCTTCCGCCCCGCCGCCAGCGCGCTTCGCCTACGGCCGGCACACCTGGAAGGAGATCGCGCACCTCCTCGCCGATCTGCCGTGCGCGCTGCTCGGTTTCGTGTACGCGGTCGTGACGATCGCGCTCGGGGTGGGGCTCGCCGTCACCGTCGTCGGCCTGCCGCTGCTCGCGCTCGGCCTCGCCGGGGCGCGCGGGACGGCACGGGCGGAGCGGGCGCGGGCGCGCGCGCTGCTGGGCGTCCAGGTGGACGAGCCGAGCCGGCTGCCCCGGCGGGACGGCTTCTTCCCCTGGCTGTGGGCGCAGCTGAAGGACCCGGTGGCGTGGCGGAGCCAGCTGTACGGGTTCATCCGGCTGCCGTGGGGCATCGTGACGTTCACGGTGACCCTGGTGTCCCTGATCGTGCTGTGGCCGGTGCTGCCGTTCGTGGCGCGCGGGCTGTCCAACGCGGACCGGGGCATGGTCCGGGGCCTGCTCTCGCCCTCCGACGAGCTGGAGCGCCGGATCGCGGAGCTGGAGTCGGACCGGGGCGTGGTCGTGGACACCGCCGCCGCCGACCTGCGCCGGATCGAGCGGGACCTGCACGACGGGGCGCAGGCGCGGCTGGTGGCGCTGGCGATGGGGCTCGGGCTCGCGAAGGAGAAGCTGCTCGACGACCCGGACGCGGCGGCGGCGATGGTCGACGAGGCGCACGGCGAGGTCAAGCTGGCCCTCCAGGAACTGCGCGACCTGGCCCGGGGCATCCACCCGGCCGTCCTCACCGACCGGGGGCTCGACGCCGCCCTGTCGGCGATCGCGGCGCGCTGCACCGTCCCGGTGCGGGTCGGGGTCGAGCTGCCGGCCCGGCCCGCCGAGGCCATCGAGGGCATCGCGTACTTCACGGTCTCCGAGCTGCTCCAGAACGTCTCCAAGCACTCCCGCGCCCGCTCGGCTGCGGTGGAGGTGTGGCGGTCGGGGGACCGCCTGATGCTCCAGGTCCGCGACGACGGCGTGGGCGGCGCCCGCCTGGACGGCCCCGGCACGGGCATGGCGGGCCTCGCGGAGCGGCTGGGCGCGGTGGACGGCGTGTTCGTCGTCGACTCCCCGGAGGGCGGCCCGACGGTGGTCACGGCGGAGCTGCCGTGGCGCGACCGGGCGGCGGGGCGGGGGTAGGCCGGGGGTAGGCCGGGGGTAGGCCGGACCGGGCGGCGGGCCGGGGGCGTGAGCCGTTCCCGCTGCTCCCCCGCCGTCCGTCCCCGTCCCCGTCCCCGTCCCCGCCCCCGTCCCCTCTCCTCTCCTCTCTTTCCTGACTCCCCTCCCCTCCCCGGTAGGGAAAACCCCCCTCCACAGACGCCGACCCTCCTCATGGTTCCGGGGCGCCGTTCCCGGGAGGGTGGGAGTGACCGAGACACCCACCCGCGTGAGAAACGGACCCCCCGATGGCCTCCCCGCGTCTTCCCGCCGCCGTGCGCGCCCCGTTCGAAGGGCGTACCTGGCGCGAGTTCGGCTACGTCCTGCTCGGGATGCCGCTCGGTGTCCTCTACTTCTGCCTCGCCATTTCCTTCTTCTCCGCCGGTGCCGGGCTCCTCGTCACCTTCCTGGGCGTCCCGCTGCTGGCCGGCACGCTCGCGATGTGCCGGGGCTTCGGCGCGGTGGAGCGGGCGCGGGCGCGCGGGCTGCTGCGGCTGGACGTGCGGGCGCCGGAGCCGGTGCGGGGCCGGAAGGCCGGGGCGTTCTCGTGGATGGGCGCGATGCTGAAGAGCGGCGCCTCCTGGCGGCACCTGCTGTACGCGCTGCTCCACTTCCCCTGGGCGGTCTTCTCCTTCTCCCTGGTGATCGCGCTCTGGTGCTGGGGCTGGGGCCTCTTCACGTATCCGCTGTGGCAGTGGGTCTTCCCCATGTACCTGGGCCAGGACGGGCTCCAGCTGTACGGGGACGGCACCCACGGCATCTATCTGGACTCGGGCTTCGAGGTCACCGTCACCTGCCTGGTCGGCCTGCTCTTCGTCCTGCTGGGGCCCTGGGTCCTGCGGGGTCTGGTGAACGTGGACCGGCTGATGGTCTCGGGGCTCCTCGGGCCGTCCCGGCTGGCCTCGCGCGTGACCGAGCTGGAGTCGGACCGGGGCGTGGTCGTGGACACCGCAGCCGCCGACCTGCGCCGGATCGAGCGGGACCTGCACGACGGGGCGCAGGCGCGCCTGGTGTCCCTGGCCATGGACCTGGGCCTCGCGAAGGAGAAGCTGGCGCACGATCCGCTGGCGGCGGCGGCGATGGTCGACGAGGCGCACGGCGAGGTCAAGCTGGCCCTCCAGGAGCTGCGGGACCTGGCCCGGGGCATCCACCCGGCCGTCCTCACCGACCGGGGGCTCGACGCCGCCCTGTCCGCGATCGCCGCGCGGTGCGCCGTCCCGGTGACGGTGGACGTGGAGCTGCCGGGCCGCCCGGCGGCGGCGATCGAGGGCATCGCGTACTTCACGGTCTCCGAGCTCCTCCAGAACGTCTCCAAGCACGCCCGCGCCCGCCACGCCTGGGTGGACGTGTGGCGGTCGGGCGACCGGCTGATGCTCCAGGTCCGCGACGACGGCGCCGGCGGCGCGGCCCCGGCGGCCGGGCACGGGCTCGCGGGGCTCGCGGAGCGGCTGGGCGCGGTCGACGGCGTGCTGGCCGTGGACTCGCCGGCGGGCGGGCCCACGACGGTGACCGCGGAGCTGCCCTGGCGGGCGTGACCCCGCCCCGTCGCGGACGGGGGCGGCCGGGTTTGAACCCCCGCCCCCTCCCGCGCGTCCTTTCTGCTGCGATGCTGGGGAACTCTCAGCGCTGGGGATCACTCAGCTCAGGCAGCAGAAAGGCAGGGCCGTGACGGACAAGGGCACGGAGTGCGTGCGGGTGGTCATCGCCGAGGATTCGGTGCTGCTCCGTGAGGGTCTGACCCGTCTCCTCACCGACCTCGGGCACGAGGTCGTCGCCGGGGTCGGCGACGGTGAGGCGCTGGTGAAGACCGTGTCCGACCTGGCGGCCGAGGGCGCGCTGCCCGACGTGGTCGTGGCGGACGTGCGGATGCCCCCGACCCACACCGACGAGGGCGTACGGGCGGCGGTGCGGCTGCGCAAGGAGTACCCGGGGATCGGGGTGCTGGTGCTCTCGCAGTACGTGGAGGAGCAGTACGCGACCGAACTGCTGGCCGGTTCGAGCACCGGGGTCGGCTATCTGCTGAAGGACCGGGTGGCCGAGGTCCGCGAGTTCGTGGACGCGGTGGTGCGGGTGGCCCGGGGCGGCACGGCGCTCGACCCCGAGGTGGTGGCGCAGCTGCTGGGCCGGAGCCGCAAGCAGGACGTGCTGGCGGCGCTGACCCCGCGCGAGCGGGAGGTGCTGGGGCTGATGGCGGAGGGGCGTACGAATTCGGCCATCGCGCGGCAGCTCGTGGTGAGCGACGGGGCGGTGGAGAAGCACATCAGCAACATCTTCATGAAGCTCGGCCTGTCGCCGAGCGACGGGGACCACCGGCGGGTCCTCGCGGTCCTGACCTATCTGAATTCCTAGGGAGACCGATATCCCCAGGGAGACCGATCGGGACTCCTGGCCGGACTCCTGGAGGGATGCCTAGAGGGATTCCTCACTATCTGACACTCTGTCAGATAGTGAGGACCCGACGGACCCCGGCGGTTCCGCGCCACCCGGTCCACGGAATGGACGCGAAAACGCCGGTCCGTGATCGACAATGGACGGAACGTGACCCTTGGTCGACCCGAGGGCTCACGGAGCGCGACAATTGATGAGAAAAGGGTGTCCAGGGCGTCTCAAAAAGAGGTCCACCATCCGAGAAGTGCCGGGAAGGGTCCCGGCACGGACGTAGGGTGGGCCCCGGGACGACCGGTCGGCCGGTCGTCTTCCGAGCCTGTCTCCCGCCCCGGCGGAGAGAGAACCCTTGCCGCGAGGGAGGTCCAGTTCAGTGACCAGCCAGGTCAGCAGCGAGGCCGGTGAGGCCCTGGTCGGGGAGCAGCGAAGCGCCCCGGCGACGGCCGGCCACGGCGCCGCGAAGGAAGTCCGCCGGCTCGACCGGGTGATCATCCGCTTCGCGGGTGACTCCGGCGACGGCATGCAGCTCACGGGTGACCGCTTCACCTCGGAGACCGCGTCGTTCGGCAACGACCTCTCCACGCTGCCGAACTTCCCCGCCGAGATCCGCGCCCCCGCCGGCACCCTGCCGGGTGTCTCCTCGTTCCAGCTGCACTTCGCCGACCACGACATCCTGACCCCGGGCGACGCTCCGAACGTCCTGGTCGCGATGAACCCGGCCGCGCTGAAGGCCAACATCGGGGACGTCCCGCGCGGCGGCGAGATCATCGTCAACACCGACGAGTTCGCCAAGCGCGCGATGGCCAAGGTGGGATACGCCACCTCCCCGCTGGAGGACGGCTCGCTGGACGGCTTCCGCGTCCACCCGGTGCCGCTGACGACCCTCACGGTCGAGGCGCTGAAGGAGTTCGGCCTCTCCCGGAAGGAGGCCGAGCGCTCCAAGAACATGTTCGCGCTCGGGCTGCTCTCCTGGATGTACCACCGGCCCACCGAGGGCACCGAGACCTTCCTGCGCCAGAAGTTCGCGAAGAAGCCGCAGATCGCCGAGGCGAACGTGGCCGCGTTCCGGGCCGGCTGGAACTTCGGCGAGACCACCGAGGACTTCGCCGTCTCCTACGAGGTCGCCCCCGCGACCCGCGCCTTCCCCACCGGCACGTACCGCAACATCTCGGGGAACCTGGCCCTCTCGTACGGCCTGATCGCCGCCGCCCGCCAGGCGGACCTGCCGCTCTACCTCGGCTCGTACCCGATCACACCCGCCTCGGACATCCTCCACGAGCTGTCCAAGCACAAGAACTTCGGCGTGCGCACCTTCCAGGCCGAGGACGAGATCGCCGGCATCGGCGCGGCGCTCGGCGCGGCCTTCGGCGGCGCGCTCGCCGTCACCACCACCTCCGGCCCCGGCGTCGCCCTCAAGTCCGAGACCATCGGCCTCGCCGTCTCCCTCGAACTGCCGCTGCTCATCGTCGACATCCAGCGCGGCGGCCCCTCCACCGGGCTGCCCACCAAGACCGAGCAGGCCGACCTCCTCCAGGCCATGTACGGGCGCAACGGCGAGGCCCCGGTGCCGATCGTCGCCCCGAAGACCCCCGCCGACTGCTTCGACGCGGCGGTCGACGCGGCCCGGATCGCGCTCACCTACCGCACCCCGGTCTTCCTGCTCTCCGACGGCTACCTGGCCAACGGCTCCGAGCCCTGGCGGATCCCGGACGTCGCCGAACTCCCGGACCTCACCACGGCGTTCGCCACCGGCCCGAACCACACCCTGGCCGACGGTACCGAGGTCTTCTGGCCCTACAAGCGCGACCCCGAGACCCTGGCCCGCCCCTGGGCCGTGCCCGGCACCCCCGGCCTCGAACACCGCATCGGCGGCATCGAGAAGCAGGACGGCACCGGCAACATCAGCTACGACCCGGCCAACCACGAGTTCATGGTGCGCACCCGCCAGGCCAAGGTCGACTGTGTCGAGGTGCCCGACGTCGAGGTCGACGACCCGGACGGCGCCCGCACCCTGGTGCTCGGCTGGGGCTCCACGTACGGCCCGATCACGGCCGCCGTGCGGCGCCTGCGGGCGGCGGGGCAGCCGATCGCGCAGGCCCACCTGCGGCACCTCAACCCCTTCCCGAAGAACCTGGGCGAGGTGCTGAAGAGCTACGACAAGGTGGTGGTGCCCGAGATGAACCTGGGCCAGCTCGCCACCCTCGTCCGGGCCCGCTACCTCGTGGACGCCCGCAGCCACACCCAGGTCAACGGGATGCCGTTCAAGGCCGAGCAGCTCGCCGCCGCTCTCAAGGAGGCCATCGATGAGTGAGTCGCTGCTGCACCTGGTGCCGAAGGCCGAGGCCGCCCAGTCGATGAAGGACTTCAAGTCGGACCAGGAGGTCCGCTGGTGTCCCGGCTGCGGCGACTACGCCGTGCTCGCCGCCGTCCAGGGCTTCATGCCCGAGCTCGGACTGGCCCGCGAGAACATCGTCTTCGTCTCCGGCATCGGCTGCTCGTCCCGCTTCCCGTACTACATGAACACGTACGGGATGCACTCGATCCACGGCCGCGCCCCGGCCATCGCCACCGGCCTCGCGACCTCGCGCCGCGACCTGTCGGTGTGGGTCGTCACGGGCGACGGCGACGCGCTGTCCATCGGCGGCAACCACCTGATCCACGCCCTGCGCCGCAACGTCAACCTCAAGATCCTGCTCTTCAACAACCGGATCTACGGCCTGACCAAGGGCCAGTACAGCCCCACCTCCGAGGTCGGCAAGATCACCAAGTCGACGCCGATGGGCTCCCTCGACGCGCCCTTCAACCCGGTGTCGCTGGCGATCGGCGCCGAGGCCGGCTTCGTGGCGCGCACGGTGGACTCCGACCGCAAGCACCTCACCGAGGTGCTGCGGCAGGCCGCCGACCACAACGGCACGGCGCTGGTGGAGATCTACCAGAACTGCAACATCTTCAACGACGGCGCCTTCGAGGTCCTCAAGGACAACGAGCAGGCCAAGGAGGCCGTGATCCGCCTGGAGCACGGGCAGCCGATCCGCTTCGGCGCCGAGCTCGACAAGGGCGTGGTCCGCGACGAGGCCACCGGCGACCTGAAGGTCGTCCCCGTCACCCCGGAGAACGAGTCGCGGATCCTCGTCCACGACGCCCACTCCGCCTCCCCCACCACCGCCTTCGCCCTCTCCCGGCTGGCCGACCCGGACACGCTGCACCGGACGCCCATCGGGGTGTTCCGGTCGGTGGAGCGGCCGGTGTACGACACGCTGATGGCCGAGCAGCTGGACAAGGCCGTGGAGCGGCAGGGCAAGGGGGACCTGGGGCAGCTGCTGGCGGGCAACGACACGTGGACGGTCGTCGGCTGACACCGCGTCACCGGAGCCGGAGCGGGCCGCGGACCTTTCGGTCCGCGGCCCGCCGCGTTCAGCCGCGTTTCGCCGCCTCCGCGTAGGGGCCCAGGCAGCGGGGGCGGCCGGAGCCGATCCGCCAGAGGGTCAGGGCGGCGAGGGTGGCCTTCGAGTCGTCGCCCGTCCGCGCGTCGTAGGACCGGGCCACGCCCCGGTACACCCGGTCGTCCGTCATGAAGGCGTTCGACACCGCCGCGCCCGGGTTCTTCACGTTCCGCCGCCCGGCCGTGCGCAGCGCGCTCACCGTCCAGTTGAGGGCGTCGTACGACTCCACGGCGAAGCGGTCCACCGGCTCGCCCGCCGCGATCCCCCACCGCGCGCGGTACGCGGCGGCGAACGCCTTAGCGCCCGGCACCGTGTCCGGATCGACGTAGCCCGCGCCGAAGTACCAGCCCTCGGCGGCCGGCCCCGCCACGGTCAGGAACTCGGGCCGGAGCACCGCCTCGACGCTGCCGCACGGCCCCCGGTACCCCTGCTCCCGCAGCGCCTTGGCGCACAGCGCGGCCCGGCGCGGGGACCGGCCCGCGTACAGGACACCCGTCGGGTTCCCGGCGAGCGCGGCGCGGACCGTCGCCGCGTACTCCTCGCCGTCCGCCGCGAGCGGATGGGCGGTGACCGTGCCTCCGGCCGGCGGCGTGTTCTTCATGTGCCGGACGAGGAGCCAGCTGTACGAGGCGTCCGCGCGGTCCTCGATGACGGCGGTGCGGCCGAGCCCGCGTTCCTGGAGGTAGCGGGCGAAGGGCACGATCATCACCTCGGGGTAGGGCCGCGCCTCGAAGTACGTGCGCAGGGTGGGCGTCTGGCCCCGGATCACCCCGTCGGGGACGGTGGCCACCACGCTCATGACGGGCACCTTGCTGTCGACGAGCGCGGTCGCCGCCGCGATGGCCGTCTCGGTGGTCGTCGGGCCGACCACCGCGACCAGGGACGGGACCGTGAGCAGGGCGCGGGCCCCGGCGGCGGTCCTGGCGGGGTCGCCGCCGTCGTCCGTCACCTTGAGGACGAGGTCGAAGGGCCGTTCGGGGCGGGCGTTGAACGCCTCGGCGGCGAGCCGCAGCCCGCGCTCCTGGGCCCGGCCGTCGTCCTTGGCCGGGCCGCTGAGGTCGGTGAGCACGCCGAGCGTGTGGGCGGCGCGCGCGGTGCCGGGGCCGGAGCCCGGGTCCGTACCGGCCGGGGCGCGGCCGAGCAGCCAGGCGGTGAGCCCGCCCGCGGTGGCGACGGCGGCGGCCGAGCCCGCGGCCAGGAGGCGGCGCCGGGAGGGGCCCGCGGGGGCGCCGTCCGCCGCCGGGAGGGTCGGGTCGGCGACCGGGAGGTCCAGGATCCGGGCGGAGCTCCGGGCGATCAGCGCGGGCAGCCCGTCCGGGAGCCAGTCGCGGGCGGGCCCCTCGGCGGGGCCGAGCCGGTCGCGCACTCCGGCGGCGGCGGGCCGGGCCGCCGGGTCCTTGGCGAGGCAGGCGGTGACGAGCGGCAGCAGGGCCGGGGGCAGGCCGTCGAGGTCGGGTTCCTCGTGGACCGTGCGGTAGACGACGGCGGCCACCGGGCCCGTACCGAAGGGGCGGCGGCCGGTCAGGGCGTACGCGAGGACGCAGCCGAGCGAGAAGACGTCGCTGGCCGGGCCGACCTCGCCCGCCCCGGGGGCGCGGGCCTGCTCGGGGGCGAGGAAGCCCGGCGTGCCGATCATCGCGTCGGTGGCGGTGAGCGCGGTGGCGCCGCTGATCCGGGCGATGCCGAAGTCGATGAGCCGGGGTCCGTCGAGGGCGAGCAGCACGTTGCCGGGCTTGACGTCCCGGTGGACGAGCCCGGCGGTGTGCAGGGTGCCGAGGGCGTCGGCGAGCCGGGCGCCGAGGGCCCGGACGGTCGGCTCGGGCAGCGGGCCGTGCCCGGCGACGGCCTCGGCGAGCGAGGGGCCGGGCACGAACTCGGTGGCCAGCCACGGCTCGTGGGCCTCCGGGTCGGCGCCGAGGACCCGGACGGCCCAGCGCCCGGTGATCCGTTCGGCGGCCTCCGCCTCGCGCCGGAAGCGGGCCCGGAAGCCGGGGTCGGCGGCGTGCTCGGCGCGGATCACCTTGAGCGCGGCGAGCCCGCCGCCCGCCGACCGGGCGAGGTAGACGACGCCCATGCCGCCGGTGCCGAGCCGCCCGAGGAGCCGGTAGCCGGCGAGCGCGGAGGGGTCGGAGCGCCGGAGCGGCCTCATGCTCCGCCCGTCCCGGTGTTCTTCGCCTTGACGGGCTCGGAGGGGGCGGCGCCGAGGAACGTGTACGCCCCGCCCTGCACGCCGAACAGGAAGGTGCCGACACCCTTGAGCTCGCCGTTGTCCCCGAAGGCGTAGCCGCCCATGGCGCCGTCGTACTGCCGGTCGCGCAGGGCCTGCCACAGGCCCTCGCGGCTGAGCGGGGCCTTGACGGCCCGGGAGGAGAGCCAGCCGAGGGCCAGGTTGACCACGTCGAAGGACTCGCCGCTGTAGTAGGCCGGGTCGGTGCCGAAGCGCTTGCGGTAGGCGGTCAGGAAGTCCTGGGCGGGCTTGCGGTCGGCGGGCTTCCGCTTGGGGTCGGCGGCGCGCTGTACGGGGTCGACGACGGGCGCGCCGAGGAACCAGCCCTCGGCGGCGTCCCCGGCCTGCTTGAGGAAGCCGTCCCCGAAGACGCGCTGGCCGGTGAACCGGGGCCCGGTGAAGCCGAGTTCCTTCAGGGCGCGGGCGGCGAGCACGGCCGTGCCGCGCACCCCGCAGTGGACGTACGCGTCGATGCCCGCGTCGATCATCTCGCCGAGCACCGTGCGGTAGTCGGTGACCCGGCCCGGGATCACGCGGTAGTGCGGGGTGATCCCGGCCTGCTTGAAGCCGAAGCCGACGCCCTTCACGTACTGCCAGCTGTACTGGTCGTCGGTGCGCTCCTGGAGCACTCCGGGGCGGCGGACCTGGGGCAGCAGGGTGACGGCCCAGGCGAGGTAGGTGCCGGCCATGAGGTGGTTCGGGACGGCGCGCAGGACGGTGGTGTTGGGCGGGCCCGCTGCGCCGCGCAGGGTGAGCAGGTTGTATCCGGCCGAGGTGGTGAGGAGCGGCACGCCCGACTCCTCGAAGGCGGGGAGCGCGGCCTCGCCGGTGTCGTCGGAGGTGGGGCCGAGGGTGACGATGAGGGAGGGGTCGGAGGTGAGCTTCCGGGCGGTGGCGAGGGCGGTGGCCCGGTCCCCCCGGTCGTCGGCGACCTTGAGCGCGAGGGTGAACGGCTCGCCCTTGGCGCGGGCGTTGAACGCCTCGACGGCGAGCCGGGCGCCGCGTTCCTGGGCGCGGCCGATCTCCTGGGCGGGGCCGGAGAGGTCGGCGAGGACGCCGACGGTCCAGGTGGGGGAGGCGGGCGCGGCGGGCCTGCCGCCGCGCCGGGAGTCCCACAGGGCGTACCCGCCGCCGCCCGCCGCGAGCACGGCGGCGCCCGCGCCGAGCGCCAGGAAGGCGCGGCGGCTGCGCTTGGGGGCGGGGCCGGTGCCGGGGGCGGGGAGGGTCGCGTCGATGTCGGGCAGCGCGAGCATGGCGGCGGAGCGTTCGGCGATGGTGGCGATGACGGGCGCGGGGAGCCAGTCGGCGGGGGGCTGGAACGCGGTGTCGCCGTCGCCGGAGGGCTGCCGGTCCTTGGCGGTGCCGGTGCCCTCGGCGAGCCGGGTCGCGAGCTCGGCTGCGGTGGGGCGGGCGGGCGGGGCGCCGGAGGGCTGCCGGGCCTTGGCGGTGCCGGTGCCCTCGGCGAGCCGGTTCGCGAGTTCGGCGGCGGTCGGGCGGGCGGCCGGGGCGCCGGAGGGCTGCCGGGCCTCGGCGGTGCCGGTGCCCTCGGCGAGCCGGGTCGCGAGTTCGGCGGCGGTCGGGCGGGCGGCCGGGGCCTTGGCGAGGCAGGCGGTCAGGAGCGGGAGCAGGTCCTCCGGTACGCCCGCGAGGTCGGGCCGGTCGTGGACGGTCCGGTACAGCAGGGCGTCCGCCGTGCCGCCGCCGAAGGGCGGGCGCCCGGTCGCCGCGTACGCCAGGAGGCAGCCGAGCGCGAAGACGTCGGCGGGCGGGCCGACGAGGTCGGTGCGGGCCGCGGCCTGTTCGGGGGCGAGGAAGCCGGGGGTGCCGACGACGACGTCGGCCGAGGTGAGCCCGGTCTCCCCGGCCGCGCGGGCGATGCCGAAGTCGATGAGGCGGGGCCCGTCGACGGCGAGCAGCACGTTGCCGGGCTTCACGTCGCGGTGGACGATCCCGGCCGCGTGCACGGCGGCGAGGGCCCGCGCGACGCCGGCGCCGAGGATCCGGACGCTCCGCCCGGGCAGCGGCCCGTGCGCGCGGACGGCCTCGCCGAGGGAGGGTCCGGGGACGAAGGCGGTCGCCATCCAGGGCTCGGGGGCGTCGGGGTCGGCGCCGGTCACGGGCACGGCCCAGGGGCTGTCGACGCGCCGGGCGGCCTCGACCTCGCGGCGGAACCGGGACCGGAAGTCGGCCTGGTCGGCCCGGTCGGCGTGGGTGACCTTGACGGCGGCGAGCTCGCCGGTGCCGGTGCGGCCGAGGTAGACCACGCCCATGCCGCCCGCGCCGAGCCGCCCGAGCAGCCGGTAGCCGGCGAGCGCGGAGGGGTCGGCGGACAGCAGGGGCTGGAGGGCGCCGGGGGGCGGCTGGGTGGGGAGGGGCTCGGCGGGGAGGGGCGGGGTTGCGGGTGGGACGGCGGGCGGGGTGGCCGGGGCTGCGGGCGGGGGTGGGGTGGCCGGGGCGGCGGGCCGGGGCGCGGGGGTCGGCCACGCGCCGAGGCGGGGGTCGGGGATCGGCCGGGCGTCGGACGGGGAATCCTGCCCGGAGTCCGACGGCGAGGCGGGCCGGGGGGCGGGCCCCGGGCCCGACCGCTCGCCAGACTCAGGCCGGGGCTCAAGCTGGGGCTCAGACTGGGACTCAGGCCGGGGCTCAGGATCCGGCTGCGGGCCGGGCCCGGGGGTCGGGCTCATCGCTGGGCTCCCAACTGCTTCTTGACGCGGTCCTGCATGATGACGTTCGCCCGGACCTGGGCGGTGTTGGTCTCCGCTTCCGTGTAACCGGGCGCGCCCTTGACCACGACGGCGACGGTGACCTGACCGGCGCGGTTCTGCAGCCAGGTGTAGAACTGGGGCTTCTTCCCGAAGGCGTCGTTCACGTACGCGCCGCGCTCCAGGAGCGAGTCGCTGGAGGTGGCGTTGCCGCCGACGCCGTAGGGGACGCCGAGGGAGTTGAGGCCGGTGATCCGCTCCCCCTCGCGCAGCCGCTGGTCCGGGCAGCGCAGCGCCTCCTCCAGGGTCTCGGCCATCTCCCAGTCGGCCTCGGACTCGGTGCGGTGGACCGTGACCGTGGCGGCGACCCGGAGCGGGCCCTTGCCGCCGGCGGCCGGGATCTCGCTGTAGGCGGTGACGCTGGCGAGGACGGTACGGGGCGGGGCGCCCGCCTCCCAGGTGCACCCCGCGTCGAGGACCGGCCAGGCGTCGGGCTCGCTGAGGTACGGGGTGCGCCTGACGTACTCGGGGCCCCAGTCGTCGGGCCCGGCCACCGTCGCGAGGGCGAGCCGCCGGGCCTCGGCGGCGGTGCGCGGGGCCTTCGCGGGGTCGGGGGTGAAGGGCGGCCCGGTGGGAGTGGGGCTGGCGGGGCTGGTGGTCGGGGCCGCCGAGGCGGTGTCGGTGCCGGAGGCGCTCACACCAGGGGTACGGCCGGCACCGCCTCCCCCGCCACCCGACGAGCAGCCCGCGAGCAGCGCCGCGCCCGCCGCCGCCACGGCCCCCGCGCGCAGCAGTCGTCCGTACCCGGATCCATCCCTCACGCGTTCCCCCACGGTCGCTCGCACGATCCCCCGGTCGGTGGGAGATCGTACGGCTCGGGTGGTCAACTCGCCCGGGTTACAACGTCATTGGGACGAGGCGCGCACCTCGTCGTAACGCTCCCGGGCCTCCTGCACGGCGGGCAGCCGCCGCTCGGTCCAGCGGGCCAGCGCGTCGACCTGTTCGGCGGCCTCGCGGCCGAGCGCGGTGAGGCTGTAGTCGACGCGGGGCGGGATCACGGGCCGGGCGGCGCGGTGCACCAGGCCGTCGCGCTCCAGGGTCTGGAGGGTCTGGGTGAGCATCTTCTCGCTGACCCCGCCGACCGCCCGGCGCAGCTCGCCGAAGCGGTACGAGCGCTCCAGCAGCACGATGAGGATCAGCACGCCCCAGCGGCTGGTGACGTGCTCCAGGACGCGCCGCTCGGGGCACATCGCGTCGACCACGACGGGGTGCCGGAGCCCGTCGGCACCGCTCGGCTCACTTACTCCCATACCAGTACCTTACTTCAAGGTGGGTACTTACGAATCGATAGCGCCGGTCGTACGGTGAGTGGAGCCCCTCCCTCCGAGGCCCCGCCCCCGCCCACTCTCAAGGAGCGCACCATGAGCATCGTCGTCACCGGAGCCACCGGCCAGCTCGGCCGCCTCGTCATCGACGCCCTCCTCGCCACCCCCGGCGTCCCCGCGGGTTCCGTCGCCGCCGCCGTCCGCGACAAGGAGAAGGCCGCGGACCTGGCCGAGCGCGGGGTGGAGCTGCGGATCGCGGACTACGACCGCCCGGAGACCCTGGCCGGCGCCTTCGCGGCGGGCGACCGGGTGCTGCTGATCTCGGGCAGCGAGGTCGGGCGCCGCGTCCCGCAGCACACCGCCGTCCTGGCCGCCGCCAAGGCCGCGGGTGTCGCCCAGCTCGCGTACACCGGCATCCTCGGCGGGCCCGAGGCCGACTTCCTGCTCGCCGAGGAGCACACCGCGACCGAGCGGGCGATTCTCGACTCCGGGGTGCCGTACACGTTCCTCCGCAACGGCTGGTACACCGAGAACTACACGGCGAACCTCGCCCCGGTGCTGGCCCACGGCGCCGTCGTCGCCAACGCGGGCGAGGGCCGGATCGCGTCCGCCGCCCGCGCGGACTACGCCGCCGCCGCTGCCGCCGTCCTGACCGGCCCGGCCGAGGAGCACCTGAACCGCGCGTACGAGCTGAACGGCGACGTCTCGTGGTCGCTCGCCGAGTACGCGGCGGAGGTCGCCCGCCGGACCGGCCGGGAGATCGCGTACACGAACGTGCCCGCCGCCGCGCACCTGGAGATCCTCACCGGCGCCGGGGTGCCCGCCCCCTTCGCCGAGATCCTGGTCGACGTGGACCGGGCCGTCGCCCTGGGGGCGCTCGCGAGCCGCGGCGACGACCTGGCGCGGCTGATCGGGCGCCCGACCACGCCGCTGGCCGACACGGTCGCGGCGGCCCTGGCCACCACCGCCTGAACGAACAGCACCATCACGGCCGTCAGGACCGTCAGGACCGCCAGGACCGTCAGGACCGTATATCGATACGGACATGACAGCCCGCCCCGCCCGGCGCTACCTTCGACAGGACAGCGCGGCGCAGGGGCGGGGAGGTCCGGTGGACAACGGGAACAACGGCGGAACGAACGACGGCGAGGCCCGCAAGGGCCTCCTCTACGGGATCGGCGCCTACGGGATGTGGGGGCTGGTCCCGCTCTTCTGGCCGCTGCTCAAGCCCTCGGGCGCGGTCGAGATCCTGGCCCACCGGATGGTCTGGTCGCTCGCCGTCGTCGGCCTGGCCCTGCTGGCGCTGCGCCGCTGGAGCTGGCTGCCGGAGCTGATACGCAGCCCGCGCAAGCTGGGCCTCATCACCGTCGCGGCGGCGGTCATCAGCGTCAACTGGGGCCTGTACATCTGGTCCGTCAACAACGGGCAGGTCGTCGAAGCCTCGCTCGGCTACTTCATCAACCCGCTCGTCACCATCGCGCTCGGCGTCCTGCTCCTGAAGGAGCGGCTGCGCCCGGCCCAGTGGGCGGCGGTCGGCATCGGCTTCGCCGCCGTGGTCGTGCTGTCCGTCGGCTACGGCAGGCTGCCGTGGATCTCGCTCACGCTGGCGTTCTCCTTCGCGATCTACGGCCTGGTGAAGAAGAAGGTCAACCTCGGCGGGCTGGAGTCGCTGGCCGCCGAGACGGCCGTGCAGTTCCTGCCCGCGCTCGGCTACCTGCTCTGGCTCGGCACCCAGGGCACGCTCAGCTTCGGCGCGCACGGCACGGGCCACGCTGCGCTGCTCGCCGCGACCGGCGTGGTCACCGCGATCCCGCTGATCTGCTTCGGCGCCGCCGCGATCCGCGTCCCGCTCTCGACGCTGGGCCTGCTCCAGTACCTGGCGCCGGTCTTCCAGTTCACACTCGGCGTCGTCTACTTCCACGAGGCGATGCCGCCGGAGCGCTGGGCGGGCTTCTCCCTGGTCTGGCTGGCCCTGACGGTCCTCACCTGGGACGCCCTCCGCACGGCCCGCCGCAGCCGGCTGGCCGTGGAGACGGCGACGGCGACGGCTACGGCACCGGCGACGGCTCCCGCTCCGGCCGCCACTTCGGCGACCCCTCCGTCCGCTCCGACCGCCGCCCGGGAGCCCGCGTAACGGGCCGGACCGGGCGGGGCGGGCGGGCGAGCAGGCGGCCGGGTCAGCCGCGCTGTCGGCGGGACCGTCGGCGACCGAGCAGGAACAGCGCCGCGCCGAGCGGCGCCGCGAGCAGGGCCAGCGGCAGCGCCCCCGGAAGCCCGGTGGCGGCGAGCGCGCCGCCCGGGGTGCCGGGGCGGCCGGGCGGCACGCCCGGGGCGGACGCGCCCGGCGTCGGGCGTGACGTCCCCGAGGGCTTCGTGGGCGTGGGCGTGGGCGTGGCGGACGGCCGGCCCGGCGTCGCCGTCACCGTGGGCGGGTTGCCGCCGGGCGCGGACACCGGGACGACCTCGGCCCGGACCGTGTCCGCGTCGTTCACCGGGTTGTGGTCGGGCTGCCGGGCGCCGACCGTCGCGGTGACGGGCAGCGTGGTTCCGGCCGGGGTGCCGAGGCGGGCCGCGCCGGTCACCGTCAGGGCGGCGGTCTGCCCGGTGGCGAGGGTGCCCACGGGGCAGCGCGCCCGGCCCTTGTCGACGGGACAGCGGCTGCCGTCGGGCGCCGTGACCACGGGGGATTCGAGGCCCGGCGGCAGGTCGATCGTGACGACCGTGTCGGTCGCGGTGATCGGCCCCTTGTTGACGACGGTGAAGTCGTAGCCGACCGTCCCGCCCGCGACGACCTCCGGCCGCCGGACGGTCCCGCTGACGCCGAGGTCCAGGGTGGGGGCGATCGGCGTGTCGACGGTGTCCCGGGCGGACAGCCGCGCCCCGCCGACCGGATCGCCGTAGCCGACGGCGGCCGTGTTGTGGGCGGTGGTGCTGCGGCCCCGGGCCAGGACGGTCGCGCGGAACGTCAGCGTGGTGAGCGAGGCGGGCATCAGGGTGCCGCCGGCCGTGGCGTCGGCACCCGTGCCCAGGTTGACCCGGAGCCGCCCACCGGACAGGACCTCGCCGGCGTCGTCACCCCCGGCGTCGGTCAGCGGCCCGGTGCCGCCGGGCCCGGCGACCACCTCAAGGCTGCCCGGCTGATAGGCGAGGGCATCGGGCAGACGGTCGTCGAGCACGACCCCGACCGCCTGGTCGCCGCCGTCGTTGCGGACGGTCACCGTGTATTCGAGGACGTCGCCGACCTCCGCCACCTGGCGCCCGGAGAGGTTCACGACGTTCTTGTCCACGGTCAGGCACGGCGGGGTGCCGAAGGTGATCCCGTCCAGGAAGTTGCCGATGCTCAGGCCCCCTTCGGCGGTGAGCGCGTGGAAGGAGAACCGGGTGCGCCGCTGCCCCTTCGGCACGGTGTACGTCCCGGTGTGCGTCCCCCACGCCTGGTTGCCGTCGCTCAGCACGCCCTGGCTCGCCGTCGCCCCGCCGGGCGCGCCGATCAGCACCTCCATGGTGTCGGTGCCCTCACGTCCCCGGTGCGACAGGCGCCAGCGCAGCCGGGACCCGGGGACGGTGTCGATGTCCTGGTAGAGGGAGGAGGGCTCGTTGGCGTTCAGCTCGGCGAACTGCCGTCCCTCCGCCGCGGGCACCCCCCGGAAGCCGCTGGACCACAGCTCGATCACCCGGTCCGAGGCGGTGGTGTCCCAGCCGGGCACCTTGTCCTCGTCCAGCAGATCCCAGCTCGCGTCCGGGATGACCGGCTCCTCGAAGCCGCCGTTGGCGAGGCGCTGCGGCTTCGCGCAGACGGTGCTCGCGGGGGCGGGGGCCACGCGCTCCGCCCGCCGCGACGGACCCGGCGGCGCGGGCGGGGCGAGAGCCGCCGCGCTCGCCGCCGGCACCAGCGCCGTCACCACCAGGGCCACCGCCCACCCCCGCCAGGGAGTCCTCGTCACCACGCGTGCGCACATGAGCGCAGAGCCTAGGGAGGAAAGCCCTGAAAGTCTTCAAATCAGCTAAAAGAGGGCATGTCAGGCGCCGCGCCGGACACGCCCCTCGCCTACAGCCGGGCGTCCAGCAGGTCGTGGTCCCGGATCAGGCGGCAGACCGCGGTGAGCCGGAGGCTGGCGAAGTCGTGGCCCCCGACCGGTTCGACCCAGGCAGCCTCGGTCAGCCAGTCGGTGAAGCCGAGCACGTAGTCCCCCAGCTCCTCCCGCCCCACCGTCCGGCCCCGCGCCCCGCGCTGGGCCGGGACGAGGGCGTCGCACACGGCCGCCGCGTGCTGGTCCAGCGCGGCCAGCAGCCCCGGCTCGGCGGAGCACTCCGCGAGCCGGGGCGCGTACGCGGCGGCGACACCGACCAGAGGGCAGTCGGGCGAGCCGGGCGGGCCGGACGAATCGTTCATTTCTCCACATTAGGCGCGGCCGAGGCCGTCGCGGAGGCCCCTCAGACCGTGACCTTGCTCGCAGCGGGAAGGCCCTCGGCGCTCCCGCCGACCTCCTGGCCCGGGGCCCGGCGGTCTCCCCGCACCCCCGTGGCGGAGATCACCGCCCCGAGCGCCACCATCGCGAGCGGGACCAGCAGCCCCGCCCGGATGCCGTCGAAGCCGCCGCCCGCGATCCCGTAGACCGCGGTCACCGCGGCCACGCCGACCGCCGAACCGAACTGGGTGGCCGTGGTCAGCAGCCCGCTCGCGAGCCCCTGCTCCTCCTCCGCGACCCCGTCGGTCCCGACGATGGTCAGCGGGCCGTACGCCAGGCTGAACGCGAGCCCGGTGAGCAGCAGCGCCGGGAACATCGCCGCGTACGAGCGGTCCGGCCCGACGGGCAGGAAGAGGGCGTACGAGAGGACGGCGAGGACGAAGCCGCCGAGGATCACCTTGGCGTTGCCGTACCGGGCGACCAGCCGCGGGGTCAGGGTCGGCGCGAGGATCGCGTCGACGCCCATCACCAGTAGGGCGAAGGCCGTCTGGAGCGAGGACCAGCCGCGCAGCTCCTGGAGGTAGAGGGTGGCGAGGAACTGGAAGCCGAAGAAGGAGCCGACGAAGAGCAGCGCGCCGAGGTCGGCCCGGACGAGCGGGGCGCGGCGCAGCAGTCCGAGGCGGACGAGCGGGGCGGCGGCCCGGCGTTCGACGGCGACGAAGATGCCGACGAGGGCGAGTCCGGCGGCGAGGACGGCGGCGGTGAGCTGCCAGCCGTCGAGCCCGTGCTCCAGGCGGACGATGCCGTAGGCGAGCAGCAGCATGGCACCGGCGGCGGCGAGCGCGCCGCCCACGTCGAAGCCGGCGGAGCCGCGGGCGGGCCGGGTCTCGGCGGGGATCAGGCGGATCGCGGCGACGAGGATGACGGCGGCGAGCAGGACGGGCGCGAAGAACACCCAGCGCCAGCCGCCCAGCGTCGTGAGGACGCCGCCGATGACGAGGCCGAGCGAGAAGCCGCCGGCGGCGGTGCCCGCGAAGACGAGCAGCGCCTTGTCGCGCTGGGGGCCCTCGGGGTACGAGGTGGTGATGATCGACATCGCGGCGGGGGTCATGAACGCGGCGGCGACACCGGTCACGAAGCGGGCCAGGATCAGCGTCCAGCCGTCCTGGGCGAAGCCGCCGAGCCCGGAGAAGACGAGGAAGACGGCGAGCCAGCCGAGGAACATCCGGCGGCGGCCGAGGAGGTCGGCGGCCCGGCCGCCGAGCAGGGTGAAGCCGGCGTAACCGAGGACGTAGGCCGACATGACCCAGGCGGTGGTGCCGGTGCCGAGGCCCAGATCGGCGCGGACGGCGGGGACGGCGACGGCGAGCATGGCGACGTCGATGCCTTCTAGGAAGATCGTCCCGCAGAGGACGAGCAGCAGGCTCCAGGCGCGTACGGACACAACTGTCTCCAGGTCGGGGAGGGTTGGGGAAGGTGGGAGGAGAAGACGGGAGAACACGGCGGTTACGAAAGAGACGGCCGGTTCCCTCTTGTAACCACCTGCATCCTGCGGCAGCATCAGGTCCCATGGAAGAAGGCACTTTGAAGTCACCGAGTCACTGCGCGGATACCGGCTACGAGTCCGGCGCCGCCGCCACCGGCGGCGACACCGACCCCTTCCAGTGGGACACCCGCGAGGACTGCGAGGTGCGGCAGATCCTGGACCGGGTCGCCGACAAGTGGTCGCTGCTGGTCATCGCCCTGCTCGACCGCCGCACGCTGCGCTTCACGGAGCTGCGCCGGGAGATCGACGGGGTCAGCCAGCGGATGCTGACCGTGACGCTGCGGCAGTTGGAGCGCGACGGCCTGGTGAAGCGGACCGTGTACCCGGTGGTCCCGCCGCGCGTGGAGTACGAACTGACGCCGCTGGGCCGCACGTTGCACACGACGATCCGCGCGCTGGTGACGTGGACGGAGCAGCACCAGAACGAGATCGCGGCGGCGCGCGAGGAGTACGACGCCCGGGAGGCGGCGGCGGCCTGAGCGGGCCGCGCCACCTCATCCGGGTCACGGAGTCTCGGGCTCGCCCTCGCAACGGGGGTCGGCCCGGGGCGGGTTCTGATGCGCGACGGCGTCCGCCCAGCGGGCCTTCTCCGCGTCGAGCCGGTCGGCGTCGGCGGGGTAGGCGAACCAGACGGTGCGGGCCGTGACCGTGCCGGCCGCGCCACGCCAGTCGTTCAGGCCGACGACGTAACGGTGCCCGGGCAGAAGAGGATGACGGTCGGGGGCCCCGGCCGCGAGCAGGCCGGCCGGGGTGCGCTCGACGGTCTGCTCGACGGCGAAGGACGCGGGCAGCGCCCCTTTGAGCGTCTGGTCGACGCGGACCTGCGCGGTCGCCTGGCGCAGGTCGTCGACGGCCGTCTCGCCGAGGGCCTTGTCGACGCCGATCACGGCGACGTGATCGGCCAGACCGGCCTTGTCCCGGTCGGTCTCGTTCACCCGCGCGCACACCGGCGCGGCGGCGCCGGGGCCGGGGCCGGGGCCGTCGCCCCGGCCGGAGAGGACGAGGGTGGTCGCGGATCCGGCGAGAACGACGAACGCCGCCGACCCGAGCAGCAGTGCCGAGGATCGATTCATCAGCCCCAGATCTTCCTGTAATTCGCCCGGTCGACGGCGGTGGGCACGGTCGTCAGGCTGATTTCGGTCTGCATCACGGAGTTCACGGTGTCGGCCTTGTGGCACAGCCCGAGCGCGTGCCCGAGCTCGTGCACGACGACGTTGCGGCGGAACCGGGCGTCCTTGTAATCGCCGTCCAGGTAGTACGTGTTCAGGTAGATGTAGTCGGTCGCGGCGACCCCGCCCCGGCGCTGCCAGTACCCGGGATGCCCGTCGGCCTTGCGGTACTCGCGGAACTCCAGGTCGTTCACCGTGTTCGCCGCGTCGGGCGCGATGCTGACCGTGCGGAGCTTGTTCCACTCGCCGGTGGCGTACTTGCGCGCGTCGTCGTACTTCGTGGCCTCAGTCCACCGGATCTCGCCCTCGTCCACCGAGGAGTCCGCCCGCGACTCCGACTCACCCCTGATGCACGGCGCGGCGCCCACAGCGGCGGCGTACGGGGCGTTCGCCATCGCCACGGCGAGCACCACAGCGGCGACGACCGGCGCCGCCGCCACCTGAGAGAGCACCGGATTCCCCCTTCCGCCCACGGATCGGGAACGACCGTAGCGAGCGGCGGGCGCGGCGCGCCCGGGAGCGCGCGACGGATCACCCGAACGGACGGGCAGCGGCGGCGGCTTCATTGTCAGTCCCCTCCCGTATAACGAGCCCATGACCACACCCACGCCCGCACCCGTGCACTGGAAGCTCGTAGTCGACTGCGCCGACCCGCACGCGCAGGCCGCGTTCTGGGCGGCGGCGCTGCACTACCGGGAGGAGGACCACAGCGGCCTGATCGCCACGCTCCTCACCGCCGAGGCCGTCCCGCCCGCCGCCACGCTCACCGTCCGGGGCCGGGCCGCCTGGCACGACCTGGCCGCCGTCCGGCACCCGGACGACCCGCACGACCCGGTCTCCGACACCGGCCTCGGCCGCCGCATCCTCTTCCAGCGGGTCCCGGAGCCGAAGACCGCGAAGAACCGCCTCCACATCGACCTGCACCCCCACACCGGCAGCCGGGCGTCGGAGGTCGCCCGGCTGACGGCGCTCGGCGCCTCGGTGCTGCGAGAGGTGGAGCAACCCGCCGGGAGCTGGGTCGTCATGTCCGACCCGGAAGGCAACGAGTTCTGCGTACATTGACCCGCATGATCCGAGTCTGCTTCGCCGGCGTCACCGGCTGGACCGCCCCGCCGATCCTCGCGGGCATCGCGCACGCCGACGACCTGGAGCTCGTCGCGGGCGTCTCCCGTTCCGCGGCGGGACGCCCGCTGGCCGAGGTGACGGGGGTCCGCGCCGACGGCACGGTGCACGCCTCCGTCGCCGAGGCCCTCGCCGCGACCCGGGCGGACGTGCTGGTCGACTACACGAGCGCGGCGGCCGTACGGGACAACGTGTGGGCGGCCGTCGAGGCGGGCGTCCACGTGGTCGTCGGCTCCAGCGGCCTCACCGCCGAGGACTACGCCGAGCTCGACACCTTCGCCCGCGCGCGGGGTGTCGGGGTGATCGCGGCGGGCAACTTCTCGGTGATGGCGGCCGTCCTGGCCCGCGCCGCCGAGCTCGCGGCGGAGCACCTGGACCACTGGGAGATCATCGACTACGCGAGCGCCGCCAAGCCGGACGTGCCGAGCGGCACGGCCCGCGAGCTCGCCGAGACCCTGGGCTCCATCCGGGCACCCGAACAGGGCGTGCCGCTCTCGGAGTTGCACGGCCCGGCGGAGGCGCGCGGCGCGGACGTGGCGGGCAGCCGCGTGCACTCCGTACGCCTGCCGAGCTTCCTGCTCAGCACGGAGATCATCTTCGGCGGCGACGGCGAGCGCCTCACCCTCCGCCACGACGCGGGCGCGACCCCCGACCCGTACACGGCGGGCACGCTGCTCGCGGTGCGGCGGGTGGGCGAGTCGGTGGGGGTACGGCGGGGGCTGGGGACGGTGCTGTTCGGCTCCGCGTAACGGCCTTGACCTCAAGCGCGCTTGAGGTACGAGGCTGGGGGCATGGACAACGAAGAGATGCGCCGACAGGTGCGTACCCTGACCGACCGCGCCGAGATCACCGACCTGATGGCCCGCTACCTCCGCTCCCTGGACGAGGGGATCTTCGACGAGTCGTGGGCCCGCGCGTTCCACACCGAGGACGTGACCGCCGAGATGCCGATCGGCACGGTGCGGGGGCGCGAGGCCGTGAGGGCCCGTATCGAGCGGGGAATGGCCCTGTTCGACCGGACCGTGCACATGGGGACCGCCCCCGTCATCGAGCTCGACGGCGACCGGGCCACTGCACGGGGCGCCCAACTAAGCACCCACGTACTGGCGAAGGGACCGGACGGCCCGGACGGACCGGGAGCCGGGGACAGTCTGTTCATCTCCGCCGGTCACACCGAGTCCGAGCTGGTCAGGACGCCCGAGGGCTGGCGGATCTCCGCCTCGGCGCTGCGGATCGTGTGGACCCAGGGGACTCCCCCGCGCCTCCCGGCCGACGCGTAGGGGGCCTGCCCGCAGGCCGCCCGCGGGCACGGCCCGCAGACGCCGTCCGGCCCCCCTTCTTCCCGGGCCGGGGCGCTGCGGGGCGGGACCGGCTCTCCACGTTCGTGGATCTAACGGCGTGCCGTGGTGCCGTCAGCCCCGTCGGCGGGCTGCAGGTTCGCGGTCCACTTCTCCTCGATGCGGCCGAATCGCCATACGGCGAAGGCGGCGATCCAGGTGACGATGAAGAGGCCGACGATGAGGTAGCCGATGATGTTGAGGTCGAGGCCGCCTATCCAGTCCCAGAACGGGCCGTGCAGGTCGAGTTTCTCGCCGATCAGGCCGAGGAGTTCGACGGTGCCGATGATGAGGGCGACGGCGACGGACAGACCGGTGATGGTGAGGTTGTAGTAGACCTTGCGGACGGGCTTGGAGAAGGCCCAGCCGTAGGCGAAGTTCATGAACGAGCCGTCGATGGTGTCCAGCAGGGACATGCCCGCCGCGAAGAGGACCGGCAGGCACAGGATCGCGTACCAGGGCAGTCCGGAGGCGGCGCCGGTGCCGGCGAGGACCAGGAGGGCGATCTCGGTGGCGGTGTCGAAGCCGAGGCCGAAGAGCAGGCCGAGCGGGTACATCTGCCAGGGCTTGGTGATGGACTTCATCAGCCGTCCCAGGATCCGGTTCATGAAGCCGCGGTTGTTGAGCTGCTCCTCCAGGGCGGCTTCGTCGAAGCGGCCGGAGCGCATCTCGCGGAAGACCTTCCAGATCCCGGCCAGGATGACCAGGTTGATGATCGCGATGGCGTAGAGGAAGACGCCGGAGACCGTGGTGCCGATCCAGCCGGTGATGTTGTGCAGCTGGGAGTCGTCGTTCTCCACGGGGCCGGCGAGGGCCTTGATGCCGAAGGAGAGCAGGAGGGCGAGGGCGAAGACGATGCTGGAGTGGCCCAGGGAGAACCAGAAGCCGACGGACAGCGGGCGCTGGCCCTCGTGCATGAGCTTGCGGGTGGTGTTGTCGATGGCGGCGATGTGGTCGGCGTCGAAGGCGTGCCTCATGCCCAGGGTGTAGGCGGTGACGCCGATCCCGATGCCGAAGGTCTTCTCGCCCAGGCTGTAGTGCTCCGGGGCGACGATCACGACCAGGGTGAACCAGCCGATCACGTGCAGGGCGGCGATGAACGCGGCCATGCCCGCAACGCGCCGCCACTCGGCCCGGGTCATGGAGCCGGCCACGCGCCTCCACCGGGAGGGGGCGTCTGCGGATGAGGCGGGGACGGGGGCTGTCATGGCGTCTTCTCTCGGTTCGCGATTCCACACTTAACGCGAGAAGACTGCTCCTGCAGGCTATGTGCAATAGGCGTTTCGGGTGGATATCGCCGGAACGCCTACTGGTAGCTGATCGAAGTTTTGCCTGGTCGTGGGGTGGCCGTGGCATTCGGCCACGCCCACCCCACGCGCCGGGGATCAGCGGCCGGCGATGAGGCCGGGCAGCGCGGCCAGGGTGCCGTCGACGGGTCGGCGGCCAGCCCACCGCCCTGGGCCAGTTCGGGGGAGCCTCCGCCCCGGCCGCCGAGGAGCTGCCGTCAGCTTGTGCGTTGAGGAAGCCGCCCGCGTCAGCGGCGCCCTGCCAGGGCGGCCCCGCGAACACCTTCCTCGTAGAGGCGGCCCACGCCCGCGCGCGGCCCGAGCAGGTCCGGCCCCGACACGCCAGTCACGGTCAGGGCGTTCACGACGCCCTCGCCGCAGTGCGGGCGACGGGGTGCAGGGCCGCGTACTCCAGCGGCGCGGACGGGTCGATGGACATGTCGAGCTGCGCCGGCGCGGAGCCGGCCCGGACCAGGAGGTCACCGACGGCGGCGATCATCGCTCCGTTGTCGGTGCACAAGGTCATCGCCGGTACCCGCAGCTCGACGCCGGCCGCCGCGCAGCGCTCCTCGGCCAGGGCCCGGACCCTTGAGTTCGCGGCGACTCCGCCCACCACGACCAGGGTCTTGACGTCGTACTCCTTGCAGGCGGCCAGCGCCTTGCGGGTCAAGACGTCGGCAACGGCCTCCTGGAGGGAGGCGGCGCCGTCGGCGAGGGGGATCTCCTCGCCTCGGAGGCGGTGCCGCTCGGCCCAGCGGGCCGCGGCGGTCTTCAGCCCGGAGAAGGAGAACGCGTACGGGGCGTCGCCAGGGCGGGTGAGAGGGCGGGGGAAGGCGACCGCGCGGCCGTCGCCGCCGCGGGCGGCGCGGTCGATGGCGGGCCCGCCCGGGTAGGGCAGGCCGAAGACCCGGGCCACCTTGTCGAAGCACTCGCCTGCGGCGTCGTCGACGGTGTCGCCGAGGTGGAGGATCGGATCGCGCACGAGGTCCCGGACGAAGAGCAGCGAGGTGTGGCCGCCCGAGACGATCAGCACCATGCACGGGTTGGGCAGCGGACCGTGCTCCAGGGTGTCGGCGGCGACGTGCCCGGCGAGGTGGTGCACCCCGTACAACGGCACTCCGGCCGCGTAGGCGAGCGTCTTCGCCCCTGCCAGTCCGACCTGGAGCGCGCCCGACAGACCCGGCCCGGTGGTGACGGCGACGGCGTCGAGATCGGAGAGCCGCAGCCCCGCCTGGTCCAGGGCCTCCCGTACCACCGGGTTGAAGGCGTGAAGGTGCGCGCGGGCGGCGATCTCCGGCACCACCCCGCCGAACCGGGCGTGCTCGTCCATGCTCGACGCCACCACGTGCGCCAGCAGCCGCCCCCCGGACACGATCCCGGCCCCGGTCTCGTCACAGGACGACTCGATGCCCAGCACCACAGGAGACCCCACGGCAACCCCATTCGCACATCATCAGCAGTTGCAAGCTATGTGCAATAAGGTACGCCGTGGGCGGGCCGGGAGGCGTGCTCGGCAAGACGGGCCAGGTCTTCGGCGGGGTTGACACCTCGGCGTCGGTAGCCGCTGGGCGGGTGCGGCTTCAGAGGCGCTCCTTCCGGGCGGTGCCAGGCCGGCGCGATACCGCTGCTGGATGTCGCCGCCGTCGCCTCGTAGGCAGGCCGGCCGTAGCGGGTCCGGTCGGCGAGGATCCACAGTGGGAAGAACCCGCGGGCCCGCAGCACTCCGTCGGCACCGGGCCGGGTCAGGGAATCGGCGACCGGCGGACAGCGGTCGGCCTGCGCCCGGAGCGTGAGGTCGGCGATGTCGCCGCCGAGGTCAGGTGTACGAGCATCGCCATGCCGGGGATGCTAGGGCCTGTCGTCGCGCCGCACCTCGAACAGATAACAGCCGTACTCGACGGCCCGGACGTGCACGAAGGCGACCTCGGGATCGGCGAACGCCTCGTCGAAGGCGCGCTCGAACGCGGCGCCGGCCGCCTCGGGCACCTCCAGGAGCCGCCCGCCGGCGATCCGCCCCCGTGCGTCGTACCGCCGCACCGTCCGCAGCACCCCGGCCCGCCCGAAGGGGTACGCGTCGGGCCCGGCCACGGGCCCCCCGCACTCCTCGGCGTGTACGAACACGGGCCCCTGCTCGTCGTACGCCCCGGGCTCGACCCCGGCCCCGGCCGCCCACCGCCGCAGCGGCGCGTACGAGACGAGCGCGATCCGCTCCCCCGCCTCGGCCCGGCGCAGACAGCACCGCAGCGGGCTGCCGACGCCCTCGTCCTCGGTGACGTCGTACGGGACGCAGGGCCGCCCGGCGTCATCGACGCGGCGCAGCTCGGCGAGGGCGGTGGGCGGGATGGGGCGGGCGGTGTACGCGGTGGTGACCGTCGTCGCGGTAGTAGCCATACCCCCAGCGTCACGCGCCGCCGCCCGCGAGGCTGGCGCTATTCGGACACGGAGGTCGCGGGCCCGCGCCCGTCAGACCGGCAGGTCCCAGCCGGGCCCGTCCTCGGCGCCGAGCCACACCCGCTGCCCTGCGGCCGAGACCGTCAGCCCGAACTGTTCCTGGTGAGGCTCACCGGCGGCCTGCCACAGCCGTACGGCACGCTCCACGCGGTCCCACAGGCGTACGGGCCCCCGCTGGACGACGGTCCAGCCGCCGTCCGGATCGGGGCTCGTCCGCGCCTGCGAGCCCGTGGCCACGTCCCAGAGGATCTGTTCCGCCCCCGCTCCCAGCCGCTCGGCCGAGGGCGCGGCGAGCTGGGCGATCCAGCCGCCGGTCCAGCCGTCGAGCGTCGCGGGGTCGATCCGGCTCGCGCGGGCTTCCCCGGGCAGCAGGGCCAGCACCGGGCGGGGCGGACGGTCGTGCGGCCGGGCGATCATGAAGCTGGTGTAGCCGGACAGGAACCGTCCCGTGGCCTCTCCGGGGCCGGTCACGTCGAGCAGGACGAGGGCGTTGGCGTAGCTCCACCCGGACAGGGTGACCAGGATCTTCCCGCCGGGCCGCACCTGATGCAGCCACGGGAACGGGACGTACCGCACCGAGCAGGTGGCGATCAGCCGGTCGTACCCCCCGCCCTCCGGATCGCCGCGCAGCCCGTCCCCGATGACGAGCCGGGGCGAGAACCCCGCCGCCTTGAGCGCGGCGGCGGCAGCCGCGCCGACCACCGGGTCGTACTCGACGCTGGTCAGGCCGGCGTCCCCGAGGCGGTGCGCGCCGAGGGCGGTCGAATACCCGGTCCCGGTGCCGATCTCCAGCACCCGGTGCCCGGCCTCCGCACCGAGCTGCCGCCACATGCGCAGCACCAGCGAGGGCAGCGTCGACGACGAGGACGGGGAGCCGGTCACGACACCGTCGACCACGTCGTCGGGGCGGATCCGGCCGTCCAGTTGGGTGATCAGCGTCTCGTCGGAGTAGACCCCCTCCAGCCACCCGGGCTCGCCCTCCCGGAGGGACCGGTACGCGGTGGGGGAACTGCCCGCCACCGGCCGGAAGTACGACCCCGTGAACAGCTCGCGGGGCACTTCCTCGGCGGCCCTGCGCCACTCGGAGTCGGTGATCGCGCAGCTCTCGGTGAGTTCACGCACCAGGGCGCTGCGGTACTGAGCCGATGTGCTCACGTGTCAGGGCCTTTCTCCAATTGTTCGGCGAGGGCCCGGGCAATCGCCGCAGTGGTCTGCTCCGGCTGCCACGCCCACTGACCGTTGGGGTTGCACTCAAGGAAGTACCAGTCACCTGCCGCCGTCACGGCGAAGTCGAACGCGCCGTAGACGAGCCGGAATGCGGCACGGTAGGCGGCGATGGCGTCGGCGACCGGCGCGGGCACGTCGATCGGGGTGCACGTCATCGCGTCCTGACGGCGGCGCCAGTCGAGATCGGGGCTGTCGATCCGGACCCCGAAGAGCCGGTCACCCACGACGGTGACCCGCGCGTCGAACGCCTTGTCCACCTTGGCTTGGAACAGGTGCGGGCATATGGACACGGCATCCGTGATGTCGGCCGCGCGTACTTCCCGGACCCACACGCTGTGCGGCCGGCCGTCGACGCGGTACGGGGTGTTCCACACGGGCTTGTAAACGACTCCGCCTGATTGGCGGGTGACGAACGCGCGCGCTTCGCGGGGGTCATCGGTGATCACGGTGCTGGGCACCAGAAACCCGCAGCGCTGGGCGGTCGAAAGCTGCGCAGGCTTGAATTCCGCCGCCCGGTTGTCCCACGGGTGATTGACGTAATGCGCGCCCGGAAGCGAAGCGAGGATGCCTCCGGCGCCCCATGCCGCCTGCTCCGCGGCGAACCGCCGATCTTGGCCACGCAGGCCGGGCGGCCAGGATCGCCCCGTCGCTAGTGCCGCTCGGACGCAGAGCCCACGAACCCGGCCCACGCATCCCGCCCGAACCCGAGCCGGGCGCCGTCCGCGTCCTTGGAGTCGCGGACGTGGACGGTGCCGGGAGTGGCGGCGACCTCGACGCAGTCGTTGCCGTTGCTACTGCTGCTGTAGCTGCTCTTGAACCAGACCAGCTCGAACACGTCAGCCATGCCGCTCCCCTACTCGCCGCAGGCGTGCGCCACGAACCCGACCCACGCCGACCGCCCAAACCCGAGCCGGGCGCCGCCTTCCGCGTCCTTGGAGTCACGGACATGGACGGTGCCGGGGGTGGCAGCGATCTCGACGCAGTCGGTGCCTTCACTGTTGCTGCTGTAGCTGCTCTTGAACCAGACCAGCTCGGACTTGTGGATCATGTCTCTCCAAGGACTTGCTCGATGAAAGCCCGCGACTCCCCGGGAGTGAGAGCCTGAGCCCGGATGATGCCATGGCGCAGCTCCAAGATCCGAAGCCGTTTGGGGTCGTGTACCGGGCGTCCGTTGAAGATGCCGTCGGACCGCCCCACCGCCGTGCCGTCCCCGAACTTCAGCAGTTCGATCAACCCTCCCGACCCCGGGTGGTCGGCCCGCTCCGTCGGCATCACCTGGATCTCGACGTTGGGCAGCTCACTCACCTCCAGGAGACGTTCGAGCTGACGACGGAGCACCATTCTCCCTCCGATGGGCCGCCGCAGAGTCGCCTCCTCCTGGACGAAACTGAACTCGGGTCCCGGGTCCTTCTCCAGCACAGCCCGTCGCCTCGCCCGCGCTGTGACAAGTCGTTCCAGCTCCTCCGGCCCGTACGCCGGGCGTCGCGTCCTGAGCAGCGACCATGTGAACTCCTCGGTCTGGAGCAGTCCGTGGATGCTGTAGTTGAAGTACATCGAGAACTCGACCGCCCGTGCCTCCAGCTTCGCCAGGTTTCGAACCTCCTTGGGGTACCTGACCTCCTCCACGTCCTTCTTCATCGCCGCGATGAGGCCACCCGCACCCAACACCTCGTCCGACCTGTCCAGGAACTCGGGGCGCGGAATGCGGACCCCGCGCTCCACCTTGCGGACCAGGTCCTCGCCGTATCCGATGCGCTCCCCCAGATCGGCCGGCCGCAGCCCCTTCGCCTCGCGCCACAACCGGACCTGCCGACCGACCGTGGCGATGACCGCCGCGCCGGACTCGTCACCCGGCTCGACCTCCCAGCCGGCGTCCTCGGTCTCCGCACCGTCCACACCGTTCACGCTCATGCGCGCCCACCTCCTTCGGCCCCGCCCTACCCCCGGGGTGGTCCTGGACAGTCGGGACAAGGCCGGACAGTCGCGGGACAGTAACCGTACGTAAGGGCATGTTCGATGGGCAGCGTAAGCAGCCGCCGCCACTCTGGGTGACATGAACGATGAACCCACCCAACTCTTGGCGCCTGTACGCCAATTCGGAATCCAGCTCTCCGCCACTCACCGGGGCGCCCGGCTGGCCCGGCTGCTCGCCGCCGAGCAGGTGCGTTCGTGGGAGCTGGGGCACCTGTCGGACGCGGCGACGCAGATCGTGGCCGAGCTCGCGGCGAACGCCGTCACGCACGGGCGCGTCGCGGGGCGGGACTTCCGGCTCGGCCTCCTCGTCCAGGGTGACGCCCTGCGGATCGAGGTCGCGGACACGCGGGGTGACCGGATGCCCCTGCTCGGGCGGCCCGGCGGCGGGGCGGAGTCAGGGCGGGGGCTGCTGATCGTGGAGGGGCTGGCGACGCGCGGCTGGGGCGTGCGGCTCGGGCCCGTGCCCGGGAAGACCGTATGGGCGGAACTGGCCCTGACATAGGGGCCGCCCGCGTCGCGCACGTCCGCGATGCGGCGGCCCGCGCCGTAAAGGCTTTAAAGGCTTGGGGGAATCACCCCACCAACCCCTCCAACCTCCCCGCGCCAGCCCCACACCCGCCCCGCGTCAGCCTCGCGGCGACTCTCACCCTCACGGGTGACTTATGCCAACTAGGCTGGATTTGGGGCTGGTTGCGTGGCATATGCTCCAGCTCACCACCCCAGACATGCGTCGGCCCCCGGCCGGGACTGGCATCCCGATCGAGGGCCTGACCACCGAGGAAGAAGCACCTTCCCGATGGATACGAAGAAGACTAGCGCGCGCCCTCACGCCTCCGGGCTCGTACACGTCAATGTCCGCCACACGACCCGGTACACGGTCGTCGGCAACCACCTCGCCCAGCACCGCGAGCTCTCGCTGCTCGCCAAGGGGCTGGCCCTCTACCTCCAGTCGCTGCCCGCCGGCGCCTCCGTCGGCATCAAGGCCATCGCCGCAGCGCACCCCGAGAGCGAGCTGCGCATCGCGGCGGCCATGCGGGAGCTGGAACGGCACGGATACCTGAAGCGGACCCGCGAGCGCCTCCCGGACGGGCGGATCCTGCCGCGCACCATCTCGTACAACCGGCCGGGGGCTGATCCGGAGCCCGTACGGGAGACCCCGAGGCGCGAGAGGCGCCCCCGCCCGGCGCCGATGCCCGCGCCCCCGGCACCAGCACCGGCACCGGCACCGGCACCGGCACCCGCTCCCCCGGTGCCGCTCGCCGAGCAGCACCTTCCCGCCGCCGCCCTGCTTGATCAGCTCCGCGTACGCGAGCCCCGGCTGACGCTGGGCGCGCGGGACATCGAGCGGCTCGCGCCGGGGGTCACGGACTGGCTCGCGCGGGGAGCCGCGCCGGAGGCGGTGTGCCGGACGCTGACGGCGGGGCTGCCGGACCGGCTGGGCCACCCCGCCGGCCTGCTGGCCCACCGCCTCGCGAACCTCCTGCCCCCACCGCCCCCGCCCCCGTCACCCCTCGTCTCGCGCAGCGGCCGGATGACGTACACCTCGCCGCGCTCGCCGTTCGCGGAGTGCGGGGACTGCGGACGCCCGTTCCGGGACGCGCCGGGCCCGGACGGCGTGTGCGCGGACTGCCGCGAGGAGCGGGATGGCGCGGGGGCGGAGGCGGCGGCGGCCTGAGGGCCAGGGATCAGAGGATCTCGATGTCCCGGACCTGCGGCGGGCGGTGCGGGAAGGTGATCTCGGTCCAGCGGTCGATACGGACCGAGTCGCCGTTGACGTCGTAGTAGATGAGGTCGTTGTTGCCGGTGGAGATCTTGTCGACCCACCAACTGCCGAAGCTGGTACGGCCCTTGTTCGCGTAGCAGTCGACGCTATCGCGACCGTTGCTGTGGGACCAGATCTTCAGGAAGTTCTCGCCGCCACGGCACTCGACGTGGTCGATGGCGTAGGCGCTGCCGGGGATGGCGATGGTGAGCGATGCCGCCGCGACGCAGGTCACGAGGGCTGAACGTACAAGCCTTGTCGACTTCTGGAGCACGATCTCTCCGTTCGGAGCTGTCGGGATCTATTGCGGGATCTGTGCAGGATCTGTTCAGGCATGTCGATCTAAAGGCGCGCCGCGAGCCGCCGAATGGCGTTCGCGGTCGCACACAGGAGACTTCTACGCGATCGATGCCCAGCGCAATCAACTTCACACGGGTCGACCGAAATTGGCACCATAGAGTCCGAATCCGACATCTAATGAATAGTTGCTACTTTTCGGCCAGATCGAGCCGCGAGCGGGAGGCCCCGCCGGCTGCCCCTCCCCGGCAGGAAGCGGGCCCCGTCGCTGCCGGGGCGCGGCGATGACAGGACTTCCGGCCACGGGGAGAGTGCGGCCCATGGGGAAAGACGGGGAGCTGTCGACGGCCGGCATGTGGGCGGCCCGGGCGCTGGTCGTGCTGGCCGGGGCGGCCGTCACGGCGATCTGCGTGGCACTGTGCGCGCAGACGTGGCGGGCGGCCGGGACCGGGCTGGGGATCGGCAGCGAGCGGGGGCGGTTCGTCGCGACGGCGTGCGAGGTGGACAGCGACGGCAAGGGAGGGGCGAGCACGGAGTGCGTCGGTACGTTCACGTCCGCCGACGGGCGCACGGTGCCGACCGGCCGGCTGCGAGCGCCGGGCGCGGACAGCATGGCGCCCGGGGATTCCTACGGCGTCCGGTGCGCCGTCGACGGAGGTGTGTGCGTGCGCGTGGAGGCGCTGGAGGTGACCGCGCGCGTCGTCGGCGCGGTCCTCGTCACCGTCGTCACGCTGCTCGTCCCCGCCGGGACGTGGGGCCTGGCCCGCCACGTCCACTCCGGGGCGGGGCGGGGCGGGGCGGGGCGGGGCGGGGACGGGTCCGGGCGGAGGCGGGGCGGCCCCGCCTCCGCCCGGACCCACCTCGCTGAAACGTTCGAAATCCGAACACTCCTGACCGGTTTCCGCCCTTGACGTGACCGCAAACTCTCACTGAACATTCGTCACACACAGCGCAACCGCACAGCACAACCGCACAGCTCCAACGCCTCGTACCACCACGGTGCGAGGCGCTCGTACGTTCCGTCCCATCCCCAGTTCGGAATCCGGAGCCCCCACATGAAGCTCTCCGCGAGATTCGCCGCCGCCGCCGGAGCCTCCGTGCTCGCGCTCGGCGCGTTCGCCGGGGCGGCGCCCGCCGCCTTCGCCTCGGGCCAGGCCGTGACGCCGCCCGACATATCCGTGGCCAACGTCAAACAGCACCTCACCGACCTCCAGGCGATCGCCACCGCCAACGGCGGCAACCGGGCCCACGGGCGCGCCGGTTACAAGGCGTCGATCGACTTCGTGAAGGGCAAGCTGGACGCGGCCGGATTCACCACCACGCTGCAGACCTTCACGTACAGCGGCACCACCGGCTACAACCTGATAGCCGACTGGCCCGGCGGCGACCCGAATCAGGTTGTCATGTCCGGGTCGCATCTGGACTCCGTGACGGCCGGCCCCGGCATCAACGACAACGGCTCCGGCTCCGCCGCGATCCTGGAGACCGCGCTCGCCGTCTCCCGCGCCAACCTCCAGCCCACCAAGCACCTGCGCTTCGGCTGGTGGGGCGCGGAGGAGCTGGGCCTGGTCGGCTCGAAGTACTACGTCAACAACCTGCCCGCGGCGGAGCGTTCGAAGATCAGCGGCTACCTGAACTTCGACATGATCGGCTCGCCCAACCCGGGCTACTTCGTCTACGACGACGACCCGACCATCGAGCAGACCTTCAAGACGTACTTCGCCGGGATCGGCGTCCCGACGGAGATCGAGACCGAGGGCGACGGGCGCTCCGACCACGCGCCGTTCAAGAACGTCGGGATCCCGGTCGGCGGGCTCTTCTCGGGCGCGGACTACATCAAGACCGCCGCGCAGGCGCAGAAGTGGGGCGGGACCTCGGGCCAGGCGTTCGACCGCTGCTACCACGCCTCGTGCGACACGACGGCGAACATCAACGACACCGCCCTCGACCGCAACGCCGACGCCATCGCGTACGCGGTCTGGAACCTGTCGAGCGGTACGACGACCCCGCCGCCCGGCAAGGTCTTCACCAACGACACGGACGTGACCGTCCCGGACAACGGCGCCGCGGTGACCTCGTCCGTGACCGTCACGGGTGTCACGGGCAACGCGCCGAGCAACCTGTCCGTCGGCGTGAACATCGTCCACACCTACATCGGTGACCTCGTCGTGGACCTCATCGCCCCCGACGGCTCGGTCTACAACCTGCACAACCGCGCCGGCGGCAGCGCCGACAACATCAACCAGACCTACACCGTGAACGCCTCCTCCGAGGTCGCCAACGGCGTCTGGCAGCTCCGCGTCCAGGACAAGGCGGCGGCCGACACGGGTTACATCAACCAGTTCAAGCTGACGTTCCCGTAAGGACGCGCCTACGCGCGAGAGCGCGGCGCACACAGCTCCCGGGTGGGTCGGTGACCATCGCCCCCGACCCACCCGGGGTCCCAACTCCGCTCCTACTTGCCCGCGTTGGCGGCATCCACGAGGGCCTGCGGCGTGACCGCGCCGACGTAGACCCTGCCGTCGTCCGTCATCAGGGCGTTGACGATCTTCGTCTTGAAGACCGTGCCCGAGCCGAACTTCCCGCTGACCTTGTCGCCGAGCGCGTCCAGGAAGCCCTGGACCTCCTTCGGCGCCTCGTCCGTCTTGGGCGCGGGGGCGCCGGAGTCGAGCTTGGCGATGGTGGTCCAGCCCTCGCCGATGACGTTGAAGCCGCCCTTGCCGTCGGCGCCCGCGGCCCCGCCGAGGCCGAAGTCGCCGAGCGCGCCCTCAAGCCCCTTGGGCAGCTGGTCGTGCGCCCCGCCCTTGTCGCCCGCCAGGCCACCCTCGCCGCCCTCGGCGCCCTCCGTCCCCTCCGTCACCTTGGCTCCCTTGGGAGCCTTGAAGGCGAAGGCGGAAGCATCCGGCTTGCTGAAATCGATCTTCGTGAAGCCCGCGTCGACGACGGGCTTGCCGCCGCTGACCGAGTTGAGCGTGAACTTCAGCGGGGTGCCGGTCCCCGCGTCGACGGCGATCTTGACGGACTCGACGGTCGAGCCGGACTGCTTGGGCTTGATCACGAGCTGGTACGCGTCACGGCCGGCGACCTTCGCGGTGCCGCCGACGGTGATGGAGGTGGTGTCGCCGGCGGCCTTCAGAACCTCGTCGGCGAGCTCCTTGGGCGTCCCGGGCACCCCCTTCTCACCCTTCTTCTCACCCCGTCCACCGTCCGTCTTCTCATGGAAGACCTCGTTGGACTTGCTGTCGTACGCCCAGACGTCGTCGCCGTTGTGGATCAGGCTGTACTCGTCGGAGCCGTCGACCAGCGTCAGCTTCTGGCGCTCGGGCCCGTCGGCGGCGAGCCGCAGGGTGTGCGAGCCCGAGACGAGCTGGGTCAGCTTGTCGGCCGGGTCGGCGGAGGAGGCGCCGGAACCGGCCCCGGCCCCGGCCCCGGACAGCAGGCCCGCGAAGGAGGGCAGGCCCAGGTCGGTGCTGATGCGGAACGTGCCGGACAGGGTCTGCGTGTCCGAGGCGGCGATCTTCTCGATCAGCTGCTGCGCGGTGATCTGGGGCAGGTCGGGGTCACCGGACGCCGCGAGCGCGGGGACGAGCCCGATCGTGGCCGCCGCCACCCCCGCCACGGCGACCGGGACGACGTAACGGCTCGCCTTACGCTGACGGTTTTCGTTCGTTGCCATGGTCTGCGCTACCTCCGTGGGCACCTTGGTCGATGACTCCATCTCACCAAACCCCCACCCCCGATACGTCAGCCCTCGGGATCAACCTGCCGTACCCCTCCAGGATGACCCGAACCCCGAGAACCCTGCCCTACGGCGGTCCCGCGGTAACCCGCCGAAACAGCCGCCGATCCTCCTCGGCGAGCTCCCGAAGCCCCGCAACCCCAGCCCGCCGCACCACCCGAAGCGACTCCTCCTGCCGGGCAACCTCCAGCTCCAGCAGGCTGCCCACAGTCCCGGCGGCAACCGCCCGAGGCCAGGCCAGAGCCGCCTTCCGCCCCATCTCGAAGCACTGCCCGAGCCGCTCCTCCCCAGCCTCCCGCACGGAGATGAAGGCGTAGAACCCGACCCGTACCCCCGCTTTCCAGAAGGGGGCCAAGGCGTGTGAGTCGGGGAACTCCTGCCCCATCTGCCAGTTGGCCGAGAACCCGGCGGCAGCCGTATCCACATCCATATCCCCGCCCAGATGCCGCCCGAGAACCGTCCGAACACCCCGCCCGACGACCCTCAGGGACTCCACCGCCCCCGCCTCCCCCGCCACGGACTCCAGCGCCCCCTCCATCCGCAACGTACCGACGCAGGCCAGCACCGCCGCCTCGGTGTAGCTGAGACCCGTCAGGTCGGATACGGGTAACGACACTCCTACCTCCACGTTCGCGGTTGGACTACGACGACGCGGTGACCCGCCGGAACAGCCGCCGATCCTCCTCGGCGAGCTCCCGAAGCCCCCCGACCCCGGCCCGCCGCACCACCCGAAGCGACTCCTCCTGCCGCGCGACCTCCAGCTCAAGCAGGCTGCCCACCGACCCGGCGCTGACTCCCCGAGGCCACAGCCCAGCCGCTTCCCGCCCCTGCTCGAAGCACTCCCGGAGACGCTCCTCACCCGCGGCCTGCACCGAAAGGAAAGCGAAGAAGCCGACGCGTACGCCCGCCATCCAGAAGGGGGCCAGTGGATGCGTGTCGGCAATCTCCTGATCGATCCGCCAGTTGGCAGACAAGCCCTTCGCGGCCGTCGCCACGTCCCTCTCCCCACCCAGATGCCCGGCGAAGACCGTACGGACACCCCGCCCGACAGTCCGCAGAGGCTCCACCGCCCCCACCTCCTCCGCCACGGACTCCAGCGCCCCCTCCATCCGCAACGTACTGACACAGGCCAGCACCGCCGCCTCGGCATAGCTGAGACCCGTCAGGTCGAGTTCAGGTAACGCCACTCCTGCCTCCCCCCTTCGCTCGGACTACGACGACGCGGTAACCCGCCGAAACAGCCGCCGGTCCTCCTCGGCGAGCTCCCGAAGCCCCGCCACCCCCGAAGCCCGCACCACCCTGAGCGACTCCTCCTGCCGAGCGACCTCCAGCTCCAGCAGGCTCCCCACCGGCCCGGCGCTGACTCCCCGAGGCCACAGCCCAGCCGCTTCCCGCCCCTGCTCGAAGCACTCCCGGAGACGCTCCTCGCCCGCGACCTGCACCGAAAGGAAAGCGAAGAAGCCGACGCGTATGCCGGCCTTCCAGAAGGGGCCCAGGGGATGTGTGTCGGGCAGCTCCTGCTCGATGTGCCAGTTTGCAGAGAAGCCCGTGGCTGCCGTAGCCACATCCATCTCCCCGCCCAGGTGACGAGCGAAGATCGTACGGACGCCCCGCCCGACAGTCCGCAGAGGCTCCACCGCACCCACCTCCTCCGCCACGGACTCCAGCGCCCCCTCCATCCGCAACGTACTGACACAGGCCAGCACCGCCGCCTCGGTGTAGCTGAGACCCGTCAGATCGGGTTCGGGTAACGGCATTCCTGCCTCCGTCTCACGGGCGATGGAGCGGCCGCGCCATCCGGCCCGCGGCGTCGCGGAAGGCTCGGATGGCTCGGATGGCCGGCATGTCGGACCGGCTCAGTGAGCGAACCACAGGTCGATGCCCGGATGAACCCGTTCCGGCGGACTCACCGGGCCGGAAGCGTCGCCGCAGCACGGCAGAGCGCGCTCCCGCGAAGCCCGTGCCGACAACCCCCCGTGACCACCCTCACCCCGCCCGGTGCACCACCGCGTCGCACATCTCCTCCAGGGCCGACTTCGCGTAGCCCTCCGGGAGCGGGGCCAGCATCGCGCGGGCCTCCTCCGCGTAGCGGACGGTGTCGCGGCGGGCCTGGTCCAGGGCGGGGTGGAGGCGGAGGCGGCGGAGGGTCTCCGCGTGGCGGGTGTCGTCGGTGAGGTCGCCGTCGACCAGGGCCACCAGCTCCAGGTCCTCCGGGCGCCCGTGGGCCGCCGCGGCGGCGCGCAGGTGGAGGACCGGGAGGGTCGGGATGCCCTCGCGCAGGTCGGTGCCCGGGGTCTTGCCGGACTCGTGAGAGTCGGACGCGATGTCCAGCACGTCATCGGCGAGCTGGAACGCGACGCCGAGCCGCTCCCCGTACTGGGTCAGGATCTCGACGACACTCGGGTCCGCGCCCGACATCATCGCGCCGAAGCGGCAGGAGACGGCGACGAGCGAGCCGGTCTTGCCGCCCAGCACGTCGAGGTAGTGGTCGATCGGGTCGCGGCCGTCCTGCGGGCCCGCCGTCTCCAGGATCTGGCCGGTCACGAGCCGTTCGAACGCCTCGGACTGGATGCGTACGGCCTCGGGTCCGAGGTCCGCCAGCGTGTGCGAGGCGCGGGCGAAGAGGAAGTCACCCGTGAGGACGGCGATGGAATTGCCCCAGCGGGTGTTCGCGCTGTCCACGCCCCGGCGCACGTCCGCCTCGTCCATGACGTCGTCGTGGTACAGCGTCGCCAGGTGGGTGAGCTCGACCACCACGGCCGAGGGCACGACACCCGGCGCGTACGGGTCGCCGAACTGGGCGGCCAGCATCACGAGCAGCGGCCGGAACCGCTTGCCGCCCGCCAGCACCAGATGCTGGGCGGACTCCGTGATGAACGGCACGTCGCTCTTGGTGGCGTCGAGGAGGCCGGCCTCCACCGCCGCCAATCCGGTCTGGACATCGGCTTCGAGAGCCTGGTCCCGCACGCTAAGACCGAACGGCCCGACGACGGTCACGAGGGGGTCTCCTGTCTGCTGACGCCTGCTGACGCTGTCCTTGACGCTGTCCGGACCGAGGCTGTCCGAACCACTCGCCGCTCGCGCCGATCACTCAGATTGTCGATGTGTCGGTCGATTCGCTCAAGCCAGCGTATCCGGTCACGTTTCGATCACCGTGGGCGCCTTCCCGTCACCCCCGGTATGTTCGTGATCAGCTCATACGACCAGGAGTAGGCGTTTTGTCCCGAACAACGATCGACACCGACACGAACGGCGAGCAACCGCCGCCCGAGGACGACCACGCGTTCTTCGGGCAGCCCCGAGGGCTGCTCACCCTCTCCGGCCTGGAGGTCTGGGAGCGCTTCTCGTTCCTCGGGATGCAGGCGATCCTCGTCCTGTACTTCGCCGACACCGTCGCCCACGGCGGCATGGGCATGGCACCCGGCACCGCCGCCTCCGTCTCCGCCGCGTACGGCACCCTCGTCTACCTCGTCTCCGTGGCCGGCGGCTGGCTCGCCGACCGGATCCTCGGCTCCTACCGCGCGGTCCTCTACGGCGGCGTCCTGATCGCCTGCGGGCACTACGCCATGGCCGTGCCCACCCCCGCGATGACCTGGGTGGGGCTCGGCCTCATCAGCGCCGGCACCGGCCTCCTCAAGCCCAACGTCGCCACCATGGTCGGCAAGCTCTACCGCACCGACGACCAGCGCCGCGACGCCGGATTCGCGCTCTACTACATGGCGATCAACATCGGCGCCTTCGCCGGCCCGCTGATCACCGGCTGGCTCGGCGACCACAAGGGCTGGCACTGGGGCTTCTCCGCCGCCGCGGTCGGCATGACCCTCGGCCTGATCCAGTACGTGGCCGGGCGCCGTCACCTGGCCGGACGCAAGCACTCCGCCGAGTACGCCCTCGCCCCCGAGGCCCTGCGCCGCGCCGTCCGCAACATGATCGTCGGCACCCTCGTGACCGCCGCCGTCGCCACCGTCCTCGCGCTGGCCGGCTGGCTCACCATGGACCGCTTCGTCGACCTGCTCACCCTCATCTCGGTGATCGCCCCGGTCGTCTACTTCTGGGTCATGTTCAAGAGCCCCCGCGTCACCGCCGAGGAGCGGGGCCGCCTCAGGCCGTACGTCGTACTCTTCCTCGCCTCCGTCGCCTTCAACTTCATCCTCTTCCAGGCGTACTCGACGATGATGCTGCTGGCCTCCACCAACGCCCGCACGACCATCCTCGGCTTCGACTTCCCGGCCAGCTGGTACGCCTCCGCCCTCGGCGCCTTCGAGGTGCTCCTGGCGCCCGTGGTGGCCGCCGTGTGGGCCCGGATGGGCCCCCGCCAGCCGCACGCCTCCAACAAGATCGCCTTCGGCGTGATCCTCGGCGGCCTGTCCTTCCTCCTCATGGTCCTGCCGACCTCCGGGCACGCCGACGACACGTACAAGATGGCCGCCTGGTGGATCGTCGGCTCCTACCTGCTGCTGGGCCTCGGCGACGTGCTCCTGGAGACCTCCGGGATGTCCGCCACCAGCAAGCTCGCGCCCAAGGCGTTCGGCAGCCAGACCATGTCGCTCTGGTTCCTCTCGCTGGCCCTCGCCAACGGCATCCAGGCCCAGACCGTGAAGCTCTACGACGACGTCTCCAAGCCCGCGTACTTCGGCGTCAACGGCGCCATCGCCGTCGCCGTCGGCCTCGGCGTCATCGCCCTGGCGCCCTGGCTGCGCCGCACCATGCACCCCGTCCACTGACGCATTCCGCCGAGGTCCGTCATGCACATCCGCACCGACTTCCCGTACGAGACCCGCCACGAGGACGTCCGCATCCCCATGCCGGACGGGACCCTGCTCTACGCCCGGGTGTGGCGCCCGGTCACCGACGAGCCCGTGCCCGCCCTCCTGGAGTACCTGCCCTACCGCCTCACCGACTGGACGGCGCCCCGCGACTGGCAGCGCCACCCCTGGTACGCGGGCCACGGCTACGCCTCCGTACGCGTCGACGTGCGCGGCCACGGCAACAGCGAGGGGCTGCCCGGCGACGAGTACGACGCCCTGGAGCTCGCCGACGGCGTCGCCGTCGTGCACTGGCTCGCCGAGCAGCCCTGGTGCACCGGCAAGGTCGGCATGTTCGGCATCTCCTGGGGCGGCTTCAACTCGCTCCAGATCGCCGCCCTCGCCCCCGAACCGCTCAAGGCCATCGTCACCGTCTGCTCCACCGACGACCGCTACGACAACGACGTGCACTACATGGGCGGCTCCGTGCTCGCCGTGGACATGCACGCCTGGGCGGCCACCATGCTCGCCTTCGTCTCCCGCCCCCCGGACCCGCTGTACGCGGGCGAGGAGTGGCGCGCGCTGTGGCTGAAGCGGCTCGCCGCCGTGGAGCCCCTCGTCCACACCTGGCTCGCCCACCAGACCCGCGACACCTACTGGAGACACGGCAGCGTCTGCGAGGACTACTCCGCCGTCCGCGCCGCCGTCCTCGCCGTCGGCGGCTGGCACGACCCGTACCGCGACACCGTCCTCCGGCTCGTCGAGCACCTCCCCCAGGACCGGGTCCGCGGCATCATCGGGCCCTGGTCCCACCAGTACCCGGACCGCGGGCTGCCGCCCGGCCCCGCCATCGGCTTCCTCCAGGAGACCCTGCGCTGGTGGGACCACCACCTCAAGGGCGCCGACAACGACGTCATGGCCGAGCCGCTGCTGCGCTCCTGGATCAGCGACTCGCACCCGCCGGCCACGGTGTACGAGGAGCTGCCCGGCCGCTGGGTCACCGACCCCTCCTGGCCCTCCCCGCACGTCACACCCGTCACGTACGCCTTCGGGGGCGGGCCCGTCCCGGTCGTCTCGCCCCAGCAGACCGGCCTCGACGCGGGCCGCTTCTTCCCCTTCGGCAACGACGCCGACCTGCCGCCCGACCAGCGCGCCGAGGACGCCCACTCGGCCTGCTTCGACCTCCCCGTGCCCGCCGACGGCGCCCCCATCGAGATCCTGGGCCGCCCCGCCGTCTCCCTCCGCCTGATGTCGCCCGCGCCCACCGGGCAGGTCGTCGCCCGGCTCTGCGACGTGGCCCCCGACGGCTCCTCCACCCTGGTCACCCGGGGCGTGCTGAACCTCTCCGCCCGCTACGGCCGCGACCGGGCCGTGGAGGCGCAGGTGGGCGAATGGGAGAGCGTCGGCTTCGAGCTCAACGGGATCGGCCACACCTTCCCGCCCGGCCACCGGGTCCGGCTGGCCGTCTCCTCCGCGTACTGGCCCTGGATCTGGCCCCAGCCCGACGCCGCCGGCTTCACCCTGGACCCGGCCGGCTCCTCCCTCACCCTGCCGGTACGGGCCCCCACCCAGGACGCCGTCGAGTTCGGCGAGCCCGAGCAGTCCGCGCCGCTCGGCGTCAGCTACCCGGCCACCCTGGAGGAGCCCCGGCCGGAGCGGCTGGTGGTGCGGGACGTCGCCAAGGGCGAGTGGCGGCTGGAGGTGGACCCGCGCTACGGCGGCACCCGGGTCTACCCGGACGGCCTGGAGTTCACCGAGGACGCCCTGGAGACGTACACGATCGACGAGGCGGACCCGCTGAGCGCCCGGACCCGCTCGGACTGGTCGATCCGGCTGCACCGGCCGGAGCTCGCCTGGGACGTGACGATCGACACCCGCTCCGAGATCCGCTGCGACGCCGACTCGTTCCTCACCTCGAACGAGGTGGTCTGCAAGGAGGGCGGCGAGGTGGTGTTCCACCGCACGTGGGAGCGGACCATTCCGCGCACGGCGGGCTGAGCCTCCCCGCACGGGACCGGCCCCCCACCCGCGTCCGTGCGCGGGTGGGGGGCCGGTGTGTGACCCGTGTGACCGGGGCGGTTACGCGTCCGCGCCGGCCTTGCGGCGACGCGCGACGACCATCGCGCCCGCGCCGAGCACGACGGCGGCGCCGCCCGCGAGGGCGAACGGCACGGTGGAGTCGCTGGAGCCGGTCTTGGCGAGCGTGCCGCCGGTCCCGGACCCGTTGGTCACGGGCGTCTTGGACGAGCCGCCCTGCTCGGAGGTGTTCCCGTTGCCGCCGGTGGTGCCGCCCTTGTCGGAGTCCTTGCCGGGGGCGGGCTTGTCGGCCTTGAGGATGTCGATCGGGATCATCGCGGTGCCGCCGTCCCACGTGCTGCCGCAGGAGCCGTCCTCGTTGAAGTAGCCGACGTCGCCGTCGAGCGATGCCTCACCGGCGGCGGCCTTGGCGTCGACGGTCACCTTGAGCTTGAAGTCGTAGGACTTGCCCGGCTTGACCGACGTCACGGCGGATATGTCCGTGAAATCGTCGACCGGCGTCCACTTCGGGCTGTCCACCGAGGACCAGGCCAGGTGGAGGTACTGGTCCTGTCCATCGATGAGGCTGTAGAGCGCGGCGCCTGCCCCGACCTCCTCGAACGTGACCGTCTTGCTCTTGTTGATCACGGTCAGGGTGTAGACGGCGCTGGTACCGGCCTTCACCTTCGCGGGACCGACGAGCCCGGCGGCGACATTCTTGTCGCCCTCGCACTCCGGCAGCTCCTCCTCTTCCAGCGCCTCCTTCAGCGCGGCCTTCACCGCGTCCAGGGCCTTGAGGGCGGCCGCCTTCGCCTTGTCCGCCTCGCCGATCCGCCTGAGGAGGTCGACGCGGGCGTCGTCGAACGCCTTGCGCGCGGCGGCCTGGGCCGCGGCCTTGGTCTCGGACGTGGTCTTCGCCTCGTCGGCGAGGGTCCGGGCGTCCGTCACGGCCTTCTCGGCAGCGGCCTTGTCGGCGTCCGAGGCGTCCTCGGGCAGCTCGGCGAGCGCCTTCTCGGCCTTCTTCAGCTCCTCGTCGGCGGCCGTCTTGGCCTCGGCGGCGAGCTCGGCCGCCTTCTTCGCGTTGTCGAGGGCGACGGAGAGCGGGTTGCCCGGCTTCTCGAAGTCGTCCATGGCGCGCTGGGCGTCCGCCGCGGCGACGACCGTCTTGTCGTACTCGGCCTGCGCCTTGGCGACCGCCAGGCGGAGGCCCTCGATCTTGGCGCTGTCGGCGCGCGGCGCGGGGCCCTTGTCCTGCTTGGTGTCCTGCGTGGTGCTCGGCTTGGTGTCCGCGAACGCGGGGGCGGCGGACAGGAGCACGACCGGGGTGGTGACCGCGGCGGCCACGGCGGTCGCGAGGATGCGACGGATCTTCAAAATCGTCCTTTTCCGGGTCGGACACAGAGGTGGAACGCGTGTGTGGGGGCCGCGCCCGCGGATACCTCACGCGGCGCGACGACCCCGTGATCGTATGGCCGGATCCGGACCTGGAGTAGACCTCTTTCCGCGCCCGCCGCCGCGGCGTGAACACACAGTGAACGCACAGCGGGAACAAAGCTCTTGAAACGGGACAGTTGCCCACGGAGGCCGCACTTTCCGTGTGACTCATGTCATCCGCGCCTCGGCGCCCGCCCCGTAACGTGTCCCCCACACACCTGGAAAGCGAGGCAAGCACCGATGCCCGAGCAGAGCCCGCTCGACCTGGCCGAGGGCGATCCCTTCGGCCCGCACAACCTCCCGTACGGCGTCTTCAGCACCGCCGACGAGCCCGGCAGGCGGCGGCTCGGCGTCCGGATCGGCGGGCACGTCCTCGACGCGGGCGCCGCGGCCCAGGCGCTCGGCTCCCCGTACGCCGCGCTGCTCGCCCAGCCGAGCCTGAACCCGCTGCTCGCCGCCGGCCGCACCGCCTGGCGCGACGTGCGCCGCGCGCTCACCGGCTGGCTGACGGTGCCCGCGCACCGCCCGGTCGTCGAGCCGCTGCTGCACCCGCTGGACGCGGTCGCCCTGCACCTGCCGTACGAGGTCGCCGACTACGTCGACTTCTACGCGAGCGAGCACCACGCCACCAACGTCGGCCACATCTTCCGCCCCGACGGCGACGCGCTCACCCCGAACTGGAAGCACCTGCCGATCGGCTACCACGGCCGCGCCGGCACCGTCGTCGTCTCCGGCACCGACGTGATCCGGCCGGCGGGCCAGCGCAAGGCGCCCACCGACCCGGCGCCGGTCTTCGGGCCCTCCGTGAAGCTCGACATCGAGGCGGAGGTCGGCTTCCTCGTCGGCACCCCCTCCACCCTCGGCACCCCCGTCGCGCTCGGCGACTTCCGCGAGCACGTCTTCGGCCTGAGCCTGCTCAACGACTGGTCGGCCCGCGACATCCAGGCGTGGGAGTACGTGCCGCTCGGCCCGTTCCTCGGCAAGTCCTTCCAGACCTCCGTCTCCGCCTGGGTCACCCCCCTGGAGGCCCTGGACGCGGCCCGGGTCGCGCCGCCCGCCCGCGACTTCGGCCTGCTGCCGTACCTGGACGACACGGCCGAGGAGGAGCCCGGCGGCTTCGACCTGCGGATCAGCGTCGCCGTCAACGGCGAGGTGGTGTCGGAGCCGCCGTTCTCCACCATGTACTGGACCGCCGCCCAGCAGCTGGCCCACATGACGGTGAACGGCGCCTCCCTGCGCACCGGCGACCTCTACGGCTCCGGCACGGTCTCCGGGCCCGAGGTCGGCCAGCGCGGCTCGCTCCTCGAACTCACCTGGAACGGCCGCGACGCCCTCGAACTGCCCGACGGCAAGCGCACGTTCCTGGAGGACGGCGACGAGGTCACGCTGACCGCCTGGGCCCCCGGCCCGGACGGCACCCGGGTCGCGCTCGGCGAGGTCACGGGCCGGATCGCGCCGAACGCGGGCTGAGACCCGGCGGCCCCGGGGCCCGGCTCAGGGGCCCCGGGGCCCCGGGTCAGCCGGCCCCGCGGCCCCGGGTCAGCCGGCCCCAGACCGCCGGGTCAGCCGGCCCCCGGCCGCCGGCTCAGGCCGCCCCGGGCCGCCGGCTCAGGCCGCCCGCCACAGGGCGGGCACCGCCGGCGGCTCCCAGCCGGGCTGGGCCGTGTGCGCCTGGAGGCACACATAGCCCCGCCCGCCGTACGTGACCGCGTCCCCCGCCCGGTAGGCCCGGCCCACCGCCCAGGTGCCGCCCGGTGTCGAGGTCGGCGTGGAGGTCGGCGTGGGCGTCGGGGTCGGGTTCGGGGTCTGCGGCACGTCCAGCACGAAGTCGAACGCCGCCTCCTTCGCCCCGCCCGCGTCCCGTACGGTCATCAGCAGCCGCGCGTCGAAGATCGAGTCCGTGTTGTTGCGCGGCTCCCCCGGGAAGTACAGCTGCGTGGTCAGGATCGGGCGGCCCGGGGCCTGCACCTTGACGTGGAGGTGCCGGGTGCGGCCCGGGTAGAGCCCCGGCACGATCGTGGTCAGCTTGAAGGAGCCGTCCGCGCCGGTGAACTGGTGCCCCCGGAAGCGGAATCCCGTGTTGTCGTACGCGCCGTTGGTGTCGGCCTGCCAGAAGTCGAGCAGCGCCCCGGAGATCGGCAGACACGCCCGCCCGAAGACGTAGCCGCTGACGGTGAGCCGCACCCCGACCGTGCCCGACTCCAACAGGCTGGAGCGCAGCGGGGAGTTGGGCTTGAAGTACGGCCCCTCTATCTGCTCGACGGTCGGGTGGTCGCCGTCGTCGCACTCCGGCGTGAGCGCGGGCGCGACCGGCCCGTCGCCGAGGGTACGGGCGAGCGCGGGGACGCCCATGAACGCCGTCGGCACCGCCATGCCGGCCGCGATCGCCGCGCGCAGCACCGCCTTCCGGCTGACGTGCCCGGTACTGGTCTCGCTGTCCATGCCTGCTCCTCGTGTGGGGGGCGGAACGATCGAGCAGAAACCTAGGCGGCTCACCGGTCCGCTTCGATGGACGCAGCCCGGTGGTCGTGGTGCTTTCGGAAGTCCCCCGGGCTGGTGCCGACCTCGCGGCGGAAGAAGCGGCAGAAGTACGCCGGATCGTCGAAGCCGGTCCGGGCGGCGACCTGGCGGACCGACAGCCCGGTGCGGGCCAGCAGCCGCTGTGCCTCCTGCACCCGGGCCTCGCGGAGCAGCGCGGCCGGGGTGCGGCCGGTGGCGGCCCGGACCGCCTCGGCGAGGTAGCCGGGGCTGACCCCGATCCGCTCCGCGCACTCCCGTACGGAGCGGGGCGCGTCGGTCCCGGTGCGGGCGGTCAGCCGGGCGAACTCCTCGGCGACGGCGGCGGTCCGGCCGGGCGGCGGGCGGCGGCGGTCCGGGGCAGGGCCGCCGAGCCGGGCCGTGCGGACCAGCAGGACGTGCAGCAGCGAGCGGAGCACCGTGGCGAAGCCGGTGTCCACCCGCCCGTACTCCTCGGTGAGTTCGGCCATCAGGCGGGCGGTGCGGGCGTGTTCGGCCGGGTCGAGCCGGAGCCAGGGGTGGTCGCCGAGGCGGCGCAGCAGCTCCCGGTCGCCGGGGTGGTCGAGCAGGAAGTCGGGGGTGAACAGGACGACGGTGCCGTCGAGGCCGCTCGTGTCCTCCCAGTGGTGGACCTGGCCGGGCAGGATCAGGCCCAGGTGGGGCGGGCGCAGCTCCCAGCGGGCCAGGTCGACGACGTGGGTGCCGGTGCCCCGGGTGACGTGGACGAACTCGTAGAAGGTGTGGCGGTGCGGGAAGGCGGCCCGGGACATCGGGCCGATGCTGTCGAAGCTGCCGACGGCGAAGGGGACGCCGTCGGGGAGCCGGACCTCCAGGCGGTGCAGGGGTAAGGCTCCGGGCTCGGGCGACGCGGTGGTCCCGCGCATGGCGCTGCCTCCCTCAACTGGTCGAGACCAATCCGGTCCCTCACGATGGCACAGCGCCCCCGATGGGTCACCCCGCGTGCGCCCGCCCGTCACCGGGGCGACGCTGCTGTCATCCCCCCGCGCGCACCCGAGGAGCGCAGCATGACCACTGGATCCCGCCGGAACCGCCCGCTCATGGCCGGGGCAGGTGCCCTGGCCCTCGTCCCGTCCCTGCTGGCCGCGGGCCCGGCGCGGGCGGACGACGCCTCCGTGCCGCGCGACCTGGCGACGGCGTACGCGGCGACGGCGCGGTACGCCTACGAGCCGCTTGCGGTGAAGGACGGCTTCGCGCGCACCGACACCTGTGTGGCGGATCCGGGCATGGGCGGCATGGGCGGGGCGGGCGGCATGGGCTACCACTACGTCAATCGCGCCGGCGTCGGCTCGACCGACCCCCGGCGTCCCGCCGCCCTGATCTACGCGACGGGCAAGGACGGCGAGCGGCACCTGGTCGCCGTCGAGTGGGTGGTCCCGGCCACCGGGCAGCCCGCGCCGCGCATGTTCGGCCGGCCCTTCGACGGCCCGTTCACCAACGCGGTCCTGGGCCGGATCTACGACCGGCATGTCTGGCTGTACAAGGACAACCCGGCGGGCCTCTTCGCCCGCTACAACCCGGACGTGCGCTGTCCTTAGGGCCTGTCGTCATACGCGGAGGGGCCCGGCCGCCTCTCCGGCGACCGGGCCCCTCCGCGTCGTACGACGGCGGCGCTTCGCGCTAGCGCACGAACACCCCCGCCTGGTTGGCCAGGTCCAGGAAGTACTGCGGCGCGAAGCCGAGCACCAGCGTGACCACGACACCGGCGGTGATCGCCACCGAGGTGAGCCCCGAGGGCACGGCGACCGTGGGGCCGTCCGCCTTCGGCTCGCTGAAGAACATCAGCACGATCACCCGGATGTAGAAGAACGCGGCGATCGCGGACGAGATCACACCGACCACGACCAGCGCGCCCGCGCCGCCCTCCGCCGCCGCCTTGAAGACCGCGAACTTCCCGGAGAAGCCGGAGGTCAGCGGGATGCCGGCGAAGGCGAGCAGGAAGACCGCGAAGACCGCGGCGACTAGCGGCGAACGGCGCCCGAGACCGGCCCACTTGGAGAGGTGGGTGGCCTCGCCGCCCGCGTCCCGCACCAGGGTGACCACGGCGAAGGCGCCGATCGTCACGAAGGAGTAGGCGCCCAGGTAGAACAGCACCGAGGAGACGCCGCTGGGCGTGGCCGCGATGACACCGGCCAGGATGAACCCGGCGTGGGCGACCGAGGAGTACGCGAGGAGCCGCTTGATGTCGGTCTGGGTGATGGCGACGATCGCGCCGCCCAGCATGGTGACGATGGCGACGCCCCACATGACGGGCCGCCAGTCCCAGGTGAGCCCCGGGAGCACCACGTACAGCAGGCGCAGCATCGCGCCGAAGGCGGCGACCTTCGTCGCGGCGGCCATGAAGCCGGTGACGGGGGTCGGGGCGCCCTGGTAGACGTCCGGGGTCCACATGTGGAACGGGACGGCGCCGACCTTGAACAGCAGCCCCATCAGCACCAGCGCGAAGCCGATGAGGAGCAGCACGTCGTTGCCCATGGTGTCGGCGAGCGCCGGGTCGATCCCGGGCACGTCGCCGTCGACGACGTCCGCGATCGCGGCGTACGAGACGGAGCCCGCGTAGCCGTAGAGCAGGGCGATGCCGAACAGCAGGAACGCCGAGGAGAAGGCGCCGAGCAGGAAGTACTTGACCGCCGCCTCCTGGGAGAGGAGGCGCTTGCGGCGGGCGACGGCGCACAGCAGGTAGAGCGGGAGGGAGAAGACCTCCAGCGCGATGAACAGGGTCAGCAGGTCGTTGGCCGCCGGGAAGACCAGCATGCCGGCGACCGCGAACAGGGCGAGCGGGAAGACCTCGGTGGTGGTGAAGCCGGCCTTGACGGCCGCCCGCTCCTGCTCGCTGCCGGGGACCGCGGCGGCCTCGGCGGCGAAGGAGTCGACCCGGTGGCCGTGGTCGGCCGGGTCGAGCCTGCGCTCGGCGAAGGTCATCACCGCGACGACGGAGGCGAGCAGGATCGTGCCCTGGAGGAACAGCGCGGGGCCGTCGACGGCGATGGCGCCCATCGCCGCGAGGTGCGCCTTGGTGGTGCCGTAGCCCCCGGCGGCGAGGCCGACGACCGCCGCGAAGGCGGTGACGAGGGCCAGGACGCTGAGGAAGAGCTGCGTGTAGTGGCGCCCCTTGCGCGGCACGAACGCCTCGACGAGGACGCTGAGGATCGCCGCGCCCACCACGATGAGGACGGGTGAGAGCTGGGTGTACTCGATGTGGGGTGCCGGGATCTTGTTGACCGGCTCGGCGGCCGTCGTCCACAGGGTGTGGACAGCGGGTGCGACGGCGAACGTGCTCACTTGGCCGCCTCCACTTCAGGCTGGGGGTCCTTCTGCTGGACATCGGACATGGTGTGCTGGACCGCCGGGTTGACGACGTCGGTCAGGGGCTTCGGGAAGACCCCGAGGAAGATCAGCACCGCGATCAGCGGCACGACCACGGCGAGCTCGCGCGGCCTGAGGTCGGGCAGCTCCCGCACCTCCTCCTTCACCGGGCCGGTCATCGTCCGCTGGTAGAGGACGAGGACGTACAGCGCGGCGAGGACGATGCCGGTGGTGGCGATGATCCCGGCCACCGGGTAGCGCGCGAAGGTGCCGACGAGGACCAGGAACTCGCTGACGAACGGCGCGAGTCCGGGCAGCGACAGGGTCGCGAGGCCGCCGATCAGGAAGGTCCCGGCGAGCACCGGGGCCACCTTCTGCACGCCGCCGTAGTCGGCGATGAGCCGCGAGCCGCGCCGGGAGATCAGGAAGCCGGCGACCAGCATCAGCGCCGCCGTCGAGATCCCGTGGTTGACCATGTAGAGCGTGGCGCCCGACTGGCCCTGGCTCGTCATCGCGAAGATGCCCATGATGATGAAGCCGAAGTGCGAGATCGACGCGTAGGCCACCAGGCGCTTGATGTCCCGCTGGCCGACGGCGAGCAGCGCCCCGTAGACGATGCTGACCAGCGCCAGGGCGACGATCACCGGGGTGGCCCACTTCGACGCCTCCGGGAAGAGCCCGAGGCAGAAGCGGAGCATCGCGAAGGTGCCGACCTTGTCGACGACGGCGGTGATGAGGACGGCGACCGGGGCGGTGGCCTCCCCCATCGCGTTCGGCAGCCAGGTGTGCAGCGGCCACAGCGGGGCCTTCACCGCGAAGGCGAAGAAGAAGCCGAGGAACAGCCACCGCTCGGTGTTCGTCGCCATCTCCAGCGAGCCGTTGGCCCGCGCCTCGGCGATCTCCGTGAGGGAGAAGTTGCCCGCGACCACGTACAGGCCGATGACCGCGGCCAGCATGATCAGGCCGCCGACCAGGTTGTAGAGGAGGAACTTGACCGCCGCGTACGAGCGCTGGGCCGCCGCGTTCTCGTCGGAGCCGCTGTGGGCGCGGTCGCCGAAGCCGCCGATGAGGAAGTACATCGGGATGAGCATGGCTTCGAACAGGATGTAGAAGAGGAAGACGTCGGTGGCCTCGAAGGAGAGGATCACCATCGCCTCGACCATGAGGATCAGGGCGAAGAAGCCCTGGGTGGGACGCCACCGCTTGGAGGAGGTCTCCAGCGGGTCGGCGTCGTGCCAGCCGGCGAGCACGATGAACGGGATGAGCAGCGCGGTGAGCGCGATGAGCGCCACCCCGATGCCGTCCACGCCCAGCTCGTAGCGCACGCCGAAGTCCTTGATCCAGGCGTGCGATTCGACGAGCTGGTAGCGGTCGCCGCCGGGCTCGAAGCGGGCGAAGACGATGCCGGCGAGGACCAGCGTGGCCAGCGAGACCAGCAGCGCCAGCCACTTGGCGGCGGTGCGGCGGGCGGCCGGGACGGCGGCGGTGAGGATCGCACCGACCGCCGGCACCGCGGCCGTCGCCGTAAGGAGCGGGAAGGACATCGGGATTACACCGCCCTCATCAGCAGGGTCGCGGCGATGAGCACCGCCGTACCTCCGAACATGGAGACCGCGTACGACCGGACATAGCCGTTCTGCAGCTTGCGGAGCCGGCCGGACAGACCGCCGACCGAGGCCGCGGTGCCGTTGACGACCCCGTCGACGAGGCTGTGGTCGACGTAGACCAGGGAGCGGGTGAGGTGCGTGCCGCCCCGGACGAAGACGACGTGGTTGAAGTCGTCCTGGAGGAGGTCGCGGCGGGCGGCCCGGGTGAGCAGCGAGCCGCGCGGGGCGACGACCGGGACCGGCCGGCGCCCGTACTGGAGGTAGGCGAGGCCGACGCCGAGGACCATCACGGCGACGGTCGCGGCGGTGATCGCCCCGGCGCTGATCGGCGGGTGCCCGTGCTCGAAGGAGGTGACGGGCTCCAGCCACTTCACGAAGCGGTCGCCGACGCCGAAGATCCCGCCGGCGAAGACGGAGCCGAAGGCGAGCAGGACCATCGGGATGGTCATGGACTTGGGCGACTCGTGCGGGTGCGGCAGCTCGCCCTTCTCGTCGGGCTGCCAGCGCTTCTCGCCGAAGAAGGTCATGAACATCACGCGGGTCATGTAGTACGCGGTGATGGCGGCGCCCAGCAGGGTGACCGCGCCGAGGATCCAGCCCTCGGTGCCGCCCTTGGCGAAGGCCGCCTCGATGATCTTGTCCTTGGAGAAGAAGCCGGACAGGCCGGGGAAGCCGATGATCGCGAGGTAGCCGAGGCCGAAGGTGACGAACGTGACCGGCATGTACTTCCGCAGGCCGCCGTAGTGGCGCATGTCCACCTCGTCGTTCATGCCGTGCATGACCGAACCGGCGCCGAGGAAGAGCCCGGCCTTGAAGAAGCCGTGGGTCACCAGGTGCATGATCGCGAAGACGTAGCCGATCGGGCCGAGGCCCGCGGCGAGGATCATGTAGCCGATCTGCGACATCGTCGAGCCGGCCAGCGCCTTCTTGATGTCGTCCTTCGCGCAACCGACGATCGCACCGAAGAGGAGCGTGACGGCGCCGACGACGGTGACGACGAGCTGGGCGTCCGGCGCCGCGTTGAAGATGTCGGCGGAGCGGACGATCAGATAGACGCCGGCGGTGACCATGGTCGCGGCGTGGATGAGGGCGGAGACCGGGGTCGGGCCCTCCATCGCGTCGCCGAGCCAGGACTGGAGCGGCACCTGGGCGGACTTGCCGCAGGCCGCGAGGAGCAGCATCAGGCCGATGGCCGTCAGCTTGCCCTCGGACGCCTCGCCGCTCGCCGCCAGGACCGGCCCGAAGGCGAAGGTGCCGAAGGTGGTGAACATCAGCATGATCGCGATCGACAGGCCCATGTCGCCGACCCGGTTGACCAGGAACGCCTTCTTGGCGGCGGTGGCCGCGCTGGGCTTGTGCTGCCAGAAGCCGATCAGGAGGTACGAGGCGAGGCCGACGCCCTCCCAGCCGAAGTAGAGCAGCAGGTAGTTGTCGGCGAGGACCAGCAGCAGCATCGCCGCGACGAACAGGTTCAGGTAGCCGAAGAAGCGGCGGCGCCGCTCGTCGTGCTCCATGTACCCGATCGAGTAAACGTGGATGAGCGTGCCGACCCCGGTGATGAGGAGCACGAAGGTCATCGAGAGCTGGTCGAGCTGGAACGCGATGTCGGCCTGGAAGCCCTCGACGGGGATCCAGGTGAACAGGCGCTGGTGCAGGGCCCGGTCGTCGGCGCTCTTGGAGAGCATGTCGGCGAACAGGGCGAGTCCGATGCCGAAGGAGACGGCGGCGAGCAGGGTGCCGAGCCAGTGCCCGGTCTTGTCGAGCCGCTTCCCGCCGCAGAGCAGGATCACGGCGCCGAGCAGGGGCGCCGCGACGAGCAGCGCGATGAGGTTGTCCACGGTCAGCCCCTCACAGCTTCATCAGGCTGGCGTCGTCGACCGAGGCCGAGTGGCGGGCACGGAAGACGGACACGATGATCGCGAGTCCGACGACGACCTCCGCGGCGGCCACGACCATCGTGAAGAACGCGATGATCTGGCCGTCGAGGTTTCCGTGCATACGGGAGAAGGTGACGAACGCGAGGTTGCAGGCGTTGAGCATCAGCTCCACGCACATGAAGAGCACGATCGCGTTGCGCCGGATGAGGACACCCACCGCGCCGATGGTGAACAACAGCGCGGAGAGGTAAAGGTAGTTGACCGGATTCACCGCGAAGCCTCCTCTGCGTCCCGGCCGAGCCGCTCCTCGGAGCGCTGTTCGAGGGCCTTGAGGTCGGCGATCGCCTCGCCCGACACGTCCCGGATCTGGCCCCGCTCGCGCAGGGTCGAGATGACGGTGAGCTCGGCCGGGGTGCCGTCCGGCAGCAGGCCGGCGACGTCCACCGCGTTGTGCCGGGCGTAGACGCCGGGGGCGGGCAGCGGCGGGAGGTGCTTGCCCTCGCGCACCCGCTGCTCGGCCAGCTCGCGCTGGGTGCGGGCGGGTTCGGTGCGCTCGCGGTGGGTGAGGACCATGGCGCCGACGGCCGCGGTGATGAGCAGCGCGCCGGTGATCTCGAAGGCGAAGACGTACTTGGTGAAGATGAGGGCGGCGAGCCCCTCCACGTTCCCGCCGGAGGCGGTGTTCGCGGTGCCCAGACCGTTGAACTCGGTGAGCGAGGCGTGGCCGATGCCGGTGAGCAGCAGGACGCCGAAGCCGGCGCCGCACAGGGCGGCCCACCAGCGCTGCCCCTTGATGGTCTCCTTCAGCGAGTCCGCGGCCGTGACGCCGACCAGCATGACGACGAAGAGGAAGAGCATCATGATCGCGCCGGTGTAGACGACGATCTGCACGATGCCCAGGAAGTAGGCGCCGTTGGCGAGGTAGAAGACCGCCAGGATGATCATGGTGCCGGCGAGGCAGAGCGCGGAGTGCACGGCCTTGCGCATGAGGATCGTGCACAGCGCGCCGAGGACGGCGATCGTGCCGAGCACCCAGAACTGGACGGCCTCACCCGTGGACGTCGCATAGGCGGCGAGGGTCGTGGCGCTCATGCGTCCGCCCCCTCCGGCTCGCCCTTCTCGCCCTTGGACACCGCGACCTGGCGGACGGTGCCGGGCGCCGCCTCGGTGACCAGGCCCCGGTAGTAGTCCTGCTCGTCCATGCCGGGGAAGATCGCGTGCGGGGTGTCCACCATGGTCTCTTCGAGCCCCGCGAGGAGCTGCTCCTTGGTGTAGATCAGGTTCTCGCGGGAGGAGTCGGCCAGCTCGAAGTCGTTGGTCATCGTGAGCGCGCGGGTGGGGCACGCCTCGATGCACAGCCCGCACAGGATGCAGCGGGCGTAGTTGATCTGGTAGACGCGGCCGTAGCGCTCGCCCGGGGAGTAGCGCTCCTCCTCCGTGTTGTCCGCGCCCTCCACGTAGATGGCGTCGGCGGGGCAGGCCCAGGCGCACAGCTCGCAGCCGACGCACTTCTCCAGGCCGTCCGGGTGGCGGTTGAGCTGGTGCCGGCCGTGGAAGCGGGGCGCCGTCGTCTTCTGCTGCTCCGGGTACTGCTCGGTCAGCCGCTTCTTGAACATGGCCTTGAAGGTCACGCCGAAGCCGGCCACCGGATTCTGGAAATCAGACACCGTCCGTCTCCCTTCCGTCACTCTCTGTAGCAGTATCGGGGCCGCCACTGACAATGAGCTCCCGCTCGACGCGGGGCCTGCGCCGCGGCACGGCCGGCAGCGTCTGTCCGGGCTTGGGCGGTACGGGGAAGCCGCCCGCCATCGGGTCGAACGGCGCGGTCTCCGCCGCGGCCTCCTCGGCCGCCGCCTTGCCCTTCTTGTCGCGGAAGACGTCGAACACGAAGGACAGCAGCAGCACGCCGAGCACGGCTCCGGCCACGTACAGCACGATGGTCTGGAAGTCGTAGTTCTCGTTGCGCAGCGCCCGGACCGTGGCGACCAGCATCAGCCAGACCACGGAGACCGGCAGCAGCACCTTCCAGCCCAGCTTCATCAGCTGGTCGTAGCGGACGCGGGGCAGCGTGCCGCGCAGCCAGATGAAGAAGAAGAGCAGCAGCTGCACCTTGAGGACGAACCAGAGCATCGGCCACCAGCCGTGGTTGGCGCCCTCCCAGAAGCCGGAGATCGGCCACGGGGCGCGCCAGCCGCCCAGGAACAGGGTCACGGACACCGCCGAGACGGTCACCATGTTCACGTACTCGGCGAGCATGAAGAGCGCGAACTTGATGGACGAGTACTCGGTGTTGAAGCCGCCGACCAGGTCGCCCTCGGACTCCGGCATGTCGAAGGGGGCGCGGTTGGTCTCGCCCACCATGGTGACGATGTAGATGATGAAGGAGACCGGCAGCAGCAGGACGTACCAGCGGTCGGCCTGCGCCTCCACGATCGTCGAGGTCGACATCGACCCGGAGTAGAGGAAGACCGAGGCGAACGCGGCGCCCATGGCGATCTCGTACGAGATCATCTGCGCGGCCGAGCGGAGTCCGCCGAGCAGCGGGTACGTGGAGCCCGAGGACCAGCCGGCGAGCACGATGCCGTAGATGCCGACCGAGGCGACCGCGAGGATGTACAGCATCGCGATCGGCAGGTCGGTGAGCTGCATCGTGGTGCGCTGACCGAAGATCGACACCTCGTTGCCGGCCGGGCCGAAGGGGATCACGGCGATGGCCATGAAGGCGGGGATGGCGGCGATGACCGGGGCGAGGACGTAGACGACCTTGTCGGCGCGCTTGACGATCAGGTCTTCCTTCAGCATCAGCTTCACGCCGTCGGCGAGCGACTGGAGCATGCCCCAGGGGCCGTGCCGGTTGGGGCCGATGCGCAGCTGCATCCAGGCGACGACCTTGCGCTCCCACACGATGGAGAAGAGCACGGTCACCATCAGGAACGCGAAGCAGAAGACCGCCTTGACGAGGACGAGCCACCAGGGGTCGCGTCCGAACATCGACAGGTCTTCGGCGGCGAGGAGCGTGTTCATGCCTCCACCTCCGTGAGGGGGGCCGGGCCGATGCGGACCAGGTCGCCGGGGCGGGCGCCGGTGCCGGCGAGGACGCCGCGGCCGGCCGAGTTCAGCGGGAGCCAGACCACCCGGTCGGGCATCTCGGTGACCTGGAGCGGAAAGCGGACCGATCCGGCGGTCCCGGTCACTTCGAGGGTGTCGCCGTCCTTGACGCCGGTGGCGGCGGCGGTCTCGGCGGAGAGCCGGGCGACGGCGGCGTGCCGGGTGCCGGCCAGCGCGGTGTCGCCCTCCTGGAGCCGTCCGAGGTCCAGCAGCAGCCGGTGCCCGGCGAGGACGGCCTCGCCGTCGCCCGGGCGGGCGGCGGACTGGCCGGGCTCGGCGGGCTCGGAGGCCCGCTCGCCGGTCCAGCCGCCGAGCCGGTCCAGCTCGCGGCGGGCCGCGCGCAGGTCGGGCAGCCCGAGGTGGGCGTCCATGGCGTCGGCCAGCATGTGCAGCACGCGGGCGTCGGCCGGGGGCAGCGTCCGGGTCATCTGCTCCGGCTTCAGCGCGGCCTCGAACAGGCGCGCGCGGCCCTCCCAGTTGAGGAAGGTGCCGGGCTTCTCGGCGACCGCGGCGACCGGCAGGACCACGTCGGCGCGCTCGGTGACCGCGCCGGGCCGCAGCTCCAGCGAGACCACGAAGGCCGCGTCGAGGGCCTGGCGGGCGCGCGCCGGGTCCGGCAGGTCGTCGACGTCGACGCCTCCGACGAGCAGCGCGCCGAGCTCGCCGGTGGCGGCGGCCTCGACGATCTGGCCGGTGTCGCGGCCGTAGCCGTGCGGGAGTTCGCGGACGCCCCAGACGGCGGCGACCTCCTCCCGCGCGCGCGGGTCGGTCGCGGGCCGCCCGCCGGGCAGCAGCGCCGGGATGGCGCCCGCCTCGACGGCGCCGCGCTCCCCGGCCCGGCGCGGGATCCACACCAGCGTCGCGCCGGTGGCGGCGGCGGTCCGCAGGGCGGCGGTGAGCGCCCCGGGCACGGCGGCGAGCCGCTCGCCGACGGCGATGACGGCGCCGTCCTGGCGCAGCGCCTCGGCGGCGAGGGCCCCTTCGGCGGAGAGCCCGACCCGGGAGGTGAGGGCGTCGAGCCACTCGGTCTCGGTGCCGGGGGCGGCGGCGAGCAGGGTGCCGCCGGTCTTCTCCAGGCCGCGGGTGGCGAACGCGGCGACCGCGTAGGTCCGCTGGCCGTGCTTGCGCCATGCCTTGCGCAGCCGCAGGAAGACGCCGGGGGCCTCCTCCTCGGACTCCAGGCCGACGAGGAGCACGGCGGGCGCGGCCTCCAGCGAGGTGTACGTGACACCCGTGCCGTCCAGGTCCCGGCCGCGTCCGGCGACGGCGGAGGCCAGGAAGTCGGCCTCCTCGCCGGAGTGGACGCGGGCCCGGAAGTCGACGTCGTTGGTGTCGAGGGCGACCCGGGCGAACTTGGCGTACGCGTAGGCGTCCTCGACGGTCAGCCGGCCGCCCGCCAGGACGCCGGTGCGCCCGCGCACGAGCCCGCGCGCGGCGGCTTCGAGCGCCTCGGGCCAGGAGCTCTCCTCCAGGGCGCCGGTCTCCGGGTTGCGGACCAGGGGGGTGGCGAGCCGGTCGCGCTGCTGCGCGTACCGGAAGCCGAACCGGCCCTTGTCGCAGACCCACTCCTCGTTGACCTCGGGGTCCTCGGCGGCGAGCCGCCGCATGACCTTGCCGCGCCGGTGGTCGGTGCGGGTCGCGCAGCCGCCCGCGCAGTGCTCGCAGACGCTCGGCGTGGAGACCAGGTCGAAGGGGCGGGAGCGGAAGCGGTAGGCGGCCGAGGTGAGCGCGCCGACCGGGCAGATCTGGATGGTGTTGCCGGAGAAGTACGACTCGAAGGGGTCGCCCTCGCCGGTGCCGACCTGCTGGAGCGCGCCGCGCTCGACCAGCTCGATCATCGGGTCGCCCGCGACCTGGTTGGAGAAGCGGGTGCAGCGGGCGCAGAGCACGCAGCGCTCGCGGTCGAGCAGCACCTGGGTGGAGATGCCGACGGGCTTCTCGTAGGTGCGCTTCCGCCCCTCGAAGCGGGACTCGGACTGCCCGTGGGACATCGCCTGGTTCTGCAGCGGGCACTCGCCGCCCTTGTCGCAGACGGGGCAGTCCAGCGGGTGGTTGATGAGCAGCAGCTCCATCACGCCGTGCTGGGCCTTCTCGGCGACCGGGGAGGTCAGCTGGGAGCGGACCACCATGCCGTCGGTGCAGGTGATGGTGCAGGACGCCATGGGCTTGCGCTGGCCCTCGACCTCGACGATGCACTGGCGGCAGGCGCCGGCCGGGTCGAGGAGCGGGTGGTCGCAGAAGCGGGGGATCTCGATGCCGAGCTGTTCGGCGGCGCGGATGACCAGGGTCCCCTTGGGGACGGAGATCTCGATGCCGTCGATGGTCAGCGTGACGAGGTCTTCCGGCGGCACGGCCGCGGCCCCGCCCCCTCCCGGGGCGGACGTGGTGACTGTCATGCGTTCACCTCCCGGTGCTTGTCCGCCCAGGCGGTGGACTTGGCGGGGTCGAAGGGGCAGCCCTTGCCCGTGATGTGCTGCTCGTACTCGTCGCGGAAGTACTTCAGGGACGAGAAGATCGGCGAGGCGGCGCCGTCGCCGAGGGCGCAGAACGACTTGCCGTTGATGTTGTCGGCGATGTCGTTGAGCTTGTCGAGGTCGCTCATGACGCCCTTGCCGGCCTCGATGTCGCGGAGCAGCTGGACCAGCCAGTAGGTGCCCTCGCGGCAGGGGGTGCACTTGCCGCAGGACTCGTGGGCGTAGAACTCGGTCCAGCGGGTGACGGCGCGGACCACGCAGGTGGTCTCGTCGAAGCACTGGAGCGCCTTGGTGCCGAGCATGGATCCGGCGGCGCCGACGCCCTCGTAGTCGAGCGGCACGTCGAGGTGCTCGTCGGTGAACATCGGGGTGGAGGAGCCGCCGGGGGTCCAGAACTTGAGCCGGTGCCCGGGGCGCATCCCGCCGCTCATGTCGAGGAGCTGGCGCAGGGTGATGCCGAGGGGGGCCTCGTACTGGCCGGGCGAGGTGACGTGCCCGCTGAGCGAGTAGAGCGTGAAGCCGGGGGACTTCTCGGTCCCCATGGAGGTGAACCAGTCCTTGCCCCGCTGGAGGATCGCGGGAACCGAGGCGATGGACTCGACGTTGTTCACCACGGTGGGGCAGGCGTACAGACCGGCGACCGCGGGGAAGGGGGGACGCAGCCGGGGCTGGCCGCGGCGCCCTTCCAGCGAGTCGAGCAGCGCGGTCTCCTCGCCGCAGATGTACGCGCCGGCGCCGGCGTGCACGGTGATGTCGAGGTTCAGGCCGCTGCCGAGGATGTCCCGGCCCAGGTAGCCGGCCTCGTACGCCTCGCGGACCGCCTCGTGCAGGCGGCGCAGGACGGGCACGACCTCGCCGCGCAGGTAGATGAACGCGTGCTCGGAGCGGATCGCGTAGCAGGCGATGATCATTCCCTCGATGAGGGAGTGCGGGTTGGCGAAGAGGAGCGGGATGTCCTTGCAGGTGCCCGGCTCGGACTCGTCGGCGTTGACGACGAGGTAGTGCGGCTTGCCGTCGCCCTGCGGGATGAACTGCCACTTCATCCCGGTGGGGAAGCCGGCGCCGCCCCGGCCGCGCAGGCCGGACTCCTTGACGTACGCGATGAGGTCGTCGGGGGTCATGGCGAGCGCCTTGCGCAGGCCCTCGTAGCCGTCGTGGCGCCGGTAGGTGTCCAGGGTCCAGGACCCGGGCTCGTCCCAGAACGCCGACAGGACGGGCGCCAGCAGCTTCTCGGGGCTGCTGTTGTTGATCTCGGCGGCCAAGGTCATCACTCCCCCTCCTCACGGGCCGACTCGCCACGCGGGTGGCCGATCCGGCGCTGCGGGGTCTCCCCCTTGGCCAGGCGCAGTCCGACGAGCGAGGCGGGGCCCGCGCCGCCGGTGGCGCCGACGGCGCCCTCGCGCTCGTCGGGGAAGCCCGCGAGGATGCGGGCGGTCTCCTTGAAGGTGCACAGCGGCGCGCCCCGGGTGGGGGCGACGGGGCGGCCCTCGCGCAGGTCGTCCACGAGCCGCTTGGCGGACTCTGGTGTCTGGTTGTCGAAGAACTCCCAGTTGACCATCACGACGGGCGCGAAGTCGCAGGCCGCGTTGCACTCGATGTGTTCGAGGGTGACCTTGCCGTCCGCGGTGGTCTCGTCGTTGCCGACGCCGAGGTGCTCCTTGAGCTCCTCGAAGATGGCGTCGCCGCCCATGACCGCGCAGAGCGTGTTGGTGCAGACGCCCACCTGGTAGTCGCCGGAGGGCTTGCGCCGGTACATCGTGTAGAAGGTGGCGACGGCGGTGACCTCGGCGGTGGTCAGGCCGAGGGTCTCGGCGCAGAACCGCATCCCGGTACGGGTGACGTGCCCCTCCTCCGCCTGGACGAGGTGCAGCAGCGGCAGCAGCGCGGAGCGGGACCCCGGGTAGCGGTCGATGATCGCCCTGGCGTCCTCGTCCAGCCGGGCGCGGACCTCGGCGGGGTAGTCGGGCGCGGGCAGTTGGGGCATCCCGAGACTGGTGTGTCCGTCCGTCATCGGTCGACGCCTCCCATCACGGGGTCGATGGACGCGACGGCGACGATGACGTCGGCGACCTGGCCGCCTTCGCACATCGCGGCCATGGCCTGGAGGTTGGTGAAGGACGGGTCGCGGAAGTGGACCCGGTAGGGGCGGGTGCCGCCGTCGGAGACGACGTGCGCGCCGAGTTCGCCCTTGGGCGACTCGACGGCCGCGTACGCCTGCCCGGCGGGGACCCGGAAGCCCTCGGTGACCAGCTTGAAGTGGTGGATCAGGGCCTCCATGGAGGTGCCCATGATCTTCTTGATGTGGTCGAGGGAGTTGCCGAGCCCGTCGGGGCCGAGGGCCAGCTGGGCCGGCCAGGCGATCTTCTTGTCGCCGACCATGACCGGGCCGGGGGCGAGCCGGTCGAGGCACTGCTCGACGATCCGCAGCGACTGGCGCATCTCCTCCAGGCGGACGAGGAAGCGGCCGTAGGAGTCGCAGCTGTCGGCGGTGGGGACCTCGAAGTCGTAGTTCTCGTAGCCGCAGTACGGGTCGGACTTGCGCAGGTCGTGCGGGAGGCCCGCGGAGCGCAGGATCGGTCCGGTGGCGCCGAGCGCCATGCAGCCGGTGAGGTCGAGGTAGCCGACGTCCTGCATCCGGGCCTTGAAGATGGGGTTGCCGGTGGCGAGCTTGTCGTACTCCGGCAGGTTCTTCTTCATGGTCTTCACGAACTCGCGCACGGCGTCGACGGCGCCGGGCGGCAGGTCCTGGGCGAGGCCGCCGGGGCGGATGAACGCGTGGTTCATGCGCAGGCCGGTGATCAGCTCGTACAGGTCCAGGATCATCTCGCGGTCCCGGAAGCCGTAGATCATGATCGTGGTGGCGCCGAGCTCCATGCCGCCGGTCGCGATGCAGACCAGGTGCGAGGAGAGCCGGTTGAGCTCCATGAGGAGCACCCGGACGACGCTGGCCCGGTCGGGCACGTCGTCGGTGATGCCGAGCAGCTTCTCCACGCCGAGGCAGTACGCCGTCTCGTTGTAGAACGAGGTGAGGTAGTCCATGCGCGTGACGAAGGTGGTGCCCTGCGTCCAGGTCCGGTATTCGAGGTTCTTCTCGATGCCGGTGTGGAGGTAGCCGATGCCGCAGCGGGCCTCGGTGACGGTCTCGCCGTCGATCTCCAGGATGAGGCGCAGCACGCCGTGCGTGGAGGGGTGCTGGGGGCCCATGTTGACGACGATGCGCTCGTCGTCGGCCTTGGCCGCGGACTGGACGACCTCGTCCCAGTCGCCGCCGGTGACCGTGTAGACGGTGCCTTCGGTGGTCTCCCTGGGGGAGGCGGAGGGGGTGTTCACGAGTACGACCTCCGCTGGTCCGGAGCCGGGATCTGGGCGCCCTTGTATTCGACGGCGATGCCGCCGAGGGGGTAGTCCTTGCGCTGCGGGTGGCCCGGCCAGTCGTCCGGCATCATGATCCGGGTGAGGGCGGGGTGGCCGTCGAAGACGATGCCGAAGAAGTCGTACGTCTCGCGCTCGTGCCAGTCGTTGGTCGGGTAGACCGCGACCAGCGACGGGATGTGCGGGTCGCCCTCGGGGGCGGAGACCTCCAGGCGCAGCAGCCGGCCGTGGGTCAGCGAGCGCAGGTGGTAGACGGCGTGCAGCTCGCGGCCCTTGTCGCCCGGGTAGTGGACGCCGGAGACGCCGGTACAGAGCTCGAAGCGCAGGGCGGGGTCGTCGCGCAGGGTGCGGGCGACCCGGACGAGGTGTTCGCGCTCGATGTGGAAGGTGAGCTCGCCCCGGTCGACGACCGTCTTCCCGATCGCGTTCTCCGGGACCAGGCCCTGCTCCTCCAGGGCGCCCTCCAGCTCGTCGGCGACCTCGTCGAACCAGCCGCCGTACGGGCGGGCGGCCGGTCCGGGCAGCCGCACCGAGCGGACCAGGCCGCCGTAGCCGGAGGTGTCGCCGCCCTTGTCGGCGCCGAACATGCCGCGCTGGACGCGGACCTCCTCGCCGTGCTCGCCGCGCTGTCCCGGGAGGTTCTGCTCGTTGAGCTCCCTCTCCGGGTTGGGGGTGTCGTCGCTCACCGGAGCAGACCCTTCATCTCAATGGTGGGCAGCGCCTTGAGCGCCGCCTCCTCCGCCTCGCGGGCCGCCTCCTGGGCGTTCACGCCGAGCTTGGAGCCCTGGATCTTCTGGTGGAGCTTGAGGATCGCGTCCATCAGCATCTCCGGGCGCGGCGGGCAACCCGGCAAATAAATGTCAACCGGAACAATGTGGTCAACGCCCTGCACAATCGCGTAATTGTTGAACATTCCGCCCGAAGACGCACAAACCCCCATGGAGATAACCCACTTGGGGTTCGGCATCTGGTCGTAGACCTGCCGCAGGACGGGCGCCATCTTCTGGCTGACGCGGCCGGCCACGATCATCAGGTCGGCCTGGCGCGGGGAGCCGCGGAAGACCTCCATGCCGAAGCGGGCGAGGTCGTAGCGGCCTGCGCCGGTCGTCATCATCTCGATGGCGCAGCAGGCGAGGCCGAAGGTCGCCGGGAAGACGGACGCCTTCCGGACCCAGCCCGCGGCCTGTTCGACGGTGGTCAGCAGAAAACCGCTGGGCAGCTTCTCTTCGAGTCCCATGGGTGCTCCTCAGCCCCTCAGTCCCATTCCAGGCCGCCGCGCCGCCACACGTAGGCGTAGGCGACGAAGACGGTGAGCACGAAGAGCAGCATCTCCACGAGCCCGAAAAGCCCCAGGGCGTCGAAGGTGACGGCCCAGGGGTAGAGGAAGACGATCTCGATGTCGAAGACGATGAAGAGCATCGCCGTCAGGTAGTACTTGATCGGGAAACGGCCGCCTCCGGCCGGAGTGGGCGTCGGTTCGATGCCGCACTCATATGCCTCAAGTTTTGCCCTGTTGTACCGCTTTGGCCCGATTAGCGTGGCCATGACCACGGAGAAGATCGCAAACCCCGCACCCAGGGCACCGAGCACGAGGACGGGCGCGTACGCATTCACGCTCCTCGCTCCTTCCAGTCGTCCTTGACCGTTGGACCGCACTGCCGGACGCGCCCCGGCACGGAAGATCGCTCCCATGTGAGGCAGTTCACAAGCCCGACTGCCCCGCATCTTAAGCCCGCCCCTCTGTGATCTGCGACACGGGGTGCAGCAACTAGTTTGTGATCTCCACCACCTGACGAACGATCATGAAGTCGGATGAGCGGTGATCTTGCCACGCGAAGCGCCCAGGTGATCACCAGATGTGACATCCGCACCGGAAAACGCTGGTCGGAGGGGGTGGCGCACTATCAAGACATGGGCAGTACAAGCAAATTGGCGACGAGACGCACACCGGTGATAAAGGAACCGCCCGTCGCCCGGTCGGGGGGTCCGGCGTACCGGGGTGGACGCGTGCACCGGTTCACGAGCACCGATGTGACCTGCACCACATCGAGAACCGGCCGGAAAGAACGGGGCTTGGCCATGGAGGTGAAGAGGTGGTAAGTGACGGGCAATTCGGACTTTTCATTGAAAACGCGTGATCAAGGCCCGATCGGACCGTGCCCGGTTTGCCCGTTACGGCGTCAATAAGGGCGCCAAGAAAGCGGATTATGGGCTTCCGAACGTAACTGTGGCGCAACCCACGTTTCTTGAAGGGAACCGGGAAGCCCTGATAGCGGTTGTACCCATGTCCCACACCGCTCACATACCCAGCCACCGGAAGCCCCGCCGCAGTGGCTCGAAGATGGCGTTCCGCGCCAGCGTCGCCACCGGCGTCTTCAGCACCCTCGCGGTGGCCGGCGCCGCTGCCCCGGCGAACGCCGAGCCGGTGACCGAGACGACCCTCGAGATGCCCACCCTGGGCTCGCTCGACGCCGACCTCGCCAGCGCCGTCTCCGCCTCCGCCGAGGCCAGCCAGCAGGAGGCCCTGGCGCAGAGCCTGGAGGCCCAGGAGGACGCGGCCCTCAAGAAGGCCGCCGCCGACGCCAAGAAGGCCAAGGCCGAGGCCGACCGCAAGGCCGAGGCCGAGAAGGCCGAGAAGGCCCGCGCCGAGGCCCAGGAGCGCGCCTCCCGCACCGCCTCGCGCACCGCGCTCTCCGCGACGAAGTCCTCCAGCGGCTCCTCCTCGGCCGTCGGCGGCTCCTCGTCGTCCTCGTCCTCCAACAGCAACTCGCAGGTCGCCACCGGCTCCGCCGCCGCGATCGTGGCCTTCGCCAAGGCCCAGGTCGGCGACGCGTACGTGATGGGCGGCACCGGCCCCAACTCGTGGGACTGCTCGGGCCTCGTCCAGGCCGCCTACCGCGCCGCCGGCATCGACCTGCCGCGCATCTCCGGCGACCAGTCCAGCCGCGGCACCTCCGTCTCGCTGAGCAGCCTCCAGCCGGGCGACATCCTCTACTGGGGCAGCCGCAGCGGCTCGTACCACGTCGCCATCTACGTCGGCGGCGGCAAGTACGTCGGCGCGCAGAACCCGTCGACCGGTGTCGTCGAGCGCTCCCTCGACTGGGACACCCCCTCGGGCGCCGTCCGCATCCTCTGATCCCGGCGCGCCACCCGCACGTGCCGAAGGGCCGTCACTCCTCGGGGGAGCGACGGCCCTTCGGCGTGCTTTCGGCCAACTGTGCTACTTGCGGAACGCCTCGATGATCCGGGCGTAGCTGTCGCCGCCGTGTCCGGCGGCCACCGCCTCCTTCATCAGTTCCAGGTGCAGCCGCGGCAGCCGGCCGTCGACGCCGCGCGCCTCACCGGCGTGCAGCAGGTGCGCGATGGTCGCGACCTGGACGTCGATCGTCGCGTCGTCGCCCGGGTACTCCCCCGCGTCGATCTGGTCCGCGTAGGTGGTCATGAACCAGGACACGGTGCGCAGCCAGCGCACGGCGACGGCCGTGAACTCCTTGGCGGGCACCCCGTCCGCGCCCGCCAGCGCGGTGGCGTGCAGCCAGCCGCCGAAGACCGACCACATCAGGCCGAGGAGCCCGGCGTCGTACAGCGAGGCGAGGCCCGGGTCCGCGCCCAGGTCGACCGGGTCGCCGAGGACCGCGAGGGCCGGGCGGTGCTCGGCGAGCAGCTCGGGGGCGCCCGCGTAGAGGATCATGTTGGCGCTGTCGCCGACGCCGGGCGGCGTGGTCATGATGCCGCCGTCCAGGTAGCCGATGCCGTGCCCGGCGGCCCAGGCGGCCTCCTCGCGGGCCTGCTCGGGCGAGCCGGAGGTCAGGTTGACCACGGTCCGGCCGCGCAGCTCCGCGGCGACGGGGTCCAGGAGGGTGCGGACCGCCGGGTAGTCGAGGACGCAGACCACGACCAGGTCGCTCGCGGCGACCGCCTCGGCGACGGTGGCGGCGAGGACGGCGCCGCGTTCGACGAGCGGGGCGGCCTTCTCGGGGGTGCGGTTGTGGACGGTGGTGGGGTGGCCGGCGTCGAGGAAGGCGCCCGCGAGGGCGGCGCCCATCTGCCCGAGGCCGATGACGGTCACTGGAGTGCGCTTCGTGCTCATGGCTCCACGCTCGCAGCGCGGGCGCGGCGCCGACAGCGGCGGAACCGACGCCAGTCGCACGATTCCTGCCACGTTGTCGGTGGGTCGGCGTACGGTCGTACGCATGAGCGCTGGAACGATCGCCGTCGTCCTGGTCCCCGACGAGCACGGGGGCCTCTCCCCCTGGGACCTCTACGAACTGTCCACCCTCTCCATGGTGTTCGGGGTGCCGCACAAGGACCTCGCCCCGTCCTGGTACGAGCTGCGGGTGATCGGCCCCGCCCCGTTCGGGACCCACGGCCTGGACGCTCTGGTGGGCGCGGACACCGTGATCGTGCCCTCGGTGCCGGACGACATCGCCGACGGGCGCCGGGAGGTCCCGGCCGAGCTGGTGGCGGCGCTGCGGGCGGCGGACGCGGCCGGGGCGCGGATGGTGTCGATGTGCACGGGCGCCTTCGCGCTGGGCGCCGCCGGGGTGCTGGACGGGCACCGGGCGGTCGTGCACCGCAGCTACGCGCCCGCGCTCGCCGCCCGGTACCCGGGGATCACCGTCGACTCCTCGGTGCTCTACACCGACGAGGGCCGGGTGTTCACCGGCGCGGGCGCCGCGGCGGGCCTGGACCTGTGCCTGCACCTGGTGCGGAAGGACCTCGGCGCCGCCGTCGCCGGGGCGCTCGCCGACCGGCTGGTGCTCGGGGCGCACCGCGCCGGGGACCGCCCGCAGTCGGTGGACGCGCCGCTGCCGCCCGCCGAGCGGCCGGACGAGCTGGGCCCGGTACTGCACTGGGCGCTGGAGCACCTGCACGAGCCGCTGACGGTGGACCGGCTGGCGCGGCGGGCGCGGATGAGCCCGCGCACCTTCCACCGGCGGGTGCGCGAGACGCGGGGCACCACCCCGTTGCAGTGGCTGCTGGAGCAGCGGGTCGCGCGGGCGCAGTCGCTGCTGGAGTCGACGGACCTGCCGGTGGAGCGGATCGGCGAGCAGAGCGGGCTGGGTTCGGCGGCCAATCTGCGCCGCCACTTCACCCGGACGGTCGGGGTGTCCCCGACCGCCTACCGGGCGGGCTTCACGCCTTCGGGGCCACCTTCGAGAGCCCGTTGATGATGCGGTCCATGGCGTCGCCGCCGGTCGGGTCGGTGAGGTTGGCCAGCATCTTCAGCGTGAACTTCATCAGCAGCGGGTGGGTCAGGCCGCGCTGGGTCGCGATCTTCATGACCTTCGGGTTGCCGATGAGCTTCACGAAGGCGCGGCCCAGCGTGTAGTAGCCGCCGTAGGTGTCCTTGAGGATCTTCGGGTAGTTGTGCAGGGCCAGTTCGCGCTGGGCCGGGGTTGCGCGGGCGTGGGCCTGGACGATGACGTCGGCCGCGATCTGGCCGGACTCCATGGCGTACGCGATGCCCTCCCCGTTGAACGGGTTGACCAGGCCGCCGGCGTCGCCGACGAGCAGCAGGCCCTTGGTGTAGTGCGGCTGGCGGTTGAAGGCCATCGGCAGGGCGGCGCCGCGGATCGGGGTGGTCATGTTGTCCGGGGTGAAGCCCCAGTCCTCGGGCATCGAGGCGCACCACGCCTTGAGGACCTCGCGCCAGTCGAGCTCCTTGAAGGCGGAGGAGGAGTCGAGGATGCCGAGGCCGACGTTGGAGGTGCCGTCGCCCATGCCGAAGATCCAGCCGTAGCCGGGCAGCAGCCGGTCCTGCGCGCCGCGCCGGTCCCACAGCTCCAGCCAGGACTCCAGGTAGTCGTCCTCGTGCCGGGGGCTGGTGAAGTACGTGCGGACGGCGACGCCCATCGGGCGGTCCTCGCGCCGGTGCAGGCCCATCGCGAGGGACAGGCGCGTGGAGTTGCCGTCGGCGGCGACCACCAGCGGGGCGTGGAAGGTGACCTCGCGCTTCTCCTCGCCGAGCTTGGCGTGGACGCCGGTGATCCGGCCGGTGCGGTCGTCGATGATCGGGGCGCCGACGTTGCAGCGCTCGTAGAGCCGGGCGCCGGCCTTCTGGGCCTGGCGGGCGAGCTGCTCGTCGAAGTCGTCGCGCTTGCGGACCAGTCCGTAGTCCGGGTAGGAGGCGAGATCCGGCCAGTCGAGCTGGAGCCGGACGCCGCCGCCGATGATCCGCAGGCCCTTGTTGCGGAGCCAGCCGGCCTCTTCGGAGATGTCGATGCCCATGGCGACGAGCTGCTTGGTGGCGCGCGGGGTGAGGCCGTCGCCGCAGACCTTCTCGCGGGGGAACGCGGTCTTCTCCAGGAGCAGGACGTCGAGTCCGGCCTTGGCGAGGTAGTACGCGGTGGTCGAGCCCGCCGGGCCCGCCCCGACGACGATCACGTCTGCGCTGTGCTCGGAGAGGGGCTGCTCGGTCACGGCGGATTCTCCCGGAGACTCGACGGTGGAGGGCGGTACGGACGTACCGGGGCAGTCTATGGGGGGACGGGAAAGGACCGGCTGAGGGGCCACCCCGCGACGCGGGACCGCCCCCCGCGCGCTGCCGCACGGGCCGCGGGAGGCCCTACGCGTCCTTGAAGCCGCGGTGCATCGCGACGATGCCGCCGCTCAGGTTCCGCCAGGCCACCCGCGACCAGCCGGCCTTGCGCAGCATGCCCGCGAGGGTCGGCTGGTCGGGCCAGGACTGGATGGATTCGGCCAGGTACACGTACGCGTCCGGGTTGGAGGAGACGGCCCGCGCCACCGGCGGCAGGGCGCGCATCAGGTACTCCTCGTACACCGTGCGGAACGGCTTCCAGGTGGCGTGCGAGAACTCGCAGATGACGACCCGGCCGCCGGGCTTGGTCACCCGGTACAGCTCGCGCAGCGCCTGGTCGGTGTCCTGGATGTTGCGCAGCCCGAAGGAGATGGTGACGGCGTCGAAGACGTCGTCGCGGAACGGCAGCTTCGTGCCGTCGCCCGCGGTGAACGGCATCCACGGGTGGTTCTTCTTGCCGACCCGCAGCATCCCCAGCGAGAAGTCGCAGGGCACGACGTACGCCCCGGCGCGCGCGAAGGGCTGCGAGGAGGTCGCGGTGCCCGCGGCCAGGTCCAGGATCCTCTGCGCCGGGCGCGCGTCGACCGCCTTGGCGACCTCCTTGCGCCAGCGCCGGTCCTGACCGAGCGACAGGACATCGTTGGTGAGGTCGTAGTTCGCCGCCACGTCGTCGAACATCGAGGCGACTTCGTGCGGCTGCTTGTCCAGGGTGGCGCGGGTCACCGGCGATCGCCTCACTTGGTTCGTTTGGTTCGTTGCGGGTCGGGGCTGGGCCCTGTCGTTACGCCCGCATTGTCGCAGGGCGCGGGGCGCCCCCGTCAGCGGGCCCGGTAGACCAGCCGCCCGGCGATGACCGTGGCCACGCAGGTGGCGGGGCCCCGCCGGACCAGCTCCGCCCGGTCGGCCACGTCGAAGACGGCGAACCGGGCCGGGCCGCCCGCCCGCAGCGCGGGCAGCAGCACCAGCGGGCTCGGGGCGAGCGACGGCGGTCCCGGCAGGCTCGGCGGGCGCTGCCCCACGGCGAGCCCGGCCCGGCGCACCGCGTCGGCGGCGGCCCGGTTGCGCAGCTCCCCGCCGATGGCGACCACGCCGTGCGCGAGCAGCCGCTGCACGCCCCGGCGCGCCGAGGCGCCCCGGCGGGCGGGGTTCGACTCGAAGAGCTCGTGCGCCCGCTCCCCCGTGATCGGCTCGGTGCCGAGGGTCTCGGCCTCCCGGGGGTCCGGGTGGTAGGTCGCCTCCAGCAGCTCGGGGCCGTAGGGGTTGAGCAGTCCGGGGGTGAGGATGCCGGGCCAGCGGCGCAGCCGGGCGTCCTCGTACGCCTCGGCCAGCGCCGCGTACGGTCCGACGGCCGCGATGACCGGGCCGTCGACGAGGACGGCGAGCTCGGGGGAGGCGTCGGCGGCGTGCAGGGTGGGCATCGGGGCCCTTCTCAGCGGGCGTCGAGGAGCTTCAGCTCGGGGTGGGCCGTGCCGCCCTCGATCGCGATGGACGAGATGTGCGAGGCCACGCGCTCGTCCACCGGGTCGTTCGCCGGGTCGTCGTGGACGACCAGGTGCTCGTACGTGGTGGAGCGCTGCGCGGGGACGCGGTCCGCGGTGCGGATCATGTCGATCATCTCGCGCAGGTTGGAGCGGTGCTTCGCGCCGGCGGAGGACACGACGTTCTCCTCCAGCATGATCGAGCCGAGGTCGTCGGCGCCGTAGTGCAGCGTGAGCTGGCCGATCTCCTTGCCCGTGGTGAGCCAGGAACCCTGGATGTGGGCCACGTTGTCCAGGAAGAGGCGGGCGATCGAGATCATCCGCAAGTACTCGAAGAGGGTCGCCTGGGTGCGCCCCTTCAGGTGGTTGTTCTCGGGCTGGTACGTGTACGGGATGAAGGCCCGGAAGCCGCCCGTCCGGTCCTGTGTGTCGCGGATCATCCGCAGGTGCTCGATGCGCTCGGCGTTGGTCTCGCCGGTGCCCATGAGCATGGTGGAGGTCGACTCGACACCCAGCCCGTGGGCGATCTCCATGATCTCCAGCCAGCGCTCGCCGCTCTCCTTCAGCGGGGCGATCGCCTTGCGCGGGCGGGCCGGCAGCAGCTCGGCGCCGGCGCCCGCGAAGGAGTCGAGGCCCGCCGCGTGGATGCGGGTGACGGCCTCCTCGACGGAGACCTTGGAGATCCGGGCCATGTGCTCGACCTCGGAGGCGCCGAGGGAGTGGATGACCAGCTGCGGGAAGTCCTTCTTGATGGCGGCGAAGTGCTTCTCGTAGTACTCGACGCCGAAGTCGGGGTGGTGGCCGCCCTGGAACATGATCTGGGTGCCGCCGAGCTCGACGGTCTCCGCGCAGCGGCGCAGGATGTCGTCGAGGTCGCGGGTCCAGCCCTTGTCGGTGTCCTTGGGGGCCGCGTAGAAGGCGCAGAACCGGCACGCCGTCACACAGACGTTCGTGTAGTTGATGTTGCGCTCGATGATGTACGTCGCGATGTGCTCGGTCCCCGCGTAGCGGCGGCGGCGCACCGCGTCGGCGGCGGCGCCCAGCGCGTGCAGCGGCGCCGAGCGGTACAGGTCGAGCGCCTCCTCGGGGGTGATCCGGCCGCCGGCGGCGGCACGGTCGAGAACAGACTGGAGCGCGGCCTTCTCGGTCACCGGGTGTCCCTTTCGGAGGCTGCGCACGCGCGGGCGGGCGCGTGCGGGTACGGACCGAACCAGCGTACGTCAGCCCCTTCCGGCGGATTCGTGCCGGTCCCGAGCCAACCGAACGCGCGTCGGAACCCTCTCCTTCTGCGGAATCCACCCGAAGCACCGGAGCCCGCCATGAACCGTCGCAAGCTGTCCAGGACCCTCACGGCCGTCCTCGCCGTCGGCGCCGCGCTCTCGCTGGCCGCCGGCTGCTCCGACGAGGGCGACCCGATCTCGTTCGACACCCCGCGCAGCGACAAGCCCGCGCAGCGCCAGGCCGTCCAGCGGCACAAGCCCGGCCAGGGGATCGGGGCCACCGCGCCGGAGACCGTGTTCCCCACCGGGCCCACCGCCTCCTTCACCGTCCAGCGGGACCTGCCGGACGGCACGAAGATCGCCCTCACGGAGCTGCACGGCGAGAAATCCGGCTTCACCGGCCGGGTCTGGGTATGGGCGCCGAAGCAGTATTTCGATCCCGCCTACGCGAACAGCGGCTTCCCCGTCCTGATCGCCCTTCCGGGCGGAAAGGGCTTCCCCACGAACTACTGGACGGGTAAGGGGATCGATCTCCCGGGGCACATCAGCAACTGGGTCGACGAGGGAAAGAGCAAGCCGTTCATCGTCGTGATGCCCGTTCTCAACCCGGACGCCCAGTTCTACTACGACGGCAGTGATATCCCGGGCCAGCCGAAAATGGGCACCTGGCTGACCGAGGACGTACCGGATTTCGCCCGGGCGAATTTCCGCACGTTCAAGTCGCGCGACGGCTGGGCCTTCATGGGGTCCTCTTCGGGCGGATTCGCCGGGCTGAAGGCGGTGCTCCAGAAGCCGGACAAGTTCAAGGCCGTGATCGCCTCCGGCCCGGACACCGTGCCGGACTCCCCGCTGTGGAAGGGGCACCCCGAGGAGATGCGGGAGAACAACCCGGAGCTGCTGGCCGCCGCGCTCGGGCAGAAGCCGGACACCCCGGCGAACGAGGTCTTCGTGGCCTTCCAGATCGGCACGAAGGAGTCGGGCATGAAGAACCTGCGCTCCTTCATGCACCGCTTCACCAAGGGCCCGGTGAAGACCCGCCTGGAGGTCATCCAGGACGGCGAGCACAACGCCCGCTCGTACATGCGGGGCATGGACGACGGGACGATGGCCTGGTTCAGCGAGCAGATCCAGGGCCCCATCCCGTCGTCGGTCTGACGGCGCCGCTCAGCGGCTCCCGAGCAGCTCCACACGTACGTCGGCGGGGAAGCCGGTCGTCGGGCCGGTCCTGCGGGCGAACTCGCGCACGCCGGCGAGCTGCTCGGGCCCGAAGCGGAAGTCCAGCGTCCGGAAGTAGCGCTCCAGGAGCTCCGCGTCGAACGCCTCCCACCGGGCCGCCTGCTCCGCCACCTTGGCGACCTCCTCCAGGGAGAGGTCGCGCGAGGCGAGGAAGGCCCGGTGGACGTCCCGTACGGTCTCCGGCTCGCGGGCCAGGAAGTCCTTGCGGGCCGCCCAGACGGCGAAGACGAACGGCAGGCCCGTCCACTCCTTCCACATCAGGCCCAGGTCGTGGACTTGGAGCCCGAGCCGGGGCGCCTCGTGCAGGGAGGCCCGCAGGGCGGCGTCGCCGATCAGCACCGCCGCGTCCGCCTCCTGCATCATCAGGCCGAGGTCGGGCGGGCACGTGTAGTAGTCGGGGCGCACGCCGTAGCGGTCGGCGAGCAGCAGCTGCGCCAGGCGCACGGAGGTGCGCGAGGTGGAGCCGAGGGCGACCCGGGCGCCGTCCAGCCGGTCCAGGGGCCGCTGGGAGACGATCACGCAGGACATGACGGGCCCGTCGCAGCCCACGGCGATGTCGGGGAGGGCGACGAGCTCGTCCGCGTGGCGGAGGTACTCGACGAGGGTGATCGGGCCGATGTCGAGGTCGCCCCGGACGAGCTGCTCGCTGAGCTTCTCCGGGGAGTCCTTCGTCAGCTCCAGATCGAGGAGCGTTCCGGTACGGGCCAGGCCCCAGTAGAGGGGCAGACAGTTCAGGAACTGGATGTGCCCGACGCGGGGCCGGCTGCGCTGGTGGTCATCGGTTGCATTGTCCACATCGCGAGGCTAGCCCCGTCCCGCCGGGAGCGCGGCGCCGGGGCGTCCTGGCCGTTCCGCGTCAGCACGTCAGAGCGGTTTCAAACATGCGGGTGACGTGATCTCTCCCTCTATCGCTTCGGCCACTCTGCGTGCTACGCTCAACGCAAGTTGCAGTTTGGTTTCCCTTGCAGTACAGAGCCTGCGGAGCATGTAACCCGCAGGCTTTTGTAGTTTTCAGACTTGGTTGCAGGTTCTGGAGCAGGGCGACCCTTTGGCCCATAGGAGGGCTCATGGCTACCGGAACCGTGAAGTGGTTCAACGCTGAAAAGGGCTTTGGCTTCATCGCCCAGGAAGGCGGCGGCCCGGATGTCTTCGTCCACTACTCCGCGATCAACGCGTCTGGCTTCCGCTCCCTCGAGGAGAACCAGGCCGTGAACTTCGACGTCACGCAGGGCCCGAAGGGTCCGCAGGCGGAGAACGTCACCCCGGTCTAAGTGACCCGGGTCGACTAATCGCGATCTCTAGAGCTGTACCCAAGGAGCCCCGCTCCGTGCGCGCGAGCGTACGAGCGGGGCTCCTGCCGTTTTCGGCCCTGTCCTCCCGAAGCTGCCGCGAAGTGACAAGTAGCGCTCTGTGATCAGAGTGGCGCCCGGTCGAAGGGTGCGTGGCGGGGCCCGGGGACGTCGTCCGCCCGGAGGGCGTCGAAGTCGGCGTGGGCTTGGGCGACGGCTTCGGGGTACGCCTCGCGCTTGGCGTGCTCGGCGAGGGCCCGGTAGACGCTGGCCACCGAGGGGTTGTGGCCCTTGCGCTTGCCGGTGGGGATGATCAGGTCGGGCTGGATCTGCTCAACCGACTCGCCATTCGCCCGGCGCCGGAGCACGGTGTGCAGCATGTCCTCGGTGATGACGGGTGGCCGGCCGCCTTGCTTGCCCTTGCGGGCCGCGGCGTCGAGTCCTTCGAGGGTCGACTCCCGGATGTTCTCCCGCTCGGTCTCCGCCATCGCGGCGAAGAACGCGAACAGCAGACGGCCGGGCCCGCTGGGGTCGTACAGGCCCGGCAGGGGCCCGGCGAGCATCTCCAGGACCAGGCCGTGCGCGGTGAGGTGGTCGGCGAGCGCGGTGAGTTCGGCCGCGTCGCGGCCGAGGCGCTTCATCTCGTAGACGGTGAAGATGACCCGGCAGTGCGGGGCGTGGGCCTTGATCTGCCGGGCGAGCGCGAGCGCGGCCTCGAACTGGGGGCGGACGCGGACGCGGGTGCTGATCTTCTCGGAGAACACCTTGTCGCGCGGGATGCCGTGCTTGGCCAGCGCGTCGAGCTGCGACTGGAGTTCCTGGGTGAGCGTCGAGCAGCGCGCGTACCCGATGCGGATGTCGGCGGTCGGGGTGTCCGGCGCGAGGGCGAGCGGGACCGGAGTCCCGGGGCGCCAGGGCTGGCCGGGCCCGCGGTCGGCTGGGGTGGGCACGCGCAGGAGCTTGGCGAGCCGGGGCACCTTGGTGAAGCGGCCGGTGTGATAAGTGCCGGCGACCGCGCCGGACCGCGAGCGGCACGGCGAGCCAGGGTCGGCCCGGCAGCGCGGGCAGGGGTGGCGCTCAACATCGTCCGCGTCACTCGCAGGGACCTCTTGAGGGACCGTCATGGCACCGGAGACTGTCACAAACAATTCCCAGAAGTACCCCGAACCCTCATTTGAGTGAGAACGGGTTCTGCGAACCGAACCGCCCGTTGGTGATCTCCTTGCAGTTCTTTTTGATCTTTCTCGGGCAAAGGACCGTTTCTGAGAGTTACCGTGCGTGCGGCTCTGGCTCCGGCTTCGCGCCGAGGAAGATCGTTGGTGACTCGACGGGCGGCGGTTCGAGCCTCGTAAGGAAGAACGACCGATCGGCGGCTGCTGCGCACGGCTGTGCCGTCTTCCGTGCCGAGCCGTACGCCGACTGGGTGATCATGAAGGAACGGCATTCTGGCCGGAGGCATGGCGGGTCCAGCCGGTGGTGTCGAGTACAGCGGCCGCGACGGCGGCTGGGCTGAGCCGGGTGGTGTCGATGGTGGCGTCCGCGAGAGCGGCTTGCTCTAGGACGAGGTCGAGTTCTTCGGCGCGTGTCAGATGCCAGGGCAGGGATGCCAGGTCGTGGTCGCTCTCGTGGCGGTGCCGCAGTCGGGTGTGAAGGATGTCGAGGTCCGCGGTCAGCCTGCATACCCGCAGGGGCATGCGGAGTGCTTCCTGGATGGCCTGCCGTTCACCGCTGGTCTCCGCGACTCCTGCCAGAACGAGGTGTCGGGCGCCTGCCGCCCTGAGGTTGAGCGTCACGGCCTGGAGGTTGGCCAGGAGCAGGCGGTGCTGGAAGGGATCGTCGTCGGGTGCGGGCCATGCCCGGCACAGTCCGTCGAGGTCGAGGACGGCGTGGGGGACGCCGGCGTCGACGAGGAGGTCGCCGACGAGTTCGGCGGTCGTGGTCTTGCCGACGCCGACCGTGCCGGTGATGAGCATTGCGCTCGGCTCGGGAGTGTGAGGACGCGGCTGCGGGTGGGTGGGGGAGGGCACGATGGTTGTTCTCCGGGCGCGAGGGTGGGAGGTCAGGTGGTCAGTGGATGATGGAGACGATGCGGCAGGTGGCTTCGGCGAGGTCGCGGTCGCCTTCGATACGGGCCGCAGCGAACGCGTCCGCGGGATTGATGCTCCTAGTGCACAGGCGCCAGGCCGTTTCTGAGTCGAGTCGGACCCTGGCATCGGGCGAGGCGTCGGATACCGGGGCGAGCGACCAGCCTGCGTCGGTCGAGGTGACGGTCCAGGTGCCTCCGGCCGGCCCGGTGATGCTCACCTGGACCTGGGTTCCGGGGCTGGCGTCGCTGTCGCGCAGGGTGTGGGGCAGCGCGCGCATGAAGGTGTCCAAGACCACGGAGAGCGTTCGGGGATCGGGGTCGGTGGCCAGGCCGACGGCGTGCCGGATCTGCTGGCGGTGGGTCCAGAACTCGGTGAGGTCGCGTGCGGTGTCGAGCCAGCGTGGCGCCGGATCGGCACCCGCCCAGGACACCCCCAAAGACAGTGCGGCGGGGTCGGTCGCCTCATAGAAGCGAGCCGTCTGGGCGCCGATCAGGTCGAGCATGTCGGTGAGCACAGCCGGGCTCACCCGACGGTGGGCCTGGACCCATTCCTCGTTGATGCGGTGGATGAACGTCTCCAGCGTCTCGCCCGACACGAACTCGGGTCCGCCCCTGTGGCCGTCGCGATCCCGGGCCAGACGCCCCACGCAGTCGCCCAGCAGATGCGCGACCAGGTCCCCTACCGTCCAGCCGGGAACCGCGACCCTGTCCCAGTCTCGGGGGGCCAGATCGCGGAGCATGCCGATCAGCGTGGCGTGCTCTGGGGCGAACAGCGAACGGGTGTCAACGGGAACACCGAGCCAGGCGAAATCCGGCAGGTCATGGGGGTGCGAACTCATGCCCCAACCCTGTCAACCACATCCCACAATCGCCACCAAATATCCCATTGAGTCCAAACGAGTCGCATCTTGCCCATGCGCTTTTCCACGCCCATCCCCACCTCCCGAGGCCGCCCGGGGCGCCCTGGCGCCGACCGGTCCGGCGCAAGGGCCTCAGGCCGGGGTCTGGGTCGGATCGCCGCTGCGCGGGCTGGGCACCGAAGCCGTCATCGCGGCGGAGAGGTCGAGGTGGGAGGTCATGTCCAGCTCGAACCGGCCGTAGGGGTTCACGTGCGTCCAGAACAGCGGGGACAGGCCCCGCCGGTCGGCGTCGGTGAGTTTCTTCTGCCACTTCTCCTCGGCGAGGATCTCCTGGAGGAGCAGGGTGTTGACGTGCACCAGCGCGGACTGGAGCAGGTGCAGGGCGAGCATCGAGACCTCCTGGGACTCCTTGTCGGAGCCGGTCAGGTCGCCGTCCTTGCCGTAGAACAGGTCGTGATTGGCGGAGTTCCAGTTCTCCACGACCTGGAGGCCGTCGTTGATCTCCCGGCGCAGCTCGGCGTCGGCGAGGTAGTCGCAGATGAACGCCGTACGCACGGCCCGCCCGAGTTCCTCGATCGCCCGGTAGGTGGGGTGCTTGGGGCCGCCGCGGGTGAAGCGCCGCAGGACCTGTTCGGCCTCGGCGGTGCCCAGGCGCAGGGCGGTGGTGTACTTCACGATCTGGTCGTACTGCTGGGCGATCAGGTCCCAGTCGATGGTCTTGGTCGACAGCACCGGCGCCAGGCGGGGCCAGGTGTCGTCCTCACCGGCCGCCGGCCGGTACAGCCGCGCGGAGCCGACGTTCTTCAGCCGGGGCAGCAGGTTGAAGCCGAGCATGTGGGCGAAGGCGAACCCGACGATCGAGGCCCCGTGGGTGTCGGTGTACTGGCGGTCGATCTCCACGTCCGTGCAGTGCCGCAGCACGCCCTCGATCATCGCGGCTACCTCGGAGGCGGAGCAGGACTTGAGCTGGGAGTACACGCACAGCGACTTCCGCTCTACGGTCGGGTAGCCGGGGCCCATTGCTGGGACCCCGGCCCCCTCAGAACCGGGCGAGCGGCTTTCACCGCACCACGGCTCAAGCAGGTCACTGGGACCGCCTCGCATCGAGTACTTCTGTCGCGTGATGCTGCTGATGGCACTGCGAGTGCAGGAGGATGAGGTTCTTCAGCTCGTTGCCACCGCCGTGCTGTCGGTGCACGACGTGGTGCACGTTCAGCGTCCGGCGGACCGAGTCGAACCAGGACACCCAGTCGTGGATGTCGTCCGGCTCGAACTCGGCTCCTTCGACAAGGTCGAGACCGCACCGGGCACAACGGCCCCGCTGACGGACAGCGAGGGTCTGGATGAATCTGTTCTCCAGCCCCAGCTTGGTCCGCCTGGCCGCGCGCTCGGTCCAGTAGCCCGTCAGCGCCGGATCGTCCTTGGAATGGGTTCCAAGGACCGGCACGTGACGGACGATCCTGGTCATCGCGGCGGGCTTGACGTACGCCGAACCCTCACCGAAGATCCAGCGGTTGTCACTCCCGGGAATCCGCTTGTCCCAGTACCGGGCCGCGATCCACTGCCTTCCCTTCCGCCGATGCTGCCTGCTCGCCCACTGCCAGAGCTGGCCGAACACGATCCGATCGACTTCCTTGAAGGCCCTCTTCGAGCTCCAGGGGCGGTAGTACGCGGTCCATCCCCGGAGAAACGAGTTGAGCTCGGGGACCAGGCGATCCGCAGGCTTCCCCCGATTCGACCGGACAACGTCCCGGATACGCCCCTTGGCCTTCCTCACCGCGTCCTTGCTCGGCGTCACGAGCGTGTATCCCTTGGCGTACGTCCGGACGGTGCACCCGAGGAAGTCGAAGCCGTCAGTGAGGTGGCGGACCGAAGTCTTCTCCTCGTTGAAAGCCAGACCCCTGGGCGTGAACCATTCCTTCAGCCGCCGGTACGCCTCGTGCGCGTCCTTCTCCGTGTGGCAGATGACCACGAAGTCGTCCGCGTACCGCACAAGGGCCGGAGACCCCTCCTTGAGGACCCGGGAGTTCCCGTGTCTTCTCCAGGAGACCCCGGCTGCTTCCTCCATTCCGTGCAGAGCAATGTTCAGCAGGAGCGGGCTGATCACCCCTCCTTGCGGAGTGCCTTCCACCGTCGGCGCGAAGGTTCCCCTGTCCATTACTCCGGCCTTCAGCCAGCCCTCGACGGCATCCCTGGCGGGGAAACCTGCGAGAGACCGCATCAGGTGCGAGTGGTCGATCCGGTCGAACGCCGCCGACAAGTCGGCGTCCAGCACCCACCTCCGGTGGCTGGCGGGCTTGCCCACCACCTGGAAGATGGCCGCCAGGGCGTCGTGACATCCCCGGCCGGGGCGGAAGCCGTAGCTTCGCGCCTCGAATCGCGCCTCCCATTCAGGTTCCAGGGCGTTCTTCACCCTGGCCTGGTGGACCCGGTCCCGGATGACCGGGATGCCGAGAGGGCGCGTCTTCCCATTCGCCTTCGGAATCTGCACTCGCTTCACCGGCCGCGGGCGGGCGGCCCCGTCCCGCAGGAGCTGGCGGGCCAGCTGGCCCCGCTCCTTCGGGCCGAGTGCCGTCTCCCCGTCCACGCCGGCGGTCTTTCGCCCCCGGCTCACCTGGGCCACCCGGCGCACGCTCAGGAGCGTGTTCGCGGCCGACCGCATCATGAGCTTCTGAAGGTTGCGGACCTTCTTCATGTCACCAGCTTGAGCGGCCTTGAAAATCCTCTGACGCAGCCTCGTTACGTCGCGGTCGACCCGGCCCCAGTCGATCTGGTGCCAGGCTTCCGCATCGTCGGCAGTTTCGTTCCAGAAGGACAGCTGCCCGGTGTTCTGGTCCATTTGCCCTCCCTGTCTAACGTGCGCTGCCGTTTACTCGGCGCCTCATTGTCTCTTCAAAGACCCACCTGGTCCGCTTGGGCGTCCTTTCGGACCCGGGCAGCAGCCCGGTATCCGCCGGGTTATAGCCGGAGGGTGGAGCCCCTGTATCCGGCCCTTCCCCTTGCCTTTCGGCGTGGCGGCGTTCGCTTATCGGACCATCCTTTACCCGCAGAGGAGTTGAGCCTTCGTTGCCTCCGGCCTACCCAGAGGGACCTCTACGGGGTTTCCCTGTTCCGCACATACGAGATGCGCCCGGGGTGGATGCCCTCTCTGACCCGGGAGCCGCGGTGACCTACTCCGGCCTTGACAGCCAGCTCGGAGTCGCGCTGGGGTTCTCACCCGGTAGCTCCTGGACCGCCTCGACCGCTCCCACTGAGGCGGGTGATCTTTACGAGTCCTCATCAAGGGTTCACTTGTGTTCATCCGTCCGGGCTTTCCCCTGACCCGTGCCGATTCAGTGGTCGTCTCGGCCTTCGGTTTTCTGGCCAGGCTTCGCACCGAGGAATTACTTCCTCCGCACGCTGGCTGGGGAATCGACCAGTTGGTCACAGGTCGAAAATGTCGGTATCTCCTTCCAGGCATTTGCTCGAAATGCGCGACTTTCAGGTCGCACTGCCAGTAGATCATCACGCCGGGGCCGCGGTAGCGCTGGTGCCACTCGGTCATGAAATTGCTGGACCAGGACCCGAACTTCTTCGAATCGCTCGCGCAGGCGGTGCCCTCGCCCCACCACGCCTGGTCGCGGGCGGCGAAGGTGGCGTTGACCAAGCGGACCAGGGCGGCGCGCAGGTTGGTGCGGTTGACGAACAGGTGCCGCACCCGGCGCAGGACGGCCTCGGACTCGCCGTGCTTGCCGGTCACCGCGACCCGCTTGATGCCCATGTTCGTGCCCAGCGCGAACAGCACCAGCAGCAGCCGGCGCCGCAGCACCGCCTTCGGCACCGCCTCCCTCGTGGCGACCGAGGCGAACTCGGACGTGAACCCGGTCGCGAACTCGGCCTCCTTGAGGATGTCGATCAGGTCGATGGTGCCCCACCGGCGCTCGATCTCCGCCTTCAAAGCGACCAGGTTCTCCGGCTCCTCCTGCCTGCCCAGCGGCGAGACCTTGATCCACGGCTCGCCGTGCTTGCGGACGATGTCCACCCCGCCCGTCGAGCCCGCCTCCAGCGCGGTGTCGAAGCGGGTCAGCCCCTCCCGCAGCCGCTTCTTCAGCGCCCCGATGAACGCCCCGGGGTCTTGGGGCTGGCGGATCGCGTCGTAGTGCACGTCGCGGTTGTCCTCGAAGTCGGGGGGCAGGTCGTCCTCCGGGTTCTGCCACCGAGCCGCGCCCGGCACCCAGATCTCCCGGCGCCGCAGCGCGTCCCGCAGCGAGACGAGCACGCACAGCTCGTACGGGATGCGCTCGACCCGGCCGCGCTCGTCCACCACCGCCTTGCGCCACTCCTCGCGCACCACCCCGGCCAGCGGAATCCTCTCCGACTCCTCGAAGAACGCCCCCTCCTTCGCGATGGGCTGGTCCAGGTACCGCTTCAGCAGGTCGATGGCGTCCATCACCGGCCGGTAGGCGGTGTTGTTGCACTTCAGCTCCAGCGCCCCCAGCAGCGGGGACAGCATCCGCCGCCAGTGCCCCGAGTACGACGACCGCAGCACCGTACGCACCCGCGCCCGGTAGCGGGCCTCGTTCGCCGCCGCCTCCGCCGCCAGCGCCTTCAGCGTCGACTCCCCGGCCACCGGGAAGATCACCTTGCGGACCGTGCCGCCCGGCTCCGCGACCGCGGCCTCCGCCAACCTGAGCAGGATGCCCTCCTTGCCGCGCACCCGCTTGAGGTCCTTGGTGAACTCGCCCTCGACCTTCTTCTCCGCCCGCGTGTTGATCCGCTGCACCAGCTGGATGAACAGCTCCACCAGAGAATCGGTGATCTCCGTCTGCCGCACATGGCACAACGCGGCCAGCAGCGTGTACCGCACCGGCCCCGCCGCCGCCCGCAGGTCCGAGGGGTACTCCTTCGACGCCCGCGCCCGCCACGCCGCCACCAGCTTCTCCGACACGTCCCCGAACAGCTCCGGTGCCAGCTCCAACCCGCGCACCCGCTGGAGCTTGTTCACCTCCGCCAGCAGACTGTCCAGCCCCAGTGCACCCGGGTCCGCCTTCAACTCGGAGAAAAACGACACCCCGCCGCCCGCCGACTCCTCACCGCCGGCGTCCTCGGCCACCAGGTCGTCCAGCCGGGACCGGGTCGCCGCCGACAACCGGCCCACCGTGGCCGCACAGAACCGCTCCTCGAAGGTGGTCACCGCCGACCCGACCAGCCGGGCGATGCGCCCCGGCGTCGGCGGCTCCATCCGATCCCCCCGGCAGCGCACGACCACGGCCTCCGCCAGCCGGTCCCGGTTCAGCTCCACCCCGCACAGCTCCGCCGCCAGCCACTCGGCGAGCTGGGCCTGGTCCTCCTCCGTGCACTCCCGGAACCCGAACGCGCCCCGGATCTCCACCCGGTGCCGCTTGATCGCCCGCCCCGACCAGTCGTACGCGGCCCACTCCCCGGCCGGCACCTTCACCTGCTGGGCCACGTACGACACCGCGGGCACCGGGATCTCCCCGGCCTCCTCCGGGAACCGGGCCTCCACCTCGAAGAACTTCAGCAACAACGCGAACCCCAGCCGGTTCGCCCCCGACTTGTTCCGCAGTCGCTCCTGGTCCTCCTCCAGCAGCGTCCAGACCTCAATCAGGTCCTCCGGCTCCCAGTCCTGCCGCACGCCGCGCTCCCTCCGGTCGTCGTGACCGGACCAACCTCGCGGAACTGCTCCCTCAACAACCCCAGAAGATCGAAAACCCGGACAAGCACACCCCCGCCTTGCTACAGAGCGCTACATGTCACTTCGCGGCAGCTTCGGGAGGACAGGGCCTTTTCCGGGGGCCGCGGACGGCCGGTTTCCATGGCCCCCGCAACCAGGCGGGCTCCCCACACGTCCACTTGACGTGTACTCATCTACGCTGAGCGCGGCAGGCACAGGGGCACACGCATACGACCTGGGGAGTCGGACCGCATGAGCGAGAGCGCCAAGCGCGTCGGGGGCGGCAAGCGGGACCGGAACGCGGGTGGCATGGAGCCGCTCGGCGCCGGGGACCCCCGGCAGATCGGGCCGTACCGGCTGCTGGGGCGGCTCGGCGCCGGGGGAATGGGGCGGGTGTTCCTGGCCCGCTCCGAGGGCGGCCGGACCGTGGCCGTGAAGGTCGTGCACGAGGAGCACGCGCAGGACCCGCAGTTCCGGGCCCGCTTCCGGCGCGAGATCGAGGCCGTGCGGAAGGTCGGCGAGCACTACACCGCGCCGGTCCTCGACGCCGACCCCGACGCCGAGCGGCCCTGGGTGGCGACCGGCTTCGTGCCCGGACCCTCCCTGGAGCAGGTCGTACGGGAGCACGGGCCGCTGCCCGCCGACTCGGTCCTCGCCCTCGCCGGCGGGCTGCTGCGGGCCCTGGAGGGCATCCACGGCGCGGGCATCCTGCACCGGGACCTCAAGCCGTCCAACGTGATGCTGACCGTCGAGGGCCCCCGGGTCATCGACTTCGGCATCGCGCGCGCCCTGGAGCCCTCCGTCGAGTCGCTGCTCACCAGCACCGGCATGGTCGTCGGCTCCCCCGGCTTCATGGCCCCCGAGCAGGTCCGCGGGGAGTCCCTGGGGCCCGCCGCCGACGTCTTCGCGCTGGGCTGCGTGCTGATGTACGCGGCCACCGGGCGGCTGCCCTTCGGGCACGGGGCCAGCAACCAGCACGCCATCATGTTCCAGATCGTCGAGGCCGAACCGGAACTCGACCGGATCGCCGCCGAGCCGCTGCGCGCCTTCGTCGGGCGCTGCCTCGTCAAGGACCCCGCCGCCCGGCCCGGCATCGACGCCCTGCTCGCCGACCCCGCCCTGACGGACGGCGCGGCGGAGGCGGCCCTGGACCGGGACGACTGGCTGCCGCCCGCCCTGGTCGCCCGCCTCGCCCGCCAGGCCGCCCGGCTGCTGGACGTCGAGGCCCTCGGCGAGGAGCTGGCGCAGCAGGCGGAGGCCCGCGCGGCGGGGGCGCCGGACACCGGGACCCTCGGGCTGCTGCCCAAGTCGGGCACCCCCGGCACCCCCGGAGCGCCCACCCCGCCCGTCACCCCCGTCGCCCCCGCCTCCTCCCCCGGTCCCCGCCGCGCCTCCCGGGTCTGGGCCGTCGTCGCCGCCGTCTTCGTCGTCCTCGGCGTCAGCGGCACGGTCGTGAAGCTGATCGACGACAACGCCAGGGCCCGGGACCTCCAGGGCGCTCCCGGTACGAGCGGCAGCACCCCGCCCGGCACGGCCGGCGGCCCCTCCACCGGAGCCTCCTCGGGCGGGCCCGGCACCGGCACGGGCCCGGCGACGACCGCCCCGGCGACCGGCGCCCCGACCCAGGCCGTCCCGCCGCCGGGCGGGCCCGGGGGCGGCGCGGGCGGAGCCGGAGGTGCGGGCGGTGCCGGAGGGGCCGGAGGTGCGGGCGGGGCCTCCGGGGGCTCCGGTGGCTCGCCCGGCGGGGCCTCCGGAGGGTCGTCGGGGGGCTCGTCCGGCGGCTCCTCCGGCGGGGCCTCGGGCGGGTCCTCGGGCGGCTCCTCCGGCGGTACGGTCACCAAGCCGCCCGCCACCACCACCGCGCCCAAGCCGAAGCCCCCGGCCACCCCCGACAACCGCGTCCCGTCGGCCTTCGTCGGCACCTGGAAGTACACCGCGCAGTTCAACATCAACCAGCCCCAGACGGTGTACATCTACCGGGTCGCCCCCGGCCAGATCGCCGCCAAGCTGATCACCGACGTGCAGAACGGCGTGCACTGCGAGCAGGTCGCCCGGCTGGTCTCGGTCAGCGACGGCGGCAGCCGGATCAACCTCGGGACCGCCGTCCTGGACCAGGCGCGCTCCGACAGCCTCTGCCAGGACGACGACCCGTCGTTCTTCGCCCTCACCGCCCCGACCGGCATCCGCCACGACGTGGGCCCCGCCCACGGCGACGGCTACCACTACGAGCGGACCGGCTGACGTGCCGCCCCCGGCGGCCACCCCGACCCGACACCCGTACCGTCCGGCTCCGTCCGGGTGAATTCCGTCCGTGCGGCGCCGGTCGGGGCCGGGGTGCGCGGCGGCGGGGCGGAGGGTGGTGGCATGAAAAGCTCCGACCTGCTGCTCGACGCGTTCGCCCGAGTCCAGGAGACCGTGCACGAGGCCGTCGAGGGCCTGTCGGAGGAGGAGCTGGCGGTCCGGCCCGACGCGGACGCCAACTCGGTCGCCTGGCTCGTCTGGCACCTGGCCCGCATCCAGGACGACCACGTCGCCGACGCCTTCGGCACCGCGCAGCTGTGGTCCGCCGACGGCTGGGCGGAGCGGTTCGGCCTGCCCTTCCCCGAAGCGGACACGGGTTACGGGCACGACCGCGCGCAGGTCGCCGCCGTCCGCGCCCCCGCGGAGCTGCTGCTCGCCTACTACGACGCCGTGCACGCCCGTACGGTCGCCCACGTCGGCTCGGTCACCGCCGCCGAGCTGGGCAGGGTCGTGGACACCCGCTGGGACCCGCCGGTCACGCTCGGCGTCCGGCTTGTCAGCGTGCTGACGGACGACAACCAGCACGCGGGCCAGGCCGCTTACGTGCGGGGCCTGGTCGAGCGGCGCTGACGGCGCTCGCGGCCCGCCCGTGCGCCCCTCCCTCTCCAGGGTCACCTTCCGTGACCGATCACGCTGCGCGACCGTTGGCCGGGCATGAACCTCTCCACGATCCCCCGCGCGTTCGCCGCCGCCCTGGCCCTGGCCGGGGCGGCCTTCGGCTTCGCCGCCCCGGCGGCGCAGGCCGCGGCCCCCGCCGCCGACGCCTCCGCCTCCGCCGTCACGCAGCACCTCGCGGACGGGCCGGAGCCGGTCGAGGTCGGCGAGGACGGCAAGGCCGATCTGACCGAGGACTGATCCTCCCGCGCGACGGCGGGACGTGACGGAAGCGGCAGGACGGACACACGGCCGGACGGCCGGACACCACGAGGGCGGTGTCCGGCCGTTCGGCTGCGCGCGCGGGTGCTCGGCCGTCCTCAGTCGTCCGAGGCGCCGACCGCGCCCATCAGCGCCTCGATCGCGTCGACCGCGCTGCCGTCGTGGTCGCTGCCGACGGTCCCGGTCCCGCCGAACTGGAAGTTCGCCGCCCGGTCCACCTCCAGGATCGAGTCCGCCTGCGAGTTGTCGATGACGGTCACCAGGCTGCCGGCCATCGCGGGCGCGGCGGCCACCGCGAGCAGGGCGGCGGCCAGCCCCAGCGCCTTCGGTACGGTGCGGATCACGCGCCCACCCGCGCGGGGGCGTCGTGGTGGCGGCTGATGTTCCGCTCCAGCAGCCGGGTCGAGGCGGCGACGCCGATGCCGTCGACCGGGTCGAACGACGGCAGCCGCCCGTCGGCCGCCTTGAGCTCCGCGAGCGCCGAGTCCATCGCGCGGTGCGCCGCGAACAGGCAGGGCGTGCTGTAGATCGCCACGTCCACGCCGAGCTCGGAGAGCTCCGGGAGCGACAGGCGCGGGGACTTGCCGCCCGCGATCTGGTTGAACAGCAGCGGCTTGTCGCCGACCACGTCCCGGATCCGCCGGATCCACTCCACGCTCCGCACGCCGTCGACCAGGACCACGTCCGCCTCGGTCGCCGCGAGCGCCTTCGCCCGCCGCAGGATGTCCGCCTCGTCCGTCGCGTCCGTACGGGCCACCACGACGAGGTCCCGCCGGGTGGCCAGCACCATCTCCAGCTTTGCCAGGTACTCGTCCAGCGGCAGCACCTGCTTGCCGTCCGCGTGCCCGCAGCGCCGGGGCCGCTTCTGGTCCTCCAGGATCACCCCGGACGCCCCGATCCGCTCCAGCCGCTCCACGACGTGGCAGGCGACCTCGGGATCCACGTAGCCGTCGTCGATGTCCACCAGAAGGTGCTGCTGTGGGAACGCGCCGCGCAGCCGCTCCACGAAGGCGACCATGTCGGGCCAGGCGATGAAGCCGATGTCCGGCAGCCCGTAGTACGAGGCGGCGAAGCCGAAGCCGGAGACGAACATCCCGTCGTAGTGGTCGGCGGCGACCGACGCCGAGTACATGTCGTACACGCCGATCAGGGGCGTGGTCCCGGGCGCCGCGATCTGTTCGCGCAGAAGATTCCCGTAGCTGGTCAACGTCGTGCTCCTCGTCATCTCGGGGAAAACGGCAGAGGACGGGGCGTCGCGGCAACACGACGCCCCTTTACCAAAACCTGATGATTTCCTGAGAGTTCGGAGAACTTCCTTATACGCCCGCTTTACTCACTCTCCAGGCGTAGCGCTTTCACCACAGAAACGTCACTGGACCCGGACCCCGCCCCCGGGTGAGAGCGCCACGAGCTCCCAAGCGACCATGCCCGAGGCCCCCTTGACGCCGGTGATGTCCAGCGTCAGCTCCTCCGGCGCGCCCGCGACCCGCAGCCCGACCGGCCGCTCGTCGCACGCCACGCGCCGCGCGGGAGCGCCCCCGACGACGACGTCCACCGCGCCCTCGCCGACGCAGGACACGTAGACCTGGTACGCGCCCTTCTTGAGCATCGACAGGTTGCGCACGCCCTCCTCGACCCGGGCGATCCCCGACTCGACGAACGTCGGCCCGCCCGGGTCCTCCGTCATGTCCGTCGCCGCCGGGGCCACCTGCCGCAGCCGCGCCTTGGCGAGCGCGCCCTGCGCCACCTCGTCCGGCCGGGTGGGCACGGACGCCGTCAGCTCCGTCGGCGCCGCGACCGACGGGGCCGCCGCCCTCGGCGCCGACCCCTCCGTGCACCCGGTCACCAGCAGCCCCAGGGCCACCAGAGCCGTCCCCGTCGCCAGCCTCGCGGCACGCCGATCAGCGATACCCATCGTTCCCCCCGAACCCTTGAGCGTTGCGCAGACCGTAGCCGCGCGCGCCGGGCCGATCGAGCGGAGCTCGCGTTCTCAGAGGAAGAATTGAGGTAGCCCGACCGCCGCCCTCACCTGGGGACGGTCGCCCACACCGTCTTGCCGACCTCCCGGCCGCACACCCCCCACCCCGACGCCAGCGCGGTCACCAGCAGCAGCCCGTAACCGTGCTCGTCGGGGCGGGGATTCGGCGCCGGCTCGCGCTCGCCCCGCGCGTCCGACACCTCCACCCGTACGTGATCGGCCGCCAGCGCCAGCCGTAACTCGAAGTCCCTCCCCTGCACCAGCCCGTGCGTCACCGCGTTGCTCACCAGCTCGGCCACCACCAGCTCCACCGCGTCGACCGCCACCACGCCCCAGTCGTGCAGCTGCCGCACCGCCAGCAGACGCGCCAGGCGTGCGCCCCGGCGCGTTGCGGAGAAGCGTTGCGTGAACTCGCCACCCGACTCACCGGTTGGGGTGGTCGCGGGGGTCATTTCCGTCTTCATGCCTCCGAGCCTGGCCCGCCAGCCCTACGCTGACCAGGAGCTTCACGACGACGCTGAGTAGCGGTACAGGCACGCCAAGAAGGCGGTACGAATGTCGGTGGACAGGGACGAGCGGCCGGAAAGGCCCTCCGAAGTAGACGGTACGGCGTACTTGTTCAAGGCGCTGGGGAAAATCATCAAGGTGCTTCGCAAGAACAAGGGCATGAGCCAGACGGAGCTCGCGTCGGCCACGCACTGTAGCGAGGACCTGATCTCTTCGGTCGAGCGCGGCGTACGGACCCCGCAGCCCGACTTCCTGACCCTGGCGGACCCGATCCTGGGCGCGGACGGCATCCTGATCGCCGCCGTGGACGACGTACGCGAGGCGCTGGCGCGGGCGCGGGTACGACACCCGGACTGGTTCCAGGACTTCGCGAAGGCGGAGGCGGCAGCGGTGGCACTGCACTATTACGCGGTGCAGGCGGTGCCGGGCATCCTGCAGACTCCGGCCTACGCGCAGGCCGTGTTCCGATCGCGTCGCCCGCTGTACGACGAGGGAACGATCGAGACTCGTCTCGCCGACCGACTCGCCCGCCAGGACATCTTCGAGAAGTGGCCGGCTCCGACGATGAGCTTCGTCATCGAGGAGTCCGTTCTGCACCGCCCGTTGGGTGGCCGTGAAGCCTTTCGGGAGCAGCTCCGCCGACTCGTGCAGGTCAGCCGCCTGCGCAACGTACACCTCCAGATCATGCCCACGGAGCGCGAAGAGCACCCGGCTCTCAGCGGGTCGTTCACGCTCCTCACCCCCAAGGGACGTCGAGAGGTCGCGTACACCGAAATCTACGGTCACGCGCGGCTGATCACTGACCCTGAAGAGGTGCGCATGTACACCGAGCGCTATGGGATCATCCGGGCACAGGCATTCACGCCCCTTGAGTCCCTGGACTTGATCGAAAAGATGCTGGGAGAGCTATGAGCACCGCGGATCTGGCCTGGTTCAAGAGCAGCTACAGCGACGGCGAGGGCGGCGAGTGCGTCGAGATCGCCTACGACTGGCACAAGTCCAGCTACAGCAGCGCCGAAGGCGGCAACTGCGTCGAGGTCGCCGCTCACCCCACCACGGTCCACGTCCGCGACTCCAAGAACCCCGACGGCCCCCAGCTCGCCGTCGCCCCCGCCTCGTGGGCCGCGTTCGTGGTCGTGGCGTCTGGCGCGTGACCGGCGAGGACTTCGTCCTCTTCGACGTGGACGGCACGCTCATGGACGCCGTCGCCAACCAGCGGCGCGTCTGGCACGAGTGGGCCGGGCGGTACGGGCTCGACGGGGACGAGGTGTACGCGGTGGCGCTGCGGACGCGGCCCGTCGAGACCTTCGCGGCCGTGGCGCCGGGGGCCGATCCGGCCGAGTGCCTGGCGCTGCTGCACGCGCTGGAGGACGAGGACGTGCGCTCGGGCACGTACGACGCCTTCGCGGGCGCGGCGGGGCTGCTCGCCGCGCTGCCCGAGGGGCGGTGGGGGCTCGTGACGTCGAACTACGCGCACCGGGTGCGCGGGCGGTTCGAGCGGACCGGGCTGCCGGTGCCGGAGCTGCTGGTGGACGCGGCGGCGGTGAGCGAGGGGAAGCCCTCGCCGGTGCCGTATCTGCGGGCGGCGGAGCTGCTGGGGGCGGACCCGGCGGAGTGTCTGGTGATCGAGGACGCGCCCTCGGGCGTGCGCGCCGGGCGGGCGGCCGGGATGACGGTGTGGACGGTCAACACGGCCGAGCCCGCCGAGGGTTCGCAGCGGCACTTCGCGACGCTCGCGGAGGCGGCGCCGGAGATCCTGGCGCGGGCGGGTGTCAGGCCCTGACGGTCGCCGCGTCGATGACCTCGTCCAGGACGTCACGGGAGCGGACGAGGTCGAGGATCATGCGGTCGATGCGGTCGCGCTCGACGATCAGCTCGTCGACGAGCCCGCCGGTGGTGAGCGGGGTCGGGCCGCCGTCGGCGTCGCGCATGCACGGGAGCAGCAGGGCGATCTTCTTGCTGCCGAGGCCGGCGGCGTACAGGGCCTGGATGCGGATGACACGGTCGACGGCCCAGTCGCCGTAGGCGCGGTGGCCGCCGGGGGTGCGCTCGGAGCGGAGCAGGCCCTGCTGCTCGTAGTAGCGCAGGGAGCGCTCGCTCACGCCGGTGCGGCGGGCCAGTTCGCCGATTCTCATGTGCCGTCCCCGTTCGGGCCGTTCGGGCTTGAACCTGACATCCGTGTCACCTTTTACGGTACCGGCATGACGAACCAAGCGAGCCTTTTCGAGCCCACCCGCCTCGGCCCCCTGGCCCTTCCCAACCGGCTGGTCATGGCGCCGCTGACGCGGAACAGGGCGGAGGGGGACGGGGTGCCGAGCGCGCTGATGGAGACGTACTACGCGCAGCGGGCGACGGCCGGGCTGATCATCGCGGAGGCGACGACGCCGAACGCGGTGGGGCAGACGTACGCGAACATCCCCGGGCTGTACGCCGACGCTCACGTGGCGGGGTGGCGGCGCGTCACCGACGCGGTGCGGGCTTCGGGAGGGAGGATGTTCGTGCAGTTGCAGCACGGCGGACGAGTCGGCCACCCCGACACCAGCGGGCTCGTCCCCGTCGCCCCTTCGCCGGTCGCGCTGCCCGAGGCCGTGCACACGGCGGACGGGCCGCGGCCGGCGGTGGTGCCCCGGGAGATGGACGCGGCGGAGATCGAGCGGACCGTGGCGGACTTCGCCGCGGCGGCGCGGCGGGCGGTCGAGGCGGGCTTCGAGGGCGTGGAGGTGCACGCGGCGAACGGCTATCTGCTGCACCAGTTCCTGGCGAAGAACACGAACCTGCGCACGGACGGGTACGGGGGGCCGGTGGCGCACCGGATCTGGTTCGTGGTGGAGGTGGTGCGGGCGGTCGCGGAGGCGGTCGGGCCGGAGCGGGTCGGGGTGCGGATCTCGCCCGGGGTGGGTGTGAACGGGGTCGAGGAGGGCGACACGGAGGCCCTGTACCCGGCGCTGGTGGCGGCGCTGGCGGAGCTGGGCCCGGCGTATCTGCACGTGGTGTTCGCGGACCCGGAGCAGCCGCTGTTCCGGGAGATCCGGCGGATCTGGCCGGGCGCGCTGATCGCCAACCCGGCGCTGGGCTGGGGCGGCCCGCTGCCGGCCGACGGCGGCCGGGCGGCGGGCGAGCGGCTGCTGGCGGCGGGCGCGGACCTGATCTCGCTGGGCCGCTCGTTCCTCGCCAACCCGGACCTGGTGGCGCGGCTGCGGGACCGGGCGCCGCTGAACCCGGTGCGGGAGCGGGGGCTGATGTACGCGGGCGGGGCGGAGGGGTACACCGACTATCCGGCGCTGGGCGGGGGCGGGGGCGAGGGTGCGGGCGCGGTCGTGGGCGCGGATGCCGACGCGGGCGCACAGGCGGCGCGGGCGGCCTAGGCGCGCGCCGCCCGCGATCCGCTCCGCGGCTCCTATCCGCGTACGGCGGCGGTCTCGTCGGGTATGAGGAGCAGCTTGCCGGTGGTGCGGCGGGACTCCAGGTCGCTGTGAGCCTGGGCGGCCTCGGACAGGGCGTAGCGGCCCGTCACGGTGACCTCAAGCGCCTTGGAGCGCACCCACTCGAACACCTCGGCGGCCCGGGCGAGCAGTTCGGAGCGGTCGGCGATGTAGTCCCCGAGGCTGGGCCGGATCAGGGTGAGGGAACCGCCGCCCGCGAGCCGCATCGGGTCGAACGGCGGCACGGCGCCGCTCGCCGCGCCGAAGAGCACGAGGTGGCCTCGGGGGCGCAGGCTCGCGAGGCTCGCGTCGAAGGTGTGCGCGCCGACGCCGTCGTACACGACCGGCAGTCCCCGGCCGCCGTTGAGCCGCAGCACCTCGGCCGCGAGATCGTCGACCGAGGAGGAGAGGATCACCTCGGCGGCCCCGGCGCCCTTCGCGCGGGCGGCCTTCTCCGGGGTCGACGCCGTGCCGATCACCCGGCCGCCGAGACGGGTGACGAGCTGGGTGAGCAGCAGCCCCATGCCACCGGCGGCGGCGTGGACGAGGACCGTGTCGCCCGCCTGGACCGGGTAGGCGTCCTTGACGAGGTAGTGCGCGGTCATGCCCTGGAGGAGCACGGAGGCGGCCGTCTCGAAGTCGACGTCGTCGGGCAGCGGCACCAGCCGGGAGGCGTCCACGACGGCCCGCTCGGCGTACGAGCCGGGGATCTCCACCCAGCCGACTCGGTCCCCGACGGCGACCTCCGTGACGCCGGGGCCGACTTCGACGACCGTGCCGGCGCCCTCGGAGCCGGGGGTGAAGGGCAGCGGGAGGCTGTAGCGGCCCTCGCGGTAGTAGACGTCGAGGAAGTTGATCCCGGACGCGGCGACCGCCACGACCGCCTCGCCCGGGCCCGGGCTCGGCTGGTCCACCTCGGCCTCCCGCATGACGTCGGGGCCGCCCACCTCGTACACCTGTATCGCTCGCATGACTCTCCGATCAACCGTCCGTTCCCCCGCCAACCCCGTCGGCCGCCGTCCGATTCCCGGCGCCGACGCGGTCGATGCGGGTGTCGATGTGGGTGAGGACCGTGCCCGCGCCGTCCTCCGCGGCGAGGGCCTGGGACAGGGTCCGCGCGCGGGTGCGGAGGGACGGGTCGGTGGTGGCCGTGGCGAGGGCGGCGGCGAGGGTGTCGGCGGTCAGGTCCGCGAAGGGCAACGGGCGGGTGGCTACGCCGAGTTCGTGGAGGCGGCCGGCCCAGAAGGGCTGGTCGGCCATGACGGGGACGGGGACGGCGGGCACCCCGGCCCGCAGGGCGGCGCCCGTGGTCCCGGCGCCCGCGTGGTGGACGACGGCGGCGGTGCGCGGGAAGAGCCAGTCGTGCGGGACGTCGCCGATGGGGAGGAGGTCGGGGCCGGCGGCGGTGAGCTCCGCCCAGCCCGCCTGGACCACGGCGCGGACACCCGCCTTCCGGACGGCCTCCGTGACGAGCGCGCCGAGGCGGTCGCCGGTGCCGGGGGCCATGCTGCCGAAGCCGAGGAAGACGGGGGGCGGGCCCGCCGCGAGGAAGTCCACGAGTTCGGGGGGCGGTTGCCAGCCGTCGGGGCGGGCGGGCCACCAGTAGCCGCAGACGCCGACGTGGTCGGGCCAGTCGTCGGGGCGGGGCAGGACGTGGGGGCTGTAGCCGTGGAAGACGGGGCCTTCCCCGGGGCGCGGGCCCTGGCCCGTTGGCGTGCCCGGCTGTGGGCCCGGCTCCGGCTCCGGCTCCGGCTCCGGCTCCGGCTCCGGCGGGAGGTCCAGCGTCGCGCGCAGCCTCGCCTCCGCGCCCGCGAACGCGCCCCCCGCGCGGCGCACCACGTCCTGACCGGCGGCGAGGTTGCCCGCCGAGGTGTCGCGGGCGGTGGGCAGCGCGAAGCTGGCGGTGGCGAAGGACGGGGTGAGGTACGTGCCGACGACCGGGACGCCGTACGCCTCGCCCGCCGCCCGCGCGAGGGGCGCCGGGCCGAAGGCGGTGAGCAGGAGGTCGGTGCCGGACGCGGCCGCCGCCGCCACGCCGTCGGCGACCCCGTCCGCGTACGCCCTGGTCAGGGCCTGGACCTCGGCGCGGGAGGCGGCGCGGGCCCAGTCCTCGATGAGCTGCCGGGGGTCGCCGGGGACGGGGCGGAAGCCGAGGCCGCAGCCCTCGACGAGGGGCCGGAAGCACGCGTGCGCGGCGAGGGCGACCTCGTGGCCGGCGTCCTGGAGGCGGCGGCCGAGGCCGGTGAAGGGGGCGACGTCGCCCCGTGAACCGGCGGTGATGATCAGGATGCGCATGGCGGCGATTCTCCCGGGCGGGCCGCCGCGCGCGACCCTGTCCGGGCGGTCCGTGCCCGGGTCGGTCCATGGCGGGCCGGGCGGGCCGGGTCAGTCCGAGGCGGTCCGGGCGGGCCGGGCAGTCCGGGTCAGTCCGGGCGGGCCGTGCCCGGGTCAGGACAGCCGGGTGTCCGCGTACACGTGCATCGCGTCCCGCTGGTACTCCGCGAGGCCGGCCGCGATCTTCTCGAAGTTCTCGCGGAAGCGCGGGTCCTCGACGTACATCGTGGCGAGGCCCTTGTACGCCTCGGCGTTCGGCGTCCAGAAGCGGCTGACGTTGCGGTGGTGGGCGCCGACCTCGGCCTGGACGGCCGGGTCGTCGACGGGGGTGCCGGCGGCCATGAACTCGGCGAAGCGGATCATCTGCGCCGTGACCTCGCGCTGCCAGTGCTCCATGTCGGCGGGGGTGACGCCCTCCGTCGCGCGCCGGGACTCCTCGTACGCGGCGGGCCAGCGGCGCTCGGCCTCGGCTTCGAGCTCGGGGTCGGGCTCGAAGCCCTCGAAGAGGTTCTCGGGGCGGTTGATCTTCGGCATGGGGTGTTCCTCCAGTTCGGTGATGGTGCGGGCGACGGTGCGGGCGAGGGTGCCGAGCCGGTCGTGCTCCGCGAGCAGCCGTTCGTGGTGCTCGCGGAGGACGGCGACCCGGTCGGCGTCGCTGTCCAGGACGGCGCGGATCTCCTTGAGGCCGAGACCGAGCTCGCGCATGAGCAGGATCTGCTGGAGGCGCAGCAGCTCGTCCTGCTCGTAGTGGCGGTGCCCGTTGGAGGCGGTCCAGGCCGGTGGCAGGAGTCCGATCTCGTCGTAGTGGCGCAGGGTCCGGGAGGTCACCCCGGACATGCGGGCCACGTCCGCGATCGACCAGGCCATGGCGTGTCCTTCCGTCGACGGGCCGGTCCGTCCGGCCCCCACACCACGACCGTAGGAGTTGACGCGGCGGCAAGCGCAAGCCCCGATCGCCCCCGATCGTTCCGGGCAGGGATCGTCGGGTCCTGGCAGGGTGGCCCTTCCTACGGTGGATCCATCAGGCCATCAGGCCATCGGAAGGAAGGAACCGCGCCCGTGCTCGACCGGCTGAACCAGGCCCTCGACCACATCGAGTCCCGTCTCGACGGCGAGCTCGACGTGGCGGAGCTCGCCCGGATCGCGATGACGTCGGAGTACCACTTCCGGCGCCTGTTCTCGGCGCTCGCCGGGATGCCGCTGTCCGTGTACGTGCGGCGGCGCCGGATGACGCTGGCCGGGGCCGAGGTGCTGGCCGGGGAGCACACGCTGCTCGACGTGGCGGTGCGCTACGGCTACGGCTCGGGCGAGGCGTTCGCGCGGGCGTTCCGGTCGGTGCACGGCATCGGGCCGGGCGAGGCGCGGCGCACGGGTGCGGCGCTGACGGCGCAGCCGCGGATGTCCTTCCGGGTCGTCATCGAAGGGAGCAGCACCATGCGCTATCGGATCGTCGAGAGGGAAGCCTTCCGGTTCATCGGCCGGAAGGCCCGGATCCCGCTCGTCCACGAGGGGGTCAACCCGGCCGGGGCGGCGCTCGTCGCGAGCCTGGAGCCGGGGGAGATCGCCCGGATGAAGGAGCTGGCGGACGGGGAGCCCGCGGGTGTCCTGTCGGCGGCGGTGCACCTGTCGGAGAGCCGGGAGGAGGGCACCGAGCTGGACTACTGGATCGGCGTGGTGACCCCGCCCGGCACGCCCGCCGGGGAGCTGGACGCCTTGGAGGTCCCGGCCGGGACCTGGGCGGTCTTCGACGACCGGGGCCCGTACCCGGCCGCCCTCCAGGAGCTGTGGCGGGACGTCTTCACCCAGTGGTTCCCGTCCGGCCCGTACACGAGCCGCCCGGGCCCGGAGCTGCTGCGGACGGTGCCGGTGGAGATCGGCGCGGAGACGGACTCGCAGCTGTGGATCCCGGTGGAGCGGAGCGGGGCGTGAATTGCCACTCGCTTTGCTAATCTCGGTTCCATGGAGTCTCAGGCGGAGTACGGGCCCGACGAGGGCCCCGCTCAGAAGGTCAGCGTTTCCATGCCGGCCGGCCGCATCGCGGCGGTCAAGGCGCGGGTGGGCGCGCGCGGGTTCTCGGCGTACGTGAGTGCGGCGGTGGAGCGGCAGATACAGCGGGATCTGCTGGAAGAATCGCTCCGCGCCAAGGAGGCCGAGATCGGCCCTCCCACCCAGGAAATCCAGGACTGGGCCGCTGCGATCTTCCGTGAGGCCGAGGAGCAGGCCGCCCGGACGGACGCCGAGGAGGTGGAGAAGTGGCACGAACGCGAAGCCAGTTAGCCCACGGCATCCTCCTGCTCGACTCCCAAGGGCTGAGCAAGTACATCGCGAACGACCCCAAGGTGGTCGGCCTTGTTCGGGCCGCCCAGTCCAGGGACACGCTGGTCGCCCTCAGCAATCTGACCCTGCTGGAGGCATGGAATCCCCGGGCGCGCCTGGACCGGTTCCGATGGGAAGTCTCCCGACTGGAGGTCGTTCCCGTCACGGACGAGATCTCATGGCGCGCCCTCGGCCTCCTGCGCGACGCGGGACTGCACGGGCACAAGTACGCGATCGACTCCGTGGTGGCGGCCACCGCCCTTGGCCACCCCAGCCCCAGAATCGTCGTGACGTCCGACGTCGACGACATGGTCAAGCTCTGCGGGAAGCAGGTCACGGCCGTCGCGGTCTGAACACCGGCACCCGTACCTCGCCCTCCGGGCGGAAGGCAACCTCCAGGGACATGCCGATGCGGAGGGCCTCCTCGGGGCAGTCGACGATCTCGGTCATCATGCGGGGGCCCTCCGCCAGGTCCACCACCGCCGCCGTGTACGGGACGCGCTCGCCGAAGGGCGGGAGGTCGTTGCGGTGGACGACGGACCAGGTGTAGAGCGTGGCGCGGCCGGAGGCGGGGCGCCATTCGACGGACTCGCTCCAGCAGTGCGGGCAGAACTCGCGCGGGTAGTGGTGCGGCCGGTCGCAGGCGGTGCAGTGGCGGAGCAGGAGGCGGCCTTCGGCGGCGGCGTCCCAGTAGGGGCGGGTGGCGGCGTCGATGTCGGGGGTGGCCGTCATCAGAAGAGTCCGATCGCGTGGTCGAGGGACCAGGTCTGCCAGGACATCGCGAAGAGGGCGACCAGCGAGATCAGCGCCATCATCGCGTTCTGCCCCTGCTCGGCCCAGTCGTGGATCATCAGGGTGAGGTAGAGGAGGTTGAGGAGCAGGCCCCCGACGAGGGCGACCGGGGTGAGGAAGCCGCTGATCAGGCCGAGGCCGAGGGCGAGTTCGGCGTAGACGACGACGTACGCCATGAGCTTCGGGCGCGGCGCGACGACCGCCTCGAAGCCCTTCTTCACCTGCGGCCACTTGTGCTTCCCGGCCACGTCCGCCGCCCACGCGATGCCGGTGCCGCGCTCGAACCAGCCCTTCTTGTCCTTGTGCCGCCAGCTCTCCAGCCACCACAGGCCGAGGCCGATACGGAGGACGGCGAGCCATTCGGCGCCGGTGAGCCAGATCGTCTGCGTCTGCGTCTGCATCTGTATGTGGTCCGTCCGTCCGTCCACCCCGGAATGAATCTGACGTGTCGTCAGTTCGCCCGTCAGTTCAGCGGATCGGGCGGAGGTCCGCAAGACCCCGCGCGCGTGACCGATTCGCAACCGAACCCCCTCTTGACCGAGACCCACGGCGTGTTCACGTCATTACGCTCGGCGTTCATGACCACCCCCCAGACCCACCCCGTCTACGTCATCGGCGGCGGCCCCGGCGGCCTCGCCGTCGCCGCGGCCCTGCGCGCGCGTGGTGTGCGGGCCGTCGTCCTGGAGAAGACGGACGCCGTGGGCGCCTCCTGGCGCCGCCACTACGCCCGGCTGCGGCTGCACACCACCCGCCGCCTCTCCGGGCTGCCCGGGCTGCGGATGCCCCGCTCCTTCGGGCGCTGGCCGGCCCGCGCGGACGTGGTGCGGTACCTGGAGAAGTACGCCGAGTTCCACGACCTGGAGATCGTCACCGGGGTCGAGGTGGACCGGATCGAGCCGGCCGGGGCGGACGCCTCGGCGGGCGAGGGCTGGGTCCTGCACGCCACCGGCGGGCGGCGGCTCACCGGCTCCGCCGTCGTCGTCGCCACCGGCTACAACCACACGCCCCGCATCCCCCGCTGGCCCGGCCTCGACACCTACCTGCGGGACCGGGACCTCGCGCACGCGAGCGCCTACCGCGAGCCCGGTCCGTACAAGGGCAGGGACGTGCTCGTCGTCGGCGTCGGCAACACCGGGGCCGAGATCGCGGCGGACCTCGCCGAGGGCGGCGCCGCCCGGGTGCGGCTCGCCGTGCGCACCGCCCCGTACATCCTCCGGCGCGCCACGGCGGGCTGGCCGAGCCAGCGCACCGGCATCCTGGTGCGGCGGCTGCCGGTGCGGCTGGTGGACCGGATCACCACGCTGCTCGGGCCGCTGCTGACCCCCGACCTCTCCGCGTACGGGATGCCCCGCCCCGCCGGCGGGCTCTACTCGCGGGTGCGGCAGGGCGCGATCCCGGTGCAGGACGTCGGCCTGGTCGCCGCGGTGAGGTCCGGGGCGGTGGAGCCGGTCGCCGCCGTGGAGTCCTTCGACGGGGACGCGGTGGTGCTCGCCGACGGCTCGCGGATCACCCCGGACGCCGTCATCGCCGCCACCGGCTACGAGCGGGCCCTGGAGCCGCTGCTCGGGCACCTGGACGTGCTCGACGGGCGCGGGCGGCCGGTGACGCGCGGGGCGCGCTGCCCGGCCGGGGCGCCGGGGCTGTACTTCCAGGGCTTCACCAATCCGATCAGCGGGATGTTCCGCGAGATGGCGCTGGACGCCGAGCGGATCGCCCGGCGGATCGCGCGGGCGGGCGGGAGCGCCGGGCTCGTCGAGTGAGCGGGCCGGGGCGGGCCCGCGCCGTGCTGTGACCGGAGCCCGTCCGGGCACAGTTCGCTGCACGGCCATTCCTGACTCACCGTCAGTTCTGTAATCTGACTATGCGTCAGGGATGGGATGACGGACGGATGTACGGACGGACGGGCGGAGCTACCACGATGCTTGGATCGACTCACGGCACCTTCACCACGGACCTCCGCGCTCGCGTCGTCGCCTGCGGCGAGGAACCCGCCCGGACCGCCGTCCACGGCGTCACCGCCGTCGAGGGCGACACGGACGTCAGCGGGCGCCCCCTGCACGCGCCGGTCCCCGAACTCGACCGGTTCTTCCGGCCCGAGGTGGTGGCCGTCGTCGGCGCCTCGGACACCGAGGGGCGGCCCAACACCGGGATCACCCGCCAGCTCATCGACTGGGCCGGGCGGGTCGGCGCCCGCGTGGTGCCCGTCCATCCGACCCGTACCAGCGTCTTCGGCATCGACTGCGTCGCCTCCGTCACCGAGCTCGGCGCGCTCGGCGTGGGGGTCGACCTCGCCGTGCTGCTGGTCGCCGACCCGCTGCCGGTCATCGAGCAACTGGCCGAGGCCAAGGTGCGGTTCGCCGTCGCCTTCGCGTCCGGCTTCGCGGAGACCGGGGAGGCGGGCGCCGCCGCGCAGGAGCGGCTCGCCGCCGCCGTGGGCCGCTCGGGGCTGCGGCTGCTCGGCCCCAACACCAACCTCAACGCCTTCGAGCGCTTCCGCGAGGACCTGGAAGGCCCCGCCATCGCGCTCATCACCCAGTCGGGGCACCAGGGCCGGCCCGTCTTCACCATGCAGGAGCTGGGCGTCCGGCTCTCGCACTGGGCGCCCACCGGCAACGAGGCCGACCTGGAGACCGCCGACTTCCTCTCGTACTTCGCGCACCGCCCCGAGGTCGGCGCGATCGCCTGCTACGTGGAGGGGCTCAAGGACGGACGCTCCTTCCTGCTCGCCGCCGACCAGGCCGCCCGGCGCGGGGTGCCGGTCGTCGCCGTCAAGGTCGGCCGCACCGAGGCGGGGGCCCGGATGGCCGCCTCGCACACCGGCAAGCTGACCGGGGCGGACCAGGTCGTGGACGCGGCCATGCGGCAGTTCGGGGTGATCCGGGTCGACGGGCTCGACCAGCTCCAGGACACCGCCGCGCTGCTCGCCCGCGCCCGCAGGCCGCTCGCGGACGGGGTCGTCGTCTACTCCATCTCCGGCGGCACCGGCGCCCACTTCTCCGACCTCGCCACGGCGGCGGGGCTCTCCCTGCCGACCCTCTCCGAGGAGAAGCAGGACGAGCTGCACCAGTGGATCCCGCCGTACCTGAGCGTGGCCAACCCCGTCGACAACGGCGGGCACCCGGTGGGCGACTGGCGCGGCCGGAAGATCATCGACGCGATCCTCGCCGACCCCGAGGTCGGCGTCCTGATCTGTCCGATCACCGGCCCCTTCCCGCCCATGAGCGACAAGCTGGCGCAGGACCTGGTGGACGCGGCCGAGGCGAGCGACAAGCTGGTCTGCGTGGTGTGGGGCTCGCCCGTCGGCACCGAGGACGCCTACCGGACCACGCTCCTCGGCTCCTCCCGGGTCGCCACCTTCCGCACCTTCGGCAACTGCATCGGCGCCGTCAAGGCGTACCTCGACCACCACCGCTTCACCACCGGCTACCGCTCCCCCTTCGACGAGGCCCCGCGCACCCCGTCGCCGTCCTTCCGCAAGGCCCAGGCCCTGATGCGGCCCGGCCACCGGCTGAGCGAGCACGCGGCGAAGCAGCTGCTGCGGGCGTACGGGATCCGGGTGCCGCGCGAGCAGCTGGTGACCAGCGCGGCGGCGGCCGTGCGGGCGGCGGGGCTGGTCGGCTACCCGGTCGTCATGAAGGCGTCGGGCGCGCAGCTCGCCCACAAGACGGAGCTGGGCCTGGTGAAGGTCGGGCTGACCTCCGCGAGCCAGATCCGCGACACGTACCGCGAACTCACCGACATCGCCCGCTTCGAGGGCATCGACCTGGACGGCATCCTGGTCTGCCAGATGGTGCCGCGCGGGGTCGAGATGGTGGTGGGCGTGACCCGGGACCCGCTCTTCGGGCCGACCGTCACCGTCGGGCTCGGCGGCGTCCTGGTGGAGGTCCTCAACGACGCGGCGGTGCGGGTGCCGCCCTTCGGCGAGCGCGAGGCCCGGGACATGCTGGACGAACTGCGCGGCCGGGCCCTCCTGGACGGCGTACGGGGAGCCCCGGCGGCCGACGTGGACGCGCTGGTGGAGGTGGTGCTGCGGGTGCAGCGGATGGCCCTCGAACTGGACGGCGAACTCGCCGAGCTGGACATCAACCCGCTGATGGTGCTGCCGAGGGGCCAGGGCGCGGTCGCCCTGGACGCGCTCGCGGTGTGCCGGTAGGCGGCAGGCCCGAAGGGGAACCCATGTCGCAGGACGTCCTGCACGCCGTGGCGAACGGCGTCGCGTGGATCACGCTCAACCGGCCCGAGGCGATGAACGCGGTCACCTGGGACCAGCGGGAGCGGATCATCGCGCTCCTCGCCGACGCCTCCGCCGACCCGGCGGTCCGGGCGGTGGTGATCACGGCCACCGGGCGCGGCTTCTGCGCGGGCGCGGACCTGCGCGGCGGCCCCGCCGCCCCGGCGGGCGAGCGGGTGCAGGGGGACGTGGCCCGGATGATCCGGCGGGGTGCCCAGCGGTTCATCACGGCGGTCATGGACTGCGAGAAGCCGGTGATCGCGGCGGTGAACGGCACGGCGGCGGGGATCGGCGCGCACCTGGCCTTCGCCTGCGACCTGGTGCTGGCGGCGGACTCCGCGAAGTTCGTGGAGGTGTTCGCCCGGCGCGGGATCGTGCCGGACGGCGGCGGGGCGTATCTGCTGACGCGGCTGATCGGCCCGCAGCGGGCGAAGGAGCTGATGTTCTTCGGCGACGCGGTCCCGGCGGAACAGGCCCGGGAGCTGGGCCTGGTGAACCGGGTGGTGCCGGCCGACGAGCTGGAGAAGACGGCCCTCGAGTGGGCCGAGCGGCTGGCCCAGGGCCCGACCCGGGCGCTGGCGCTGACCAAGCGGCTGGTGAACGCGTCCCTGGACGGCGACCGGGCCGCCGCCTTCGCGGCGGAGGCGGACGCCCAGGAGCTGTGCATGACGACGCGGGACGCGCAGGAGGGGGTGGCGGCGTTCGTGGAGCGGCGCACCCCGGCGTACGAGGGGCGCTGAGTCCGGCGTACGCAGGGCGCCGCGTCCGGGGCACGAGGGGCGCCGAGTCGGAGCCGGGCGGCCGTGGGGCTTCTCATCTGACGGCTCGTCAGCTTCACTGTTCTGCATGATGGGACACGCTGGGATGGCGGCCACCGCCGTCCGATACCTCAGGTCGGCCGGTGCGCCCACGGCCGTGGAACCCCTGCCCCGGCCCGCACTGCGCGCCGTGCGGGACGACGAGCGGCTGCCGGTGGATCCCGCCGAGTTCCGGCGCGTGCTCGGGCACTTCGCGAGCGGGGTCACGATCGTGACGGCCCTGGACACCGAGGGACCGGCGGGCTTCGCCTGCCAGTCCTTCGCCTCGCTGTCGCTGGACCCGCCGCTGATCGCCTTCATGGTCGCCCGCACCTCGACGACCTGGCCCCGGATCGCCCGCGCCGGGAGCTTCTGCGTCAACATCCTGGGGGCCGACCAGGGCGGGCTGTGCCGGGCCTTCGCGGTGAGCGGCGCGGACAAGTTCGCGGGCGTGGACTGGGTGCCCGCGCCGACCACCGGCTCCCCCCGGCTGCCGGCCGCCCCGGCGTGGCTGGACTGCGCGATCGCCGCCGTCCACACGGGCGGCGACCACCTCATCGTGGTGGGGCGCGTGGACGCCCTGGGCGCCACAGACGACACGGACGACACGGACGGTACGGCGGGCCCGCTGCTGTTCCACCGGGGGCGGTTCGGGCGGTTCGCCGACTAGGGGGCGACCGGGCCCGGCGCGGCGGGCGTCCGGCTGCCGCGGATCACCAGGGCCATCAGGGCCGCCGCCGCGCACAGGGCGCCGGAGGCGTACCAGACGGGGTCGTACGAGCCGAAGACATCGCGGGCCAGGCCGCCCGCGAAGGCGACGGCGGCGGCGCCGACCTGGTGGGAGGCGAGGACCCAGCCGAAGACGATGGCGCTGTCCTCGCCGTAGTGCTCCCGGCACAGCGCGATCGTCGGCGGGACCGTGGCGACCCAGTCCAGGCCGTAGAAGACGATGAAGAACAGCATCGGCGGGTGCACGGCGGGCGCCAGCAGCATCGGGAGGAAGAGCAGCGAGATCCCGCGCAGCGCGTAATAGACGGCCAGCAGCCGGCGGGCCTCGAAGCGGTCGGTGAACCAGCCGGAGGCGATCGTACCGACGACGTCGAACACGCCGATCACCGCGAGCAGTCCGGCCGCCGCCGTCACCGGCATCCCGTGGTCGTGCGCGGCGGGCACGAAGTGGGTCTTCACCAGGCCGTTCGTCGAGGCGCCGCAGATCGCGAAGGTGCCCGCGAGGAGCCAGAAGGGGCCGGTGCGGGCCGCCTTGAAGAGGACGGTGACCGCGCGCCGGGCCGCGCCGGTGACCGGGGCGGGCTTCGGCGCGTACTCCCCGCCGTACGGGGCCAGGCCCACGTCCGCCGGGTGGTCGCGGAGCAGCAGCCAGACGAACGGGACGACGGCGAGCGCGGCCAGCGCGACCGTGACGGCGGCGGGGCGCCAGCCGTGGTGCTCGACCAGCCAGGAGAGCAGCGGCAGGAAGATCAGCTGGCCGGAGGCGCCGGCGGCGGTCAGGATGCCCGTCACCAGGCCGCGCCTGGCCACGAACCAGCGGTTGGTGACGGTCGCCGCGAAGGCCAGGGCCATCGAGCCGCTGCCGAGGCCGACCAGGACGCCCCAGAACAGGATCAGCTGCCAGGCCGCCGTCATCCATACGGTGAGCAGCGAGCCGGCCGCGATGACCGTGAGGGCCAGCGCGACGACCCGGCGGATGCCGAAACGGTCCATCAGCGCCGCCGCGAACGGCGCCGTCAGGCCGTAGAGCGCGAGGTTCACCGAGACCGCGAAGCCGATCGTGCCGCGCGACCACGCGAACTCGCCGTGCAGCGGCTCGATCAGCAGGCCCGGCAGCGAGGCGAAGGCCGCCGCCCCGATGATCGTGACGAAGGTGACGGCCGCGACGAACCAGGCGCGGTGGACGCGGGGCGTGGAGGGACGGCGGGCGGGGGACTCTGCGGCCGCGGCCGACTCGGTTGTCTGGGTCACGTCAGACAGGATCCGGCCACCCGAGGGGCCTCCGCCATTGGCCCGCGAGCCGCCTTTCCAACGGATCGGGCCACCGACACGGCCGGACCGCCCCTCCCGCGCCCCGGCGCTGCTCCAGAGACCGCGCGACAAAGGCCGAAACAACTAGTGCTCACACAAAGACCGGTTGGACACTGCCAGGCACGGCGACTCCCCACCGATCGTCATGCTCCGGATGTGCACAGTGCACTGCCTCCGGGGCATCGCCCAGGACACAGGCTCAGGCAGGCAGGAAGAGACCGATGATCTACCAGCCACCGACGGCGCTTCCGCGAGACCTCCTCGGCGACGAGGACGTCCGGCGCGCGCTGCGCTCTCACGACTTCGGCGCGGTGTTCCGTGTCGCACGCGAGAAAGCCGGCATCAGCTACTCGAAGATCGCGACCGAGTGCGACATCAAGCCCGACCGGGTCGGGACCCTCGCGCGCGGGTCCGGTCGGATCACGTCCTTCGAGAAGATCGTGCGGATCACGGACGCCTTACGCGTCCCCGGCCACATGGTCGGTCTCGCTCCCCGCCCGTGGGAGGCAGACGTCGCTCCCTCAGCACCGTCGAGTTCGAACGGGCCGCCGCAGTTGCATCGTCGCACCGTCCTCCAGGTGGCCACGGCCACCGGCCTGGCCGCGGCCCTTCCCGCACTCCACCGGGAGCCTCCCCCGAACCGGATCACCGACGCCTACGTCGACCGGCTCCGGGAGCGCACGGCCCGCCTCCGCAAGCTGGACGACTTCCTCGGCGGCGGCGACACCTACCGCGTCTACCTCGGAGAGGTGCAGCGGACGAGAGCCCTCCTGAGCACCGGCTCCTTCTCCGACGGCTCCCGGCGCAAGCTGACCTCACTCCTCGCCGAACAGGCACAGCAGGCCGGATGGGCGGCCTTCGACGGCGGGCACGGCCGGGACGCCGCATCCCTGTACCAGGAGAGCCGGGCATTCGCCCGCGAGGCCGGGGACGGCGACCTGTACGGCAACTCCCTCGCGTTCCTGGCGTACGGGACCCTCGCCCGCGACCGGCGTACGGCGGTCTCCTTCGCGGAGGAGTCCTGCGCCACCATCACCGACAGCACCCCGGCGACCGTCCGCGCGCTGCTGTACGAGCGGCTGGCCTGGGCCTGCGCCGTCGACAAGCAGCCCGTCCATACGGACCGCGCGCTCCGAGCCGCACGGCAGGCCCTCGCGGAGGCGCCGGACGGCGAGCCTCAGCCGCACTGGTCGGCGTGGGTCGACGACACCGAGCTGGACATCATGACGGGCCGCTGCTGGACGGAGCTGGAACGCCCCCTCCGCTCCGTACCGATGCTCTCCTCCGCGCTCAGCCGGTTTCCGGACGAGCACGCACGGGACAAGGCCCTGTATCTGTCCTGGCTCGCGGAGGCTTACCTCACGGCCGGCGAGGTCGAGCAGGGCGCCTTGACCGCGAGCCGCGCGCTCGAACTCGCCACGGGCGTGGCCTCGATCCGGCCCCGGCAACGCATCGGAGTCGTGCTCGACCGGCTCCGCCCGTACGGCGAGGTCGCAGAGGTCCAAGAAGCCCTGGAGCTCGCGGGACCCTATGCCCGTGTCCCACGCGGCGAGGCGGACGAGTCGCGGATCCACGCCTTGCACCGCTCGGCCCCGAGCACGATCGGAACGGCGCACACCTCGGGGTTGTCCCACGGGTGATGCTCCAGGAGATACGCCTCCAGCTCGGGGTACCGCTCAGTCGTGGTCTTGAACAGCAGCTGCCACTCCTCGCCCGTGCCGTACTCCCCTAGGTGCCAGAACACCGAGGTGACCGGACCGATGACCTGGGCGCCGGCCGCGAGACGCTGCTCAACGGCCGGGCCCGCAAGGGCGATGGCCTGCTCTTTCGTCTCCGTGGCCGTCGAGACCTGTACGTATTCGCTCATGGCCGGAGCCTAGCCACGGACCCCGACGCTCCGCTGGCTCACTCCCCCGCGACTCCCCCGGGGCGCACGGCCTGAGGCGCGCACGCCCCCCCACGGCAGGGATCCCCAGGAGGGTCTGTTCGCCGACGCCTCGTCGGGCTCTACTGCGGCCATGACCGTCCTCTCGGAGAGCACTGCTCCCCCACCCGATGGCATCAATCCCTCCCGTGCCCGCGACGTCGTCCGGGCCCTCTACGGCCGGCCACCGCTCACTGCCGCTGCCCTCAGCGCACCCCTGCTGTGCCTGCCCGACGGTGATGAGGGCCAGGGGTCCCTGCCCGGATCCGTCCAGCTCTCCGACGTGCCCGCCACGGTGGCCCGTTGGGCGGAACTCGGCATCAACGGGACCAAGCTGTTCGCCTTCGGCCACGACCGCGACAACCGCGCCTCCGGGGCCGTCACCCTGGGCAACCGCATGATCCGCACCATCGAGGCCGTCAAGCAGACGGCCCCGAGAACGGCCGTGACGACCGAAGTATGCGGCTGCTCGTGGACGGACCACGGCCAGTGCGTGCTGCGCACGGACGCCGGAGAGATCGACCTGGAAGCGACCTACAACCTCATGGGCACCATGGCCGTGATGCACGCGGAGGCCGGCGCCGACGTCGTATCCCCCACCGCCATGCTCGACGGCTCGGTTGCGGCCGTCCGCCGGGCGCTCGACGACGAGGGGCACCGCGACGTCGGAGTGAACCCCAACCTCGCCATCCACACCACCCTGTACGGGCCGTTCAAGGCCCTCATGCGGACCGACCCCCGGGCCGGACATCGCCGCGGCCTCCAGCTCGAACCCGGCCGCGCGCAGCAGGACACGATCCTCCAGGCCCGCCGCTGGACCGCCGAGGGCGCGGACTCCCTCACCCTCCAGCCCGTCATGACGACCGGCGACGTCCTCGTACGCCTCCGCGACGACCAGCGCGTCCCGATCGTCGCCTACTCCACCTCCGGGGAGTGGGCGGCCCTCCAGGCGCTCGGCCCGGCCGGTATGACCGAGTACCTGGCCATGCTGGTGCGTTCCGGCGCCGACCAGGTCCTCACGTTCGCCGCCCAGACCGTGGCCGAGTACCTGGAGGCTTCCCGTGCGTGACGAGCCCTACCAGCGCCCGACGCAGCTGGACGCGATCCTCGCGGACGCGGCCCGAGCCGGGTTCGCCATGTCCTGCGAGGAGCGGACCGGGAGCCTCCTGGCCACCCTGGCCGCGTCCAAGCCGAACGGCCGCTTCCTGGAGCTCGGGACGGGCGTCGGGGCCGGCGCCGCGTGGCTGGCCGCCGGCATGACCGCCGGGGCCCGCCTCGTGACCGTGGAGGCGGACGCCGCCGTCCAGGACATCGCTCGCCGGCACCTGGCCGGCGACTCCCGGATCACGTTCATTCACGCGGACGCGGACGACTGGCTCACCCAGGAGTCCGGGTTGTTCGACTTCGCGTACGTCGATTGCAGGCCCGGGAAGTACCTCCGCCTGCCTGATCTCCTGGCCCTGCTCAAGCCCGGCGCCTTGTACGTCGTGGACGACATGCTGCCCCAGGCCACGTGGCCGCACGACCACCAGACCCGGGTCGACGAGTTCCTCGAACGGCTGTCCGACGTGGCCAACTTCCGTGCCACGCCCATGCGATGGGCCTCGGGGCTGGTGGTCTCCGCCCGGATCTGAGGGTCTATCGTGCCCGTATGTCCGCTGATCTGATTCGCATCGTCTCCCGCGATTCGCCCATGGCCCTTGCCCAGGTGGAGCGTGTCCGCGCCGAACTGGCCTCGCTCCACCCGGACGTGAAGACCACCGTTCTTCCGGTGAAGACCACGGGCGACAAGTGGATGGGCGACCTCTCCCAGGTCGAGGGGAAGGGCGCGTTCACGAAAGAGGTCGACGCCGCGCTGCTCGCGGGTGAGGCAGACCTCGCAGTGCACTGCGTGAAGGACGTCCCGGCCGACCGGCCGCTCCCGGCCGGGACCACCTTCGCCGCCTTCCTCGCACGCGACGACATCCGGGACGCCCTGATCCACCCCGGCGGCCTCACCCTGGACGAGCTGCCCGCCGGTACCCGTGTCGGGACGTCCTCGGTCCGCCGGATCGCCCAGCTCGCGGCCTCCCACCCTCACCTGGAGTGCGTCCCGATCCGCGGCAACGCGAACCGCCGCCTGGAGAAGCTGGAGGCGGGCGAGGCTGACGCGCTCCTCCTGGCCGTAGCCGGGCTGGAGCGCATCGGCCGGGCCGACGTCATCACCGAGCTCCTCTCGCCGGACGTGATGATGCCGCCGATCGGGGCCGGCGTCCTCGCGCTCCAGTGCCGCGAGGGCGACAAGGACCTCATCGACCTCGTCACCGACCTCGGCGACCGCGACACCTACCGGGCCACCCAGGCCGAGCGGATGCTCCTCCATGTCCTCCAAGGGCACTGCAACAGCCCGATCGCCGGGTACGCCCAGGTCGAGCGCGGCGGAGAGCTGTCGCTGCGGGCCACGGTGTTCTCGCCGGACGGCAAGGTCACGCTCAACGCGCACGAGTGGGCGGGCCGCCTCGACCCGGCCACGCTCGGCACCTCCGTGGCCGTCGCGCTTCTGCGGCAGGGCGCCCGGGACGTCATCGACGGCATCCCGCACTAGGACCTGTCGCACCTCCGCGGGGGGCAGCCACCCGGGGTCCCGGACAGCGCGACTGCCCCCTCGCCTCCAAGCGCGTCAAACCCTTCACCGAGGACGGGGCCCGGGATTACCACCCCCCGCCTACACCCTCGGCAGCGTCCTGATCGGCCGCACCACCAGCAGCGCCGTCACCACCAGCACCGCGATGCCCGCCCCGGCCAGCAGCACCTGTTCCGTGCCCACCACGGCCGCGACCGGGCCCGAGAGGGTGCGGCCGACGCCCATCATCAGCAGGGATCCGGCCACGTCGTACGCGTGCATCCGGTTCAGCGCGTCCTGCGGGACGTGTGTCTGGACCGCCGTGGACCACATCACCAGCCAGAAGGCGAAGGCCGCGCCGCCGATGAACTGCCCCGCGTACAGCAGCGGCACGGCCGCGTCCGTGCCGAGCAGCAGCAGGTTCACCGGCAGGCCCAGCAGCGCGACAGCGCCGGCCGCCAGCGGGCGGACCGGGCGCAGCCGCAGCGCGAGCAGCCCGCCGACCGCGCTGCCCGCCCCGTTGACCGCCATCAGCACGCCGTACGTCGCCGAGCCGTGCTGCCCGGTGACCAGGCTCGCGGTGAGCGGCACCATCGGACCCGCGACGGTCAGCCCGTACACGGTCCAGATGGCGATGACCCCCCACAGCCAGCTCCGCGAGCGGAACTCCCGCCAGCCGAGGCTGAGTTCGGAGAGGAGCGAGCCGCGCCGGACCCCGTCGGAGGGGACCGGCGCCAGCCGCATCAGGAGGAAGCAGACGGCGCTGACGGCGAAGACGGAGGCGTTCAGCGCGAAGGCCGCCCCCGCGTTCCAGAGCGCGACGAGCAGACCGGCGGCGGCCGGGCCCGCCATCGTCATCAGCGCCTCGACGACCCGCAGCACCGCGTTGGCCCGCTGCACGTCGGGCGCGATGCGCGGGATCGTGGAGGCGACACCCGGCTGGAACAGGGCGGCGCCGATGCCGCTGACGGCGGAGAGCGCGTAGACGGCCCACAGCGGCGGGCTGCCGAGCGCGAAGGTGACGGCGAGCAGGGCCGCGCCCGGCAGCCGGAGCAGGTCCGCGATGATCATCATGCGGCGCGCGGTGAAGCGGTCGGCGAGGACGCCGCCGAAGAGCACGAAGACGGCGAAGGAGGCGGTCCACAGGCCGAGCGCGTAGCCGACGGTGGAGCCTGGGTGGCCCGCGCCGATGAGCCCGGCGGCGAAGGCGACCGGGACCATGCCCTCGCCGAAGACGGCGACCGCGCGGGCGACGAAGAAGAGCCGGAAATTACGGTTCCAGAGGCCGGGAGGCTCGGTGGGGGCGGGCCCCCCGGCGGGTGCGGGCGGCTCGACGGGTGCGGGAATCCGCCCGGCGGCCTCAGACTTGTACGTGTTGTCCGTCACGAGTACACACACGTACCAGCGATTGGTCTGGACCACCACTGAATTTCGGAGGGCGAGCAGGGTTGAGCAGCACACGACCGCACCGGGTCGCCGTCCTGGCGCTGCCGGGACTGCTCCCGTTCGAGCTGGGCATCCCGCACCGCATCTTCGGCCGCGCCAAGGACCCCGCCGGGCGGCCCCTGTACACGATCGTCACCTGCGGCACGGCCGCCGGGCCGGTCCGCACGGACGCCGACTTCTCCATCCACGTGGAGCACGGCCCGGAGGCCCTGGGCACCGCCGACACGGTCGTCGTCCCCGCCTCGTACGAGCTCGGCCCGGTCTACGAGGAGGGCCGGCTGACCGAGGAGCTGGCGGCGGCCCTCGCGCACGTCCGGCCCGGCACCCGGCTCGTCTCCATCTGCACCGGCGGCTACGTGCTGGCCGCCGCGGGCTGGCTCGACGGGCGCCCGGCCACCACCCACTGGTCCTCCGCCGACCACTTCCAGCGGCTCTTCCCCCGGGTGCGGGTCGACGCGGACGTCCTCTTCGTCGACGACGGCGACGTGCTGACCTCCGCCGGGGTCGCCGCCGGGATCGACCTGTGCCTGCACATCGTGCGCCGCGACCACGGCACGGGCGTCGCCAACGACGTGGCCCGGCGCACGGTCGTGCCCCCGCACCGGGACGGCGGGCAGGCGCAGTACATCGCCCGCCCGCTGCCCGAGCCGGGGACCTCGACCACCACCGCGGCCCGCGCCTGGGCCCTGGCCCACCTCCACGAGCCGATCCAGCTCCGGGACCTGGCCGTGCGGGAGTCGACGAGCGTGCGGACCTTCACCCGCCGCTTCCGCGAGGAGGTCGGCGTCTCCCCCGGCCAGTGGCTCACCGGGCAGCGCGTGGAGCGCGCCCGCCACCTCCTGGAGTCCACCGACCTCCCGGTCGACCAGATAGCCCACGACGCGGGCTTCGGCACCCCGCAGTCGCTGCGGACGCACCTCCAGACCGCGATCGGCGTCACCCCGACCGCGTACCGCCGCACCTTCCGCACGGGTTAGCCCGTCGCCCCGCGGGTCAGAAGGTCAGCACCCCCCGCGCCACCTTCCCCCGCTCCGCGTCCTCCGCCGCCCGCGCGAACTCCTCCACCGGGTAGGTGGCGGTGACGAGCTCGTCGAGCAGCAGCCGGCCGGAGAGGTAGAGGTCGGCGTAGAGGGCGATGTCCTTCTGGGGGCGGGAGGAGCCGTAGCGGCAGCCCAGGATCGACTTGTCCAGGAACATCGCGGCGGGCAGGAAGGTCGCCTCGGACTTCGGGGCGGTCATGCCCAGCAGGATCGCCTGCCCGTGCCGGTCCAGCAGGTCGATCGCGGTGCGGACGAGCCCGGTGTGGCCCACGCACTCGAAGACGTGGTCGGCGCCGGTCGGCAGGATCTCCCGCACCGCGTCCGTCGAGGTGAGGAAGTGGGTGGCGCCGAAGTCCCGGGCCACCGGCTCCTTCGCCGGGTTGGTGTCCACGGCGACGATCGTCGTGGCGCCGGCGATCCGGGCGCCCTGGAGGACGTTGAGGCCGATGCCGCCGGTGCCGATGACCACGACGGTCTCGCCCCGGTCCACCCGGGCCCGGTTGAGCACGGCGCCGACGCCGGTCAGCACCCCGCAGCCCATGAGCGCGGCCGAGGTCAGCGGGATCTCCTTCGGGATCTTCACCGCCTGGACCGCCTTGACGACCGTCCGCTCCGCGAACGAGGAGTTCGAGGCGAACTGGAACAGCGGCTTCCCGTCCCGCGAGAACGGCTGCCCCGGCATCCCGATCGCCTTGCGGCACATCGTCGGGCGCCCCCGGTCGCAGTCGGCGCAGGCGCCGCAGTTGGCGAGGGTGGACAGGGCCACGTGGTCGCCCGGCACGACGTGCGTCACCCCGGGGCCGACCGCCGCCACCACCCCGGCGCCCTCGTGGCCGAGGACGACGGGCGCGGGGAAGGGGATCGTGCCGTCCACGACCGACAGGTCGCTGTGGCAGAGCCCGGCGGCGGCCACGGAGACCAGCACCTCGCCCGGCCCGGGATCGCGGACGGCCAGGTCGTCGACGACCTCGACCCGCTTCCCGTCGAACACCACGCCTCTCATGGTCAGCCCTCCTTGCGGGAGTTGGGCCGGTCTCCGGCCGCCGCCGCGCGCGCCATCTCCTCCAGCCGCTGGAGCATCGGCATCGGGTCGGTGCCCACCGTGCCGGGCAGGAAGTCCGCGATCCGCTCCGGGGTCCAGCCGCCGCCCTCCGCGTACCCGGCGCGCAGCTCGCGCGGCTGCGCCCAGACGGCGATCTTGGGGCCGGCGATCGTGTAGACCTGCCCGGTGATCCTCTCCGCCTTCGCCCGGTCGGAGAGCAGGTAGACGACGAGCGCGGCCACGTCCTCGGGCTCGCCGATCTCCTTGAGCTCCATCGGCACGTTGGCCGACATGCGGGTACGGGCGACGGGCGCGACCGCGTTGGCCGTGACGCCGTACTTGTGCAGCCCCAGCGCCGCCGAGCGGACCAGGGAGATGATGCCGCCCTTGGCCGCCGAGTAGTTGGCCTGCGCGACCGAGCCCTGGTGGTTGCCGCTGGTGAAGCCGACGAGGGTGCCCGAGCCCTGGCGGCGCATCACGGCGGAGGCGGCGCGGAAGACGGTGAAGGTGCCCTTGAGGTGGGTGGCGACGACGGGGTCCCACTCCTCCTCGGACATGTTGAACAGCATCCGCTCGCGCAGGATCCCGGCGACGCAGACCACCCCGTCGATCCGCCCGTACGTGGCGAGCGCCACGTCGACCACGCGCTGTCCGCCCGCCATGGTCGAGATGTCGTCGGCGACGGCCACCGCCGCGCCGCCCGCCGCCTCGATCTCCTTGACGACGGACTCGGCGATCTCGCTGGTCGGCTCGCCGCCCTCGATGGAGACCCCGTAGTCGTTGACGACCACCTGTGCGCCCTCCGCGGCGCAGGCGAGGGCGACCGCTCGGCCGATCCCCCGCCCCGCCCCCGTGACGGCGACGACCTTCCCTGCCAAGAAGTTCCCCACGTCCGGCCCCTTCCCGCGGTTTCTGACGGTCCGTTAGATTCGTTCGTCGTCAGGATTCTACGGCCCGTCAGATACCGGAAAACAAGACCCCGGAGGCCCGATGTCTTCGCCCAGCGCACTCCCGCCGGAGTTCCACGAGATCGCCAAGCGCGTCAACAACTGGGGACGCTGGGGGCGGGACGACGAGATCGGCACCCTCAACCTGATCACCGACGAGGTGGTCCGGGAGGCCGCCGCCACCGTCCGGGCCGGCCGCCGGATCCCGCTCGCCCTCCCGCTCCACCAGGACGGCGTGCAGACCGGCATGATCCCCGGCCGGGTCAACCCGCTGCACGTCATGGTCCAGATCAACCAGGAGCTCTTCGGCCCCGGCACCGTGGCCACCAGCGACGACGCCGTGACCCTCGGCCTCCAGGCCGGCACCCACTGGGACGCCCTCACCCACGTCTCCCACTCGGGCCGCATCTACAACGGGCGCCCCGCCGACACCATCACCCCCCACGGGCGCTCCCAGTACAGCGGCATCCACACCGCCCGGCACCTGGTGAGCCGCGGGGTGCTGCTCGACGTGGCCGCCGCCAAGGGGCTGGACCGGCTGCCCGGCGACCACGCCGTCACCCCCGAAGACCTGGACGAGGCGGCGGAGTTCGGCGGGGTGACCGTACGCGCGGGCGACATCGTGCTCGTACGCACCGGTCAGGTCCAGGCGTATCTCGCCGGGGACAAGCACGGCTACGCCTTCCCCTCGCCGGGCCTCTCCGTCCGGACGCCCGAGTGGTTCCACACCAGGGACGTGGCGGCGGTCGCCAACGACACGCTCACCTTCGAGATCTTCCCGCCGGAGATCGAGAACCTGTGGCTGCCCGTGCACGCGCTCGACCTGGTCGAGATGGGGATGCTCCAGGGCCAGAACTGGAATCTGGAGGAGTTGTCCACAGCCTGTGCACAAGAGCGGCGCTACGCGTTCCTGCTCTCCGCGATGCCCGAGCCCTTCGTGGGCGGCACCGGCACACCCGTGGCACCGGTGGCCGTGCTCTGAGCGGTGGCCGTGCGCTGCCTTGTGGCCGCGCCCTGAGCGGTGGCCGCGCCCTGAGCGGTGGCCGCGCTCTTAGCGGACCCCCGCGCGCGCGAGACGCCGCGGGGGACTCCGCCACCCGACACGACCCGCGCTCGTCGAGGGGCCACGCCCCTCGACTCCCCTCGCCGTACGGATCGCTCACCCAAGGGTGATCAATCCGGCACGAACCGTCAACAGTGCACCCGGGAGGGTGAAACGCCCGCGACGCGGCCGGCCGCCGGGGCCCGGTCCACCTCGCACCAGATGCTCTTGCCGGCGCCCTCGCGCTGCCAGCCCCACCGGTCGGCCAGGCCGTCCACCAGCTCCAGGCCGCGCCCGTTGGTGTCGTCGCCCTCCGCGTGCCGGGGCTTCGGCGGGCGGTCGCTCGCGTCGGCGACCTCGACCCGCACCCCCGCCCCGCCGAAGAGCATCCGCAGCACGGCCGGGCAGCCCGTGTGGACCACCGCGTTGGTCACGAGCTCGGAGATGAGCAGCAGCAGCGTGTCCGCCAGCGACTCGTCGTCCCCTATCCCCGACCCGGCCAGCCGCGAGCGCGCCCAGCGCCGGGCGCGCCCCACCTCGGCCGGATCCGGTCCGACCTCCAACTGAACCTGAAGCACCTGCACCGTTCACACCATCCGAACCGGCGTCCTCGACGACCTAACGGAACGTGATTCCCTTACGGAACAGCATGGTTGACGTACAGTCACCGCAACAAGCGCTTCGGGCATATTCCAGCGCGAAGGAGTACGCATGGTCCATACTGTGCGACGCACGTCGCGGGGAGTCGAACAGAGGCGCGTGCCACGGCGCCGCGGGGCGCGAGCGGCGGGCATTCCCGGCCCCGGGGCCGCCGCATCGGCGGCACCGGTGTGATCCGGGCTCACAAGCACTCGCATCCCACGGAGCGTACCGGAGCCGGAGGCCGACTCCGGCCCGTGACGGCCGCGCCGAAGGACACAACAAGGTATCGACGCTGGGTGACCCCCTCGCTACAGAACGCTCGCCACCAGCTCCTCCGCCGCCGCCCCCGACAGCCCCCGCCGGGACCGCACCCAGGCCCGCTTGAGGTGCAGGTGCACGTCCGCCTCCCAGGTGAAGCCCATGCCGCCGTGCACCTGGAGGCAGTCCCGGGCGCAGTCGGCCGCCGCCTCGTCGGCGAGCAGCCGGGCCCCGGCGATCTCGGCCGGGTCGGCGGTGACGGCCGCCGCGTAGACGGCGACGCGGGCGACCTCCGTTCGTACGAGCATCTGCGCGCACAGGTGCTTGACGGCCTGGAAGGCGCCGATCGGCTGCCCGAACTGCTCGCGGGTACGGGCGTACCCGACGGCGAGCTCGGTGGTCCGGGCGGCGGAGCCGAGCTGCTCGGCGGCGGTGAGCAGGGACGCCTCGTGGAGGCCGGCCGGGCCGGCGGGCGGCGGGGCGGCGGACAGGGCGGACGTGGGCGAGGCGGCGGGCACGCGGTGCAGCGGCGTCAGCGGATCCACGGAACGCAGGGGGACGGCGGCGAGGCCGCAGGGGCGGCCGGGGCTGTCCGGGCCGCCGGGGCCGCCAAGACCGCCAGGCCCGCCGAGGCCCCCGGGACCGCTGAGGCTGTCCGGGCTGCCGAGGCCGGCCTCCTCCCCCAGGGCCCCCAGGTCCCCCACGTCCGCCCCCTCCACCACGTCCGCCGCATCCAGCCACTCCACCAGCCCGCCCGCGCCGACGGTGGTCACGACCGTGTCGCCCTCCGCCGCCCCGGGCACCCGGCCCGCCGCCAGGTGGGTGGCGATCAGCGGGCCGGGCAGCAGGGCGCGCCCGGCCTCCTCGAACACCAGCACCGCCTCGGGCAGGCCGAGTCCGACGCCGCCCGCCGCCTCCGGCAGCCGCAGCGCGAAGAACCCGGCGGCGCCGAGCTCGCGCCACAGCTCCCGGTCGAGCACGCCCCCGGCGTCCACGGCCGCCCGCAGCGCGTCCCGGCCGAACCGCCCGTCGAGCAGCTCCCGTACGCCCCGCTTGAGCGCCCGCTGGTCCTCGGTGAGTCGGAAGTCCACGGTCGGCTTCACCGGCCCTTCGGGAGGCCGAGGATGCGCTCGGCGACGATGTTGCGCTGGATCTGCGAGGTGCCCGCGGCGATCGTGTACGAGAGCGAGGACAGCCGGTCCTGGTTCCACTCGCGGCCGAGGTCGAGCGCCTCGGGACCGAGGACCTCGGCGGCCGTGTCGTACAGCTCCTGGCGGGCGTGCGAGTAGCGCAGCTTGAAGACGGAGCCGCCGGTGCCGGGGACGCCGCCGCTCGCCTGGGCCTCGCTGACGTTCCACTGGGTGAGCCGCCACAGCGCCTGGAACTCGGCGCCGAGCCTGCCGAGCCTGCGGCGCAGCACCGGGTCGTCCCAGGTGCCGTTCTTCCGGGCGGTGCGGGCGAGCTCGCCGAGGACGCGGCGGCAGGCGACGACCTCGCCGACGAAGGCGGTGCCGCGCTCGAAGGAGAGGGTGACCATGGTGACGCGCCAGCCGTCGTTCTCGGCGCCGACCCGGTGGGAGACCGGGACCCGCACCTCGTCGAGGAAGACCTCGGCGAACTCGGTGGACCCGGCGAGCGTGCGCAGCGGCCGGACGGTGATGCCGGGCGCGTCCATGGGCATGGCGAGCCAGCTGATGCCCCGGTGCTTCGGCGCGTCGGGGTCGGTGCGGACGAGGAGTTCGCACCAGTCGGCGGCCTCGGCGTGCGAGGTCCAGATCTTCTGGCCGGTGACGACGTAGTGGTCGCCGTCGCGGACGGCGCGGGTGCGCAGGGCGGCGAGGTCGGAGCCGGCGCCCGGTTCGCTGAAGCCCTGGCACCAGACCTCGTCGCCGCGCAGCACGGGCTCCAGCCAGCGCTCGCGCTGCTCGGGGGTGCCCTCGGCGGCGATGGTGGGCCCGGCGTGCAGGAGCCCGACGAAGTTGGCGCCGACGTAGGGGGCGCCGGCCCGCTCGGTCTCCTCCAGGAAGATGAGCCGCTGGGTCGGCGAGGCGTCCCAGTGGACGTGCCCGTACCCGGCGTCGTAGAGGCGCCGCTGCCAGCCGCAGTCGTAGGCGCGCCGGGCGGGCCAGTCGAGCGGGTCGGGCTTCTCGGGGAGGCCGGGCAGCTCGGCGGCGAGCCAGGCCCGCAGCCGCGCCCGGAACTCCTCTTCCGCCTCCGTGTACGCCAGCTCCATCAGACGATTCCGAGGTCGAGCATCCGGATGGCGTTGCCGCGCATGAGCTTGTAGACGGTCTCGTCGTCGAGGCCCTTGACGTGGTCGAGGGCGACTTCCTTGGTGTGCGGGAAGGTGGAGTCGACGTGCGGGTAGTCGGTCTCGAAGGTGGCGTTGTCGCGGCCGACGACGTCGAGCGAGGCGATGCCGTGCTTGTCGCGGAAGAAGCAGCAGAAGATCTGCCGGTAGTAGTAGGTGGAGGGCGGCTCGGGGATCAGGTCGCGGACCCCGCCCCAGGCGCGGTGCTCCTCCCACACGTCGTCGGCGCGCTCCAGGGCGTACGGGATCCAGCCCATCTGGCCCTCGCTGTAGGCGAGCTTGAGGCGCGGGAACTTCACGAGGACGCCGGAGAAGAGGAAGTCCATCATCGAGGCCATCGCGTTGTTGAAGGAGAGCGACGCCTGGACGGCGGGCGGGGCGTCGGGCGAGGCGGCGGGCATCTGGGAGCTGGACCCGATGTGCATGTTGACCACCGTCCCGGTCTCCTGGCAGACGGCGAAGAAGGGGTCCCAGTAGCCGGAGTGGATGGACGGCAGTCCGAGGTGGGTGGGGATCTCCGAGAAGGTGACGGCCTTGACCCCGCGGGCGGCGTTGCGGCGGATCTCGGCGACGGCGAGGCCGATGTCCCAGAGCGGGATGATGCAGAGCGGGATCAGCCGGCCGCCGCTGTCGCCGCACCACTCCTCGACCATCCAGTCGTTGTAGGCGCGGACGCAGGCGAGGGCGACCTCCTTGTCCTTGGCCTCGGCGAAGGTCTGGCCGCAGAAGCGGGGGAAGGTGGGGAAGCAGAGGGACGCCTCGACGTGGTTGAGGTCCATGTCCGCGAGCCGCGCCTTGGGGTCCCAGCAGCCGCGCCGCATCTCCGCCCGGGTAATCCCCTCCAGCGTCATGTCGTCGCGGTCGAAGCCGACGGCGGCGATGTTGCGCTTGTACGGGAACCTGAGGTCCTCGTAGATCCACCAGTCGGTGGGCGGCCCGTCGGGGTCCATCGTGATCTGGTACTTGCCGCCGACATAGGCGAGCTCGCCGATCCCGGCGGTGAGGGCCCGCGGCCCCCGGTCCCGGTACTTGGCCGGCAGCCAGGTCTCGAAGAGGTGGGCCGGCTCGATCACGTGGTCGTCGACGCTGATGATGCGGGGCAGTTCCGTCATGGAGCCCTCTCCCATTTCTGATGACCCGTCAGATATCGCGCTCTCAAGCTAACGGGTTTCCCCAGGCATCGGAAGTGCTTCTCGGGCGTACACGACACCCGCGCCCACCCGGACCCCGGCCACGCCACCGTCGCACCGAAGCGCGAAGGACGAACGCGTGACCTTTCCTCGGCAATGGCGTTGACCGGATGACGGCTTCGCAGGTGGGGAAGGGGTGCGTCGATGCGTCACAGGCTGAGGCTCGGGGAGGGCGAGGCCGCCCGTACCGCGTGCGCGCCGGGCCTGATGCGTAAGGGCGTGGTGGAGCGGACCGGGGAGTCGCTGCCGTCCACAGCGCTGGCCGAGCGCGTCGGCTGGTGCCTCGACCTGGTGTCCGGCATGGCCGCCGAGCTGATGTCCCGCCACTGGAACGCCAAGGACGTGGACGCGCTCGCCTCGGGCGTGGACGACGCGGGCCGCAAGCTGCCGTCGCACGCGTGGATGGCGCTGCGGCGCCTGGGCTGGACCGTCGCCGCCCCGGCGGGTGTGCAGGTCCACGACCGCATCGCGCGCATGGCCCAGGAGCAGGCCGGCCGAGTGCTGAGGTCGGTGAAGTGGCGGGTGGACCTCACCGCCGGCATCCTCGCCACCTGGCCCGCGGCCCCCGCCGGACGCACGGGCGCGGAATGGGAGGCGGTTCGTGGAGCCGTGCCCGGCGGTACACACCTTCCCTCCAGCGTCATCACGTCCCGCAGCCGGCAGATCGCCGCGTTCACTGCAAGGAGCGGACACCTTCCCGCCGATGCGTTCGAGCTGGAGGCCACGCCCCGGACCGCACGCCTGCTGCCGCTCTCCGCGTGCGACGCGCAGCAGGCCACGTTCGAACGGCACGAGACCGATCCGCGCCGGGCCCTGCTCAGGCTCCGGCTGCCGACCCGGCCCGATCCTCGCTCCTACGGCGACTGGGCCTGGGTGTCCTGTCCCGTCACCTTGCCACCGACGATCCCGCCGAGCGCGGTACTGCACCTGCCCACACTGCGGGTCCGCTCGGGCCGGGTGCGGGTGGATCTCGCCTACACGTACGCCGTACCCAGGCCCGCCCGGTCCGGGCACACGGTCGCCCTGGGCGTGGACTGGGGCCTGAACTCCCTGCTGTCGGCGGGAGCCGTACGGCTGCGGGGCGACGGCACCCTCACCGCCCACGGTGCGGGCGGCATGTTCCGGGCAGCCGGAATCCTCGCCAAGCAGCACCGGCTCCGTCGGCTGTCCGAGCGCCTGCACGCCAAGGCCGCCCACTACCGGCGGATCATCGGCGGCGAAGCCGCGCACCCCCTGACGGCCAGGCACGGGATTCTGGCCGCCGAGATCCGGCACGTGTCCGAGCGCCGCTCGCACCTCAACGACGCGCTCGCCCGGACGGCCGCCCGCTGGGCCGTGGACCAGGCCATCGCCGCCGGCGCGAGCGTGGTCTACGTCGAAGACCTCCGCTCGATGGAGGCGCGGGGCATGGGCCGCACGATGAACAGCCGCCTGTCACAGACGGTGCGCGGGCGGATCACGGACCGGATGCGGCACCTCGCCGCCGAGGTCGGCATCGCCGTCGTGACCGTACCCGCGAAGAACACCTCCCGGCAGTGCCCCCGGTGCCTGGTGCCCTTGCGGCACCGCAAAGCCCCCGACCGCCCCACCGTCCCCGGCTGGAAGTGGGCCGCCTGCCCCGGATGCGGCTGGCAGGGCGACCGCGACCAAGGCGCGTGGCAGCGCATCGCCGCACGCGGCCTGGTCCATCAGGCGAGGACCGTCACCGACCGGGCCGGTGCGGCTCCATGGCCGTCCGGACGGTGGTCGACGGTCTCGACATCCGCGCCGTGGTGACCCCCGCGGTGAAGACCAGCCGGAAGGACCGGCACAAGACCGGCCCCACCCGGCGACGAGCAGGACACCCCGCGCCCAGGCGACGCGGGGCTCCCTCCCCCGCCGGGCCCCAGGCCCGGACGGGCAAGCGTCCGGAGGGACACGTGCCGCCGGGCCGAACCGGGCTGCCCCGCGCGGCCCATCGGCATCAGGACGTGACGACGACCGGCGAATCCGCCGGCCGCCACCGGCCACGCGGAGCGGCACGGGGTGCGGGCTTCCACCTGCACGTCCACGCCACCCCTCCGCGATGGCAGTGCGGCCAGGCGCACGACACCCCGCGAGGGGCCGCGCAGCCGATCAGAGACGCTAGCTCCGCACCCCTGGACCGCCGAGGACCGGCCCTCTACGCTCTGCACGACATCTGACGGTCAGTCAGCTAGGGGGCCCTGTGACCGACGCCGAGACCGAGACCGCACACGCCCTGGGCGAGTCCCGCACGCTCTGGGAGCTCGTCGAACGCCGGGCCGCCCTCACCCCCGACCGGCCCGTGCTGCTCCAGGGCGACCGGGTCCTCACCTTCGGCGAGCTGCGCGGGCGGGCCGAGCGGTGCGCCGCCGGGCTGTACGGGATGGGGGTGCGGCCCGGGAGTGTGGTCGCCTGGCAGTTGCCCACCCGGATCGAGACGGCGGTGCTGTCCTTCGCGCTGGCCCGGCTCGGGGCCGTACAGACCCCGGTGATCCCCTTCTACCGGGACAAGGAGGTCGGCTTCGCGCTGCGCGAGTCCGGCGCCGAGTTCTTCGCCGTCCCCGGGGTCTGGCGCGGCTTCGACCACACCGGGATGGCCCGGCGGCTCGGCGCGCGCGGGGTCTTCGAGGCGTACGAGCCGGACGCGCTGCCCGACGGGGACCCGGCCGTCCTGCCGCCGCCGCCCGCCTCCGGCACCGACGTGCGCTGGATCTACTGGACCTCCGGCACCACCTCCGACCCCAAGGGCGTCCTGCACACCGACCGCTCGCTGCTCGCCGGCGGCTCCTGCCTGGCGCACGCCCTGCACCTCAGCGACACCGACGTCGGCTCGATGGCCTTCCCGTACGCGCACATCGCCGGGCCCGACTACACGGTGATGCTGCTGCTGTACGGCTTCCCCGCGGTGATGTTCGAGCAGTTCGCGCTGCCGGACGCGCTGGAGGAGTACCGCAAGCACGGCGTCACCGTCGCGGGCGGCTCCACCGCCTTCTACTCGATGTTCCTCGCCGAGCAGCGCAAACAGCCCGGCGAGCCCGTCATCCCCACCCTGCGGCTCCTCGCGGGCGGCGGCGCGCCCAAGCCGCCGGAGGTCTACCACGCGGTCGTGCGCGAGCTGGGCTGCCAGCTCACCCACGGCTACGGCATGACCGAGGTCCCCATGATCACCATGGGCGACCCGGGCGACACCCCCGAGAACCTCGCCACCACCGAGGGCCGCCCGCCCGCCGGCATGGAGATCCGGATCACCGCCGCCGGCGAGGTCCGGCTGCGCGGCGAGGCCGTCTGCCGCGGCTACCTCGACCCGGCGCAGACCGCCGCCGCCTTCGACGAGGACGGCTTCCTCATCACCGGCGACGTGGGACACCTCACCCCGGGCGGCCACCTCGTCCTCACCGGCCGGATCAAGGACATCATCATCCGCAAGGGCGAGAACATCTCCGCCAAGGAGATAGAGGACCTCCTCCACGAACACCCCGGCGTCGGCGACGCCGCCGTGATCGGGCTGCCCGACCCCGAGCGCGGCGAACGCGTCTGCGCCGTGATCGAACAGCCCCCCGGCGCCGAGCCGCTCACCCTGGAGGCCGTCACCGCCTTCCTCCGCGCCGCCGGCCTGTCCGTGGTCAAGCTGCCGGAGCAGCTGGAGCTGGTCGACGCCCTGCCGCGCAACGAGACCCTGCGGAAGGTCCTCAAGTACAAGCTGCGGGAGCGGTACGCCTGAGCCGCCGCCCCGGACCCGCCCCGCGGGCCGCCCGGCGGGCCGCCCGGCCGTAATTCCACGCCGGAGGCGGAGGGTCCTGTTAGCCTCGAAAGGACGTGACCGTACGACGAGGAGCGTGGCGACATGGCGGGTGACGACGACATCTCCGGGTGAGTCCCGGTTCCGGCAGGCCGCGGAGGCGCGTGTGAGCGCCGTGCCGCCGGCCCCGTAGTCGTCCCCTCCTTCCGCCCCGGCACGGGCAGTGTTCCGTCCTGCCCGGCCTCCTCCCGTACGAGGTCACCCGTATGTCTTCCGTCTCTTCCGGCTCTTCCGTTCCTTCCCGCGCCTCCGTCGTCTGCTCCCGGCTCTCCTTCTCCTGGCCCGACGACACCACCGTCTTCACCGACCTGTCCTTCGCCGTCGGCCCCGGCCGCACCGGCCTGGTCGCCCCCAACGGCTCCGGCAAGAGCACCCTGCTCAAGCTGATCGCCGGCGTCCTGCGCCCCCGCGCGGGCACCGTCACCGTCGACGGCACCCTCGGCTACCTGCCGCAGAGCCTCCCGCTCACCGCCGGGCTCACCGTCGCCGAGGTGCTCGGCGTCGACACCGTCATCCGGGCCATCGACGCCGTCGAGTCCGGCGACGTCGCCGAGGAGCACTTCACCGCCATCGGCGACGACTGGGACATCGAGGAGCGCACCCGCGCCCAGCTCGACCGCCTCGGGGTCGGCGGCCTCGCCCTCGACCGGCGCCTCGGCACCCTCAGCGGCGGCCAGGCCGTCTCCCTCGGGCTCGCCGGACAGCTCCTGAAGCGCCCCGACGTGCTCCTCCTCGACGAGCCCACCAACAACCTCGACCTGGCGGCCCGGCACCGCCTCTACGACGTCCTCACCGACTTCCGCGGCAGCCTGCTGCTCGTCAGCCACGACCGCGCCCTGCTCGACCGGATGGAACGCATCGCCGAACTCGACCGGGGCGAACTGCGCCAGTACGGCGGCGACTTCACCGCCTACGAGGAGGCCGTGCGGGCCGAGCGGGAGACCGCCGAGAAGAACGTGCGCAGCGCCGAGCAGGAGCTCAAGCGGGAGAAGCGGGAGATGCAGCAGGCCCGCGAGCGCGCCGAGCGGCGGCAGAGCAACGCCGCCCGCAACCTCAAGAACGCCGGGCTGCCCCGCATCTTCGCCGGGAACATGAAGCGCGGCGCCCAGGAGTCCGCGGGCCGCGCCGGGCAGACCCACGCCGGGCGGGTCGGCGACGCCCAGGCGCGCCTGGACGAGGCCGGGCGGGCGGTCCGCGACGAGCAGCGGCTCGTCCTCGACCTGCCCGGCACCGACGTGCCCGCGGGCCGCACCCTCTTCACCGGCGAGGGGCTCCAGGTCCGGCTCGGCGACCGGCCGGTGTTCGCCGAGCCCGGCCTCGGCCTCACCGTGCGCGGCCCCGAGCGGATCGCGCTGACCGGGCCGAACGGGGCGGGCAAGAGCACCCTGCTGCGCCTGATCGGCGGCGGGCTCGACCCGGACTCCGGCACGCTGCGGCGGGCCGACGGGCGGGTCGCCGTCCTCTCCCAGCGCCTGGACCTGCTGGACCAGGAGCGCACCGTCGCCGAGAACTTCGCCGCCTTCGCGCCGCAGCTCCCGGAGGCCGAGCGGATGAACCTGCTCGCCCGCTTCCTCTTCCGCGGCGCCGGGGCCCACCTCCCGGTGGGCGCCCTGTCCGGCGGCGAGCGGCTGCGCGCCACCCTGGCCTGCGTGCTGTACGCCGAGCCGGCCCCGCACCTGCTGCTCCTGGACGAGCCGACCAACAACCTGGACCTCGTCTCCACCGGCCAGTTGGAGAGCGCCCTGAACGCCTACCGGGGCGCCTTCGTCGTGGTCAGCCACGACGAGCGCTTCCTGCGAGAGATCGGCGTGACCCGCCGACTGCTCCTCGCGGACGGGGTCCTGACGGACACGGGGGTCTAGGGCCTGTCGTCACACTCCCGTCTGCCTCGCGACGCCATGCCGCCCTCCGGGCGACGACGGGATTTTGACGACAGGCCCTAGGAGGCGCGGGCCGCCGGGGACGGCGGGCGCAGCGGCTCGGCCCGCTCGTCGAGGGCCGCGGGGAGGTCCGCGTACACGTCGAAGAGGCGGCGGACGCCGAGGGCGGCGAGGACGCGGTTGACGTGGGCGGCGTCCTCGGCGCCCCGGGCGGGCAGGACCATCCGCAGCCGCCCGCCGCAGGAGCGCATCAGGCGGCGGGCGGCGATCAGCACGCCGACGCCGCTGGAGTCGCAGAAGAGGACCCCGGACAGGTCGAGGACCACGTCGCGCCGGCCGCCCGCGACGGCGGCGTGTACACGTCTGCGGATCTGCGGGGAGGTGACCAGGTCCATCTCGCCGCTGACGCGCAGCACGGTCCATGGGTTCTGCTCGGCCTCGTCGACCCGGATCGTCACAAGCGGAGCCTTTCAAACGGAGGCAGTGCTTCCTGCTGGTCTCCCGCTGCCCCGTCGCGGCGCCGCGAAACCCCCGGAGCCGAGCTTGCCCCGTTCCTTACCATCCGCCGATCCGTCAAGGGCGCACTTGTGGCAAAGAGGAGTGCGCCGGGTTCCGGCCCATTACTTTGGTGAGGGAACCGGGTCAGGAGGGCCGGGCGTACGGAGGGGCCGGGAGGGTTTCGGATGGCGAAGGACACACCACCGCGCTGGGACCGCAGGATGCAGCAGCGCCTGGCCCGCGGCGAGGCGGCGGCCCTCGGCGAGCTGTACGACCGCTTCGCCTCCCTCGTGCACAGCCTCGCCCACCGCGTGCTCGACGACGAGGACGCGGCCGACCAGATCACCCGCGAGGTCTTCGGCTACATCTGGGAGAACCCCGACGCCTACGACCCCAAGCAGGGCAACATGCGCGCCTGGGTCGCCCGGCTGACCCAGCGGCAGGCCGTGCACCGGCTGCGGCAGAACGAGGCCGTGGCGTACGCGGAGCGCGGCGAGGGCTCGGCGGAGGAGCTGGAGCAGAAGGTGCGGCGCGCCTCGGTCGCGGCCCGCGCGGACTACATCGTCACCTCCATGCCCACCCCGCTGCGCCAGGCCCTGGAGCTGGCCTACTTCCAGCGCCGGGACTACCGGCAGACCGCCGCCGACCTCGGCGTCACCGAGGACGAGGCGCGCCGCCGGCTGCGGCTCGGGCTCCAGCTGCTTTCCACCGCCCACACCCGCGCGATCGAGGGCTCCCCGCCGCCCGGCTCCTACGGACGCCCGCTGTGACCGGGGCGAACGGCGACCCCGAGGAGACCGCCCGCGCCCCGCGGATACCGGGCCCGCGGTGGGCCGCCGACGACCACGCGGAGCTGTCGCCCCCGGACCCCGCCCCGGCCCCGGAGCCCGCGGCGCCGCCCGAACCGCTGCCGCACCGGGTGCTCAAGTCGCTGCTCGGCGCCTGGGCGCTGTCCGCGTGCTCGGCGGAGGAGACGCAGGCGGTCGAGGACCATCTGACCGAGTGCGCGCCCTGCGCCGAGGAGGCGCTGCGGCTGCGGGACGCGGTCGGGCTGCTGCACGCCGAGCGCGAGCTGGACCTGGATCCGCTGCTGCGCTCGCGGGTGCTGGAGAACTGTCTGGGCCGGCGCCCGGCCCGTATCCCGGTGCCCGCCTGGGCCACCCCGTACGACGCCGAGACCGCGCGGCTGGACGCGCTGCTGCGGGACATCGGCGAGCCGGAGTGGCACGCCCCGGTGCGGCTGAAGTGGTACGAGGACGAGCGCCGGGTGAACCGGAAGACGACCGTGGCCGGGGTGATCGGCCATCTCCTCGCGGTGGACGGCCTGGTGGCGGCGTCGCTCGGCCTCGACGACCCGCTGGGCGCGGGCATCGGCGAGCTGTCGCCGACCGAGCGGACGGAGGCGTACTGGTCGGGCTCGTCCCGGCCGCCGACGCGCGCGATCCGCGAGCCGTGGCGGGAGCAGAGCCACACCCTGATCCGCACGGCCGCCTTCGCGGGCCGCGGGGTCGGGGAGCTGACGGTGACGTACGGGGAGTTCGCGCTGCCGCTGCGGGACTCGCTCCTGGAGCGGGCCTTCGAGTGCTGGGTGCACGCGGGGGACATCGCGCAGGCGGTGGCCTATCCGTACGAGCCGCCCAGCGGGGCGCACCTGCACGGGATGATCGACCTGGCGGCGCGGCAGCTCCCGGGCGCCCTCGCCGTGCGGCGGCGCTCGGGTCTCGCGGCCCCGGCCCGCGAGCTGGTCGCGGCCGGTTCGCCGGGCCGCTCGCTGCACCTGGAGATCGAGGGCGCGGGCGGCGGGCACTGGTACATCGCGCTGGACTCGCCCGCCGCGCTCGGCTCCCGCGAGCGCACGGTGGCGCAGGTCGCGATGGACGGCGCCGAGTTCGGGCAGCTGATCGCGGGCCACATCTCGCCGGAGGAGGCCGCCGCGGGGCAGGACGGGGACCGCGAGGCGATCCACGACGTGCTGTGCGCGGCGGCGTCGCTGAGCCGGATGTAGCCGCCGGGCCGGGCCTACGCGAAGACGACCGTGCGGCGCCCGTTGAGCAGGATGCGGCGCTCCGCGTGCCACTTGACCGCGCGCGCCAGCGCCTGGCACTCGACGTCCCGGCCCACGGCGACGAGCTGGTCGGGGGTCACCTCGTGGCCGACCCGCTCGACCTCCTGCTCGATGATCGGGCCCTCGTCGAGGTCGGCCGTCACGTAGTGGGCGGTGGCGCCGATGAGCTTCACGCCGCGCGCGTGCGCCTGGTGGTAGGGCTTGGCGCCCTTGAAGCTCGGCAGGAAGGAGTGGTGGATGTTGATGATCCGCCCGGAGAGCCGCTTGCACAGGTCGTCGGAGAGCACCTGCATGTAGCGGGCGAGGACGACCAGCTCGACGTTCTCCTCGTCGACCAGCGCGAGGAGCTCGGCCTCGGCCGCAGCCTTGGTGTCCTTGGTGACCGGGATGTGCCGGAACGGGATGCCGTAGGAGCCGACGAGCTCCGCGAAGTCGGTGTGGTTGGAGACGACCGCCACGATCTCGACGGGCAGCGCCCCGATCCGCGAGCGGAACAGCAGGTCGTTGAGGCAGTGGCCGAACTTCGACACCATCAGCACGACGCGCATCCGCTCGTCGGCCCGGTTGATCTGCCAGTCCATCGTGAACGAGTCGCCCACCGCGGCGAAGCTGGCCCGCAGCTTCTCCACCGTGACCGGCGCCTCCGCCGAGAAGTGGACCCGCATGAAGAAGAGACCGCTGTCCCGGTCCCCGTACTGCTGGCTGTCCTCGATGTTGCATCCCGTGATGAAGAGATAGCTCGACACGGCGTGCACGATGCCCTGCTTGTCGGGGCAGGAGAGGGTGAGGACGTACTGGTCGGTCATTGGCCCAGCCTGCCACACCGGACCGGCCCGCCCGTGCCGCCGTCCGTCAGGCGGAACGGGTCATGATGCGCAGGATCTCCAGGGAACGCGGGGGTGTCTCGGGGTCCTCGCCGTCCGCCGTCGCCATCCTTACGTGTGCCTCGCGGGCGGCCCGGACCGCCTCCGGCCAGCCGTGGTGCTCCAGATACGCGGAGACCCGGGCGTCCGGCCCGACCTGGTGCATGATCCGCAGGACCCGCAGCACGGCGACGTCCACGAGCGCGGCCTCGGCGGAGTCGCGGAAGATCGTCCCCACGTACTTCTCGGCCGTCCAGTTGTCCAGCCAGGTGTCCTCGACCAGGCGGTAGACGGCGTCGGTGACGTCCCCGTATCCCTCCTGGCCGGCCAGCCAGGTCGTCTCGTGGAACCCCGGGTCCGAGAGCATGTGCAGCGCCGAGCGCACGTTCGCGCGCCAGCGCCACCACGGCATGTCGTTGAGAGGCATGTCGCCCATGGTGGAGGAGCGACGGCCGCGACGGGAAGAGTTCACCGAAGGGGAGGTGGTACCGGACATCTTTCGATCGTACGTTCCCGCACCGACAGGCCCCCTCCAGGGTTCGGCGGCCCCCGTAATTCACCTTCTCGTCACCCACCGTTGAAACGCGCTCACTCCCGCGTTACCCAGGGGGCGGAAGTGTGCGTGAGCATGACCGGCAGGCGACTCACCTCACTCCTCGCGTACGTCACGACAGCGGCGGCGGGTGCGTCGCTGCTCACCGGCTGCGGCGTACTCCCTGGGGCCACGGGGGGCTCCAGGGAGCCCGTCACCGTCATGACCTGGGCGCCCGACCAGACCCGCGCCACCAACATGCCCGGCATGCCCGCCATGGCCCAGACCTACGCCCGCTGGGCCAACAGCCAGGGCGGCCTCGACGGGCACGAGCTGCGCGTCCTGACCTGCAACGAGCAGAACACCCCGGCCGGCGCCGCCGCCTGCGCCCGGCGGGCCGTCCGCGAGGGCGCCGTCGCCGTCGTCGGCTCGTACAGCCAGAACGGGCGCGCCTTCATGGCCCCGCTGGAGGCCGCAGGCATCCCGTACATCGGCGGCTACGGCATCGCGGAGGACGAGTTCACCTCCCCGCTCTCGTACCCCGTCAACGGCGGCCAGGCGTCGCTCATCGCCGGGCACGGGATGCAGCTCGCGGCCGGCTGCCGCAAGGTCTCGCTGGTCCGCCCCGACACCATCGCGGGCGACAAGCTGCCCGACCTGCTCAACTCCGGCCTGCGCAAGGCCAGCGGCCACCAGGCCGTCGACATCCCGGCGGTCGAGGACGCCGCCGAGTACACCGCGCAGGCCGACCGGGCCCGCACCCGCGCCGGGGGCGAGGGCGGCTGCGTCACCGCCGTCCTCGGCGAGCGCACCCAGACCTTCTTCGACTCGTTCCGGCGCCTCCCGCAGGAGGAGGGGGACGACAAGAGCGGCGGGGACGTGCGGATCTCGTCCGTGCTCGGCAGCGTCGGCCAGCCCCTCATCGACCGCACCGGCGGCGCCCGCAGCCCCTTCGAGGGCGCCTACGTCACCGGCTGGTACCCGGAGGCCGCCGACAAGAGCTGGGCGCCGATGCGCAAGGTGATCCAGGAGCACGCCTTCGTCGACAACCGGGTCGACCCCACCGACGCGGGCGTGCAGACCACCTGGATCGCGTACACCGTGCTCAGGCAGCTCGTCGAGTCCCTCGACAGCGACCGGATCAGCGCCGTCCAGCTCTCGCACGCCCTCGACAACGGCGTGCGGGTCGACACCGGCGGGCTGACCCCGCCGCTGCGCTGGCGGTACGACGACCTGCTCGGCGCCCCCGGCTTCCCCCGGATCGTCAACCACGACGTGACGTTCCAGGTGGTCCGCCAGGGGCGGCTGGTGGCGCAGAAGCCCGGCTTCGTCGACGTCGGCGCGACCGTGCTGGCCGCGCCGTAGCGCCTCCTACAGCTGGGTCTGGGCCCGCTTGCTCAGGCCGTACTTCTCGGCGGTCGGGTTCCACAGCCCGGCCGCCTCGCGCTTGGCCGCGCTGGCCTCGCCGCTCGCCTTGTTGGCCTCGGCCAGCTCGGGGGTCGAGCGGGCCCGGTCGCCCTTGCAGACCTTCTTGCTCTTCGCCTGGTCCGCCCAGGCCGCGTAGTGGTCGTCGGCCGAGGCCGAGGCCCGCCACGCCTTGGTGAGGGCGGCGGTCAGCGCCCCACTGTCCGGGATCTTGTCCACGGACAGCTTCTCCAGCCGGGTGACCAGCCCGCGCCGCTGCTCGGCGGCGCCGCGCAGGTCGGAGGCGGCCTGGTCCAGGTTGGAGCAGGTCTTGATGGCCTCGACCGAGCGGATCACCGCGTCGCGGCTGCTGTTGCTGTCGGCGAGCAGCTTGTCCAGCTCCTTCGCCTGCGCCTCGGCCGGGTCGGCGGCCTGCTCCTTCGCGTCCCCGCCGGAGGCCGGGGCGGAGGACCCGGCGGCCACGTTCTGGCTGCCCTTGGCGTCGTCCTTGGTCTTCTCGTCGCCGCCGCTGAACAGCATCCCGGCGCCGAGCCCGACGACCGCGCAGCCCGCGACGACGGCGGCGATCAGCGCGAGGGGCGACTTGCGGCGCGGCTCGGGCTCGTCGCGCCCGTCGCCCCCGTCGTAGTACGCCTCCTGGAAGCCGCCGTACTGCTGCGGGGGCTGCGGCGGCTGGTGCTGGTGCTGCTGCGCGTGCAGCTGCACCGAGGGCTGCTGGTGCTGCACCACCGGCTGCGCGGGCGGCGGCGTCCGCTGCGGGTCCTCGCTGCGGAACAGGTTCTCGAAGTCGGCCAGCGGCGGGCGCTCGGCGGCGGCCTGCGGCATCGGCGGGACCGGCGCGGCCGGCGGCGCCTGCTGGGACGGTACGGGCGCGATGTACTGGGTCGCCGCGAGGTCCGGGCCCGGGGCGACGGGGCCCGGGGCGACCGGCGGGATCAGCTGCGTCGCCTGCGCGTCCGAGGCCGCCGGCGGCACCGGCGGCAGGAACTGCGTGGCCTGCGCGTCGGCGGCCGGGGGCTGCTGCGGGTAGCCGTACCCCGGCTGCGGCGGCGGGGCCTGCTGGTACGGCGGCGGATAGCCGTACCCCGGCTGGGGCTCGGCGTACTGCTGCGGCGGCGGGTAGCCGTAGCCCGGCTGCGGCGGCGGGGGCGCCGCCGGATAGCCGTAACCGGGCTGGGGCTGCGGGGCCCCCGGCGGCTGCGCCGGGACCGGCGGCAGGTACTGCGTCGCCTGGGCGTCGGGGAACCCGCCGGGGGGCACCTCGGGGGGGAGGGGCTGAGCGGCCGGATACTGCTGCTCCGGCCCCTGTCCGCTGTGCGTCACCGGGACTCCTACTGCTGCCTGCTGATGGACCTGCGTACCTACGGAAGCGTCGGCCCACGCTACCGGGTGCGCCCCCGGCCCCGCACACACGTGTGACAGAGGTGTGACGCAGGACGCGCCGCGCCGACCGGGGCCGTCCGGGGCCCGCCCCGGGCCGCCCCGGGCCCCGGCTACGCCGCCTGCAGCTCCAGCCTCGCCCCGAACTCCCGCACCACCGCCTCCCCCGCGTACGGCTCCAGACGGTCCCGCAGGTCCTCCAGGTACTCCATGCCGCGCGTGGAGCGCAGCGTGGTGAGCAGCTCCAGCGCCCGGGTGCCCGTCTGGCACGCCTGCTCCACCTCGCGCTGCTGCACCTGCGCCGAGGCGAGCAGCGCCAGGCCGATCGCGCGCCGCCTGGCCCGGGTCTCCGGGTGCCCGGCCAGCGAATCCCGGGCCGCCCGCGCCGCCGCCCGCGCCTGGCCCAGGTCCCGGTGCCCGTGCGCCAGCTCGTCCGCCAGATAGGCGCCGTCGAAGTGGGCGATCCAGTCCGGGTCGTCGCCCTTCTCCGGGTCGGCCTGCGCCAGCGCCTCCATCGCGCGCCCGGCCACCGGCTCGAAGGACGACACGTCGCCGAGCAGCGCGTGGCCCCGGGCCTCCGCCGCCAGGAACATCGCCTGCGCGCGCGGCGTGACCCGGCCCCGCGCGCCCTCCTGCGCCGCCCGCGCCAGCTGCGCGATCTCGCGCGGGTTGCCGAGCTGGGCCGCCAGGTGGCTCATCGACGCGGCCAGCACATAGCCGCCGTACGCCCGGTCCCCGGCCGCCTGCGCGAGGCGCAGCGCCTGGATGTAGTAGCGCTGGGCGAGCCCCGGCTGGCCGGTGTCCACCGCCATGTACCCGGCGAGCTCGGTCAGTCGGGCGACCGCCGCGAACAGCTCCCGGCCGACCGCCTCCCGGTACGAGCCGGAGAGCATCCCCGACACCACGCTGTTGAGGTAGTGGACGACCACCGGGCGCACGTGCCCGCTGCCGAAGCGCCGGTCGAGGTCGACGAGCGCCGCCGTCATGGCCCGTACCGCCGCCACGTCCGAGGGCCCCACGCGCGCCCCGGCGGCCCGGGCCACCTGCGGGTCGGCGCCGGTGATCAGCCAGTCGCGGCTGGGCTCGACGAGCGCGGAGGCGGCGACGGCGGAGCCGGACAGGAAGTCCCGGCGGCCCACGTCGCTGCGCCACAGCTCGCAGACCTGCTCGATGGCGCCGAGCACGGTCGGCGCGAACTGGAGGCCCACACCGGAGGCGAGGTTGCGGCCGTTGGCCATGCCCACCTCGTCGATCGTGACCGTGCGGCCGAGTTTGCGGCCGAGCGCCTCCGCGATCACTCCGGGCGCCCGGCCGCGCGGCTGCTGCCCGCGCAGCCACCGCGCCACCGAGGTCTTGTCGTACCGCAGGTCGAGTCCGCGCTCCGCGCCGACCATGTTGACCCTGCGGGCGAGGCCGGCGTTGGAGCACGCGGCCTCCTGGATGAGCGCCTGCAGCCGTTCGTTGGGCTGGCGGGCGACGAGTGGCCTGGCTGCCATGATGACTAACCCCCTGAGGCCGTGCGGTGATCAACGACAGGACTGATCAATGCCCGGCAGATATCCGGTCAATGCCGATGTGAACACGCGAAACCGGACACGTCGGTCGCGAGCGCCTCCGGGGCGCGCGCCGCACCGGCGCCCTCCCGTTCCGTCCCTACCCGCCCACCGCTCCCCCGCCCCGCGCGCGCCCCCGCCCGTGCAACCGTGCGCCCCACATGCAGGATCGATGCTCCAGACCGCTCCGGCCCCCGCCCGTAACCCCAGGTGGCGGCGGGAGTTGAGTTCGACGTGGAAGAGACCATGGGAGTCACGGACGCCGCACAGATCCCCAAGCAGCGGGGCGAGCTGCTGCTGGACAACGCCGTGCGGTACGCGGAAGAGCGCCACTGGGACGTGTTCCCCGGGACCTGGCTGGAGGCGGTCGAGGGCAGGGAGCGCTGCTCGTGCGGCGCGGACGCGTGCGCCTCGCCCGGCGCGCACCCCGCGCGGCCCGACTGGTCGACCCAGGCCACGGGCAGCGCCGTCGGCGCCCGCCGGATGTGGTCGAAGCAGCCCAAGGCGTCGATCCTGCTGCCCACCGGGCGCACCTTCGACGCCCTGGAGGTCTCCGACTCGGCCGGCTTCCTCGCGCTGGCCCGCATGGAGCGCATGGAGCTGACGCTCGGCCCGGTGACCTGCACCCCCGACCGCCGGATGTTCTTCTTCGTGCTGCCCGGCGCCGCCGCCAAGGTGCCCGACCTGGTGCGCAAGATGGGCTGGGTCCCCTCCGCCATCGACCTCGCGACGCGCGGCGAGGGCCACTTCGTCGCCGCGCCGCCCACCCGGGTCGGCGGCTTCGGCGCCGTCCAGTGGGCCCGCAAGCCCACCGCCGCGAACCGCTGGCTGCCCGACGCGGAGGAGCTGATCAGCGCCCTCGCCTACGCCTGCGGCCGGGAGGCGGCGGACGCCCGGGGGCGCGCCGGCTGACCTCCGGCCCGGCCCCTCAGGCCCTTCGACCTTCGGGCCTTAGGACCATATGGCCGGATCAAGTGCGGCCGTAAGGTGGTTCCCGTCAGACGGGGACCACCGAAGGGTTGACGCAGCATGATGCCTGACCAGGCATTTGACGGAGTGTTCGAAGCGGCGGGCGAGGCACAGGGGACGGGTGCGGCGCCCGCCGTCCGGGTCGAGGGGCTGTGGAAGCGTTTCGGCCAGCAGATCGCGGTGAACGGGATCGATCTCGTCCTGCCCGCGGGCAAGTTCATCGGCCTCGTCGGCCCCAACGGCGCCGGCAAGACCACCACGCTCTCGATGATCACCGGCCTGCTCCGCCCCGACCACGGACGCATCCAGGTCGCCGGCCACGACGTCTGGGCCGACCCCGAGTCGGTCGCCCAGGTCAAGGCCCGGATCGGCATCCTGCCCGAGGGCCTGCGGCTCTTCGAGCGCCTCTCCGGGCGCGAACTCCTCGCGTACAGCGGGCGGCTGCGGGGGCTGCCCGGCGCCGAGGTCGACAAGCGCGCCACCCAGCTCCTGGAGGTCCTCGACCTCGCCGGGTCCCAGCACAAGCTGGTCGTCGACTACTCGACCGGCATGCGGAAGAAGATCGGCCTGGCCGCCGCGCTGCTGCACAACCCGGAAGTCCTCTTCCTGGACGAGCCGTTCGAGGGCGTGGACCCGGTGTCGGCGCAGACCATCCGCGGCGTCCTGGAGCGCTACACCTCCTCCGGCGCCACCGTCGTCTTCTCCAGCCACGTCATGGAGCTCGTGGAGTCGCTGTGCGACTGGGTCGCCGTGATGGCCGCGGGCCAGATCCGCGCGCAGGGCCCGCTGGCGCAGGTCCGCGGCGACGCGCCCTCGCTCCAGGCCGCGTTCCTGGAGCTGGTCGGCGCCAACGGGCGGGAGTCCGGCGAGTCCCTCGACTGGCTGGGCGGTTCGGGCCGATGACCACCGCCACCGCGCCCGTCCCCTCGCTGACCTCCGTCTTCGTACGGCTCAAGCTGTCCCTGCTCAAGAACGGGCTCAAGCAGTCCGGCGGCCGGACCGCCGCCTACGTCCTGTCCGTCGTCTTCGCCGCCGTCTTCGCCATCGGGCTGCTGATCGGCTTCCTGGTGCTGCGCGGCCACGACGACGCGGCGACCGTCACCGTGCTGCTCGCCGGGATCCTGACGCTCGCCTGGACGGTCATGCCGCTGTTCATCGCGAGCGGCGACGAGACCCTGGACCCCTCGCGGCTCGTCATGCTGCCGCTGCGGCCCCGCCCGCTGGTCCGCGCCCTGCTGGTGGCCTCGCTGGTCGGCATCGGACCCGTCTTCACCCTGGTCGTCGGTGTCGGCGCGGCCCTCGCGGTCGCGCGCGGCGCCGCCGGGACCGTCGCCGCCGTCCTCGCCGTACCGCTGGTGGTGCTGGTGTGCGTGGCGCTCTCCCGGTCGGTGGCGGCGGCCAACGTACGCCTCCTCACCTCCCGCAAGGGCCGCGACCTCGCCGTGCTCTCCGGCCTCGTCATCGCGGTCGGGATGCAGCTCGTCAACTTCGGCGCGCAGCGGCTCAGCGAGGCCGGCGGGCTCAGCGCCGTCGAGCCCGCCGCCCGGGTCGTGGGCTGGCTGCCGCCCGCCGCCGCCGTCTCCGCCGTCGACGACGCCGGGCGCGGCGCCTACCTGCCGGCCGCGGCCAAGCTGCTGCTGACCGCCGCCGCGCTGGCCGGGCTGCTCTACTGGTGGCAGCGGAGCCTGGTGCGCCTGATGGTCGAGCCGGACGGCTCCACCGTCGGCGCCGCCGCGCCCGCCGCCAAGGACAAGGCGTCCTCCGGGCTGCTCGGCCGGATCCTGCCGGGCGGGCGCACCGGCACCGTCATGGAGCGCAGCCTGCGCTACATCTGGCGGGACCCGAAGACGAAGGCCGCGTGGGTGACCTCGCTGGCCATCGGCGCGATCATCCCGGTCTTCAACGCCCTCCAGGGCACCGGCACGATCTACTTCGCGTGCTTCGCCTCGGGGATGCTCGGCATCCAGATGTACAACCAGTTCGGGCAGGACACCTCGGCCTTCTGGATGGTCGCGCAGACCATCGCGACGAAGGCCGACGCCTACGCCGAGCTGCGGGCCCGCGCGCTGGCGCTGCTGGTGATCACCGTGCCGTACACGGCGCTGGTGACGGCCGTGACGGCCGGGATGCTGGACGCCTGGCACCAGCTGCCGCAGGCGCTGGGCCTGGCCTTCGCGCTGCTCGGCGCGATGATGGCGACGGGTTCGGTGGCCTCGGCGACCTTCCCGTACTCGATCCCGCAGGACAGCGCGTACAAGAACGTGGCGCCGGGGCAGGGCGGGCTCGCCTGGATGTCCATCTTCGGCGGCATGATCTCGGCGGCGGTGCTGTGCGCGCCGGTGATCGTCCTGATGCTCTTCCTCCACTTCGAGACCGACGGCGGTCTCATGTGGCTGCTGCTGCCCGTCGGCGTGCTGTACGGCGGGCTGATCACCTGGGCGGGGCTGAAGCTGGCGGCCCCCCGGGTGTCGGGGCGGCTGCCGGAGATCCTGGCGGCGGTCAGCAAGGGCTAGGCCGCTTCCGCCGCTTGTACGGGAAGGGCCGGGCTCCTCGTGGAGGGGTCCGGCCCTTTCGTGTGCCCCGGGGCGGGGCTTCAGCGGGTCAGCGGGGTGGCCTCGGACACGCGGGTCAGCTTGTGCGGGTTGCGGACGTAGTACAGGCCGCCGACGCGGTCGTCCTCGACGCGGACCGCCATGACGCCGTCGATCTCGCCGTCGGTGCGGACGAGGAGCGCCGGGTTGCCGTTGAGCAGGGTGGGCTCGCAGGTGACCGTGACCCCCGCCTTGGCGGAGCCGCCGAGGTAGAGGCGGGTGAACTTGTCGGCGCCGACGATCGGGCGCACCGCGGCCTGGCGGATGCCGCCGCCGTCGCTGAGGACCACGACGTCGGGGGCGAGCACGTCGAGCAGCCGCTGGGGGTCCCGGCTCTCCAGCGCCTGGCGGAAGGACTCCAGGACCGCGCGGGCCTGGCGGGCGCTCACCGTGGTGCGGGGGCGGCGGGCGTCCACGTGTGCGCGGGCGCGGTGGGCGATCTGGCGGACGGCGGCCGGGGTCTTGTCGACGGCGGCGGCGATCTCGTCGTACCCGACCTCGAAGACCTCGCGGAGCACGAACACGGCCCGCTCGGTGGGCGAGAGCGTCTCCAGGACCAGCAGCAGCGCCATCGACACGCTCTCCGCGAGCTCGACGTCCTCGGCCACGTCCGGGGTGGTGAGCAGCGGTTCGGGCAGCCACTGCCCGACGTACGCCTCGCGGCGGCGCTTCACGGTCCGCAGCCGGTTGAGGGCCTGCCGGGTGGTGATCCGGACCAGGTAGGCGCGCCGGTCCTCGACCCCGTCCAGGTCCACCCTGCTCCAGCGGAGCCAGGTCTCCTGGAGGACGTCCTCGGCGTCGGCGGCCGAGCCGAGCATCTCGTACGCGACGGTGAAGAGGAGGTTGCGGTGCGCGACGAAGGTGTCGGTCGCCGGGTCGGCCGGTGTGTCCCCTTGGGCGTTCATGAACGCATCGTGGTCGGCGGGTCCCATGGCGCGCTAGCCCTTGCGGGCGGGGGCCGGGGCCGTCGTGGCGGCGGCCCGGAGGGACTTCGCGCGGGCGGGGCCGCCCGAGCCGGTGTGCAGACGGTACGAGCCGGGCTTGCGGCCCTCCTTGGCCAGGTGCTCGGGGACGAACGCGCACACCGTCTCCTTGAGCTTCGCGCCCAGGGCGCCGCCGATGTGGAACCACACCGCCTCGTCGGACCGGTTGGCGAACTGGAAGACGCCCGCGCCCCGGCCGAGGCTGAGGCACTGGGCGGCGAAGTGCTGGTGGAGCGGGGCGGGCCGCTCCCCGGCGAGCCGGCTGAGGACCGTGTCGGCGGCCCGCGCGCCCATCGGCATCGCGGACTGGCAGCCCATCCGCAGCGGCACCCCCGAGGGCGCCGCCGAGTCTCCCGCCGCGATGACCCGGTCGTCGTCGACGCTGGTCAGCGTCTCGTCGGTGAGCAGGCGGCCCAGCGCGTCGGTGGCGAGGCCGCTGCGCGCGGCCAGGTCCGGCACGCCGAAGCCGACGGTCCAGACGGTCAGCGCGCCCGGCAGCGCGCGCCCGTCGGCGAGCGTGACGCCGTCCGCGCGCACCTCGGCGACCTTGGCGCCGGGGCCGTCGGCCACGGTGACGCCGAGGGCGGCCAGCCGCCCGGCGACCGAGCGCCGGCCGCGCCGGTGCAGGTACGGGCCGAGGGCGCCGCCGCAGACCAGGGTCACCGGGCGGCCCGCCTCGGCCAGTTCGGCGGCCGTCTCGATGCCGGTCGGCCCGGCGCCGACGACGAGGACCGGGGCGGTGGCGGGGACCGCGTCGAGGGCCGGGCGCAGCCGCTCGGCGTCCTCCAGCGTGCCGATCGGGTACGCGTGGGCGGCGGCCCCGGGGACCTCCGGGTCGGCGGTGCCGCTGCCCGCCGCGTAGACCAGGTAGTCGTAGGAGAGGGTGCCGCCGCCCGCCAGCTCGACCCCCCGGCCGGGCGCGTCGATCCGGGTCGCGGAGTCGACCACCAGCCGGACCCGCTCGGCCAGGACGTCCGCGTAGGCGATGACGGCCGGGTCGGTGCCGCCGACGAGCTGGTGCAGGCGGACCCGGTGGACGAAGGAGGGGCGCGGGTTGACCAGCGTGACGGTGAGGTCCTCGCGGGTGGTGAGGCGGTTGGCGGCCATGACGCCGGCGTAGCCGCCGCCGATGACGACGACGTGGGGGGTGGCGGTCGTGGGGGCGGGGGTGGCGGGGTGCTCGTTCATGGTGGCTCCTCCGTGGTGGGCGGTTCGGACACAGGACACCGGGCGGGCCCGTCCTGTGACACCGTGTGGCCCGGCTCACATCCCCGGCCGCGTCCGGGCCCGCGCCCCGGCCCGTGTCCCCGCTCTGAACGGAACGTTCCGGTCGATCGGCCGCGCGGGAGAATGCTCCAACTCGGAACATTTCCCGCGTTCCCGCAGGCCAGGGCGTCCTTCACGGTTGAACGGCCGGGCGCCACGCCCGGACCGCCGCTCCTCCCCGCCGCCGCGCACCCGCCCCGAGCTGCCCGAACTACCGGTCGGTAGGCCGCCGTTCGCACGTACGGCCGGAAAGCGGTGAGCGAGCGTGCGATCACCCTCCGCGTCGACGAGACTCCCGTCCGTATCCGCACCTCACACGCGAAGGGACACCCCCGTGCGTTACTTCCGTACCCTGGGCGCCACCGCGCTCGCCACCACCACCGGCCTCGCCCTCATCGCCACCGCGATCACCAGCGACGCCGAAGCCGAGGCCGCGCCCGCCGGGCTCTACCCGCCCTCGGCCCTCGTGCTCACCGTCGGCAAGGGCGAGCGCGCCGCGACGGCCACCGTGGACCGCGCGGTCACCCTGGTCTGCTCCCCCACGCCCGGCGGCACCCACCCGGCCCCGAAGGAGGCGTGCGCGGAGCTGGTGACGGTCGGCGGCGACCTGTCGCGGCTCGCGGGCGGCTTACCCGGGGAGCGGCCCTGTACCCGCGAGTGGGACCCGATCGTGGTCACCGGCGCCGGGGTCTGGCGGGGCAAGCGGGTGAACTGGACGGCCCGTTACGGCAACGCGTGCGAGCTGCGGGAGAAGACGGGCGAGCGGTCGGTCTTCGCTTTCTGAGACCACCGGTGATCGCGTACGCGAAGGAGGCCGGGCCCCGGGCGGGGTCCGGCCTCTGCGGCGCGTGGGGCGGGGCTCTCGGGCGCCTTCAGGCGTCCTCAGGCGCCCTCAGGCATCCTCAGGCGTCCTCAGTACGAGGAGTACGTGTTGAAGGCGTCACCCACCCAGGTGGCGAAGTACGGCGAGCGCATCTGGGTCGGGGCGGTGGCGCTGTCCACGTTGCTGTTCACGCCGTTGACCCAGCCGCTGTAGTAGACGTTGTCGTCCTTGCCGAAGATCCAGGGGCCGCCGCTGGATCCGCCGGTCATGTTGCACGGGATCTTGATCTGGTCGGCGACGGACGCGCTGCGCTGGGAGCTCGTGGCGCCGCAGAAGTACTGCCACTGGCCGTCGAAGGGCGGGGCCTGCGGGTAGCCCATGGAGGTCACGTACCGGTCCTTGGACTGGTTCCACTGGAGGCCGAGTCCGCCGACCGCGTTGACCAGTTCGCCGCTGGAGTTGGGCGCGGTGATGACGATGCCGAGGTCGTAGCCGAAGTTGCCGCTCTGGGTCCAGCCGTTGAAGGCGACCAGGGTCTCGGCCGACCAGGTGCCGTAGGGGCGGTTGCCGTGGTCGTAGTACGGCACGAACTGCCAGTTGGAGTTCCAGGACTGGCCGGGGCCGCCGTGGACGCAGTGTCCGGCGGTGAACACCATGTTCTTGTTGGTGCTGTTGACCGCCGACCCGGAGCAGACGTAGTCCTTGCCGTCCGAGCCGGTGAAGAAGACCTTGCCGACGACCTGGGTCGCGCTGACCTTGATCCCGATCCCGCCGGGCGCGGGCGCGCCGCCCGCCACCGGGTCGGAGCCGGTCGCGGCGGGCCCGGTGGGCTTGCGCGGGGGCGCCGGGACGGCGGGGGCGCCCTGCGGGGCCCGGCCCACGCGCTCGGCGGGGACGGCGCGGGCCATCCGCTCGGGGGTCCAGTACTCCGTGAGCCGCGCGGAATCGGCGCGCGGTACGGCGTGTTCGACCGCGGCGGCGGGGCCGGAGGCGGCCGCCGCGGCGGCAGTGGGGGTGGCGGCGGTCGCGGCGGTCGCGATCGCGGTGGTGGGGACCAGGAAGAGGGCGACGGCGGCGGCGAGGCCGGCCGCGAGGGAATGCCTGCGTCTGTGGCGTATGCCCGACACGTGTACACCTCGATCTCCGTTGCTGGCATGAACACGTAATGCTGGGCGGGCGCGGGAAGGGCGTCAACGGAGTCCGCGCGGGTATGGCCGGTTCCCGGGACACGGCGGCCGGTTATGGGGCCCTGACCTGGGGGGTTGGCCTAGACCTGGGGCGGGGCCGGGCCGGGTGGCGCCGGGGTGGTCCGCGGCGGCGCGAGACGGTGATCACGTACGCCCCACTCGAACGCCCTTCCGGCCCTAGGCTCGGCCTCTCCTGCCGCATTTGAGGAGACGCCACGTGATCAAGCTCGCTTCCGCCGTCACGCCCCCGCTGCTGGTCGGCGCCACGCTGGCCTCGTCGGTCAGCGTCGCGCAGTCGGTGTTCTGGGAGACCGTCGACCAGCTCTGGTACGTCTGCCAGCCGGACGGCACGCCGGAGGACATGGACCGGGTCACGGTCTCCCGGCTGACCGTCGACGGCGTCCTCGTCGACAGGATGCACATAGGCCGGTCCGGGCACGGCACCGGGCTCTGTGTCGAGCGGACCGCCGCCGGGACGTATCTGTGGGCCGGTTCGATGCCGAACGGCGGCTGGGCCACGGCGCTCGCCCGCATCCCGTACGCGGAGAACGGCACCGCCGACGCCTCCGACCCGTCCGTCGTGCGCACCCCGCGCACGGGCGTGTACCGGGTCTCGGCCGCCATCGACCCGACCCGCAACCACCTGGTCTTCCGCTGGCAGTCGAACAACGTGCCCTCGCCGTCGGCGGTCGGCGGCATCGACGCGTACGACCTCGGGCTCGCCGCCACCGGCATGTTCTCGCGGGTGCGGTCGACGAACTTCGAGGCGAGCGGGAAGACGCTCCAGGGCTTCACGAGCCTGGGCGACCGGCTCTACTTCCTGTACGGGGACCAGAACATCGACAACTTCCTCGTGACCAGCGTCGACTGGGCCTCCGGGGCCGTGCTCCAGTCCCAGCCCGTCACCGCCTTCCCGGGCATCGCCTACCGCGAGCCCGAGGGCATCTGCGTGTACGAGGACACCCTGGCCTTCGGGATCGCCGGACGGCCGGACGGCGTGCGCCAGTTGAACGTGGCCCGCTTCCCGCACCCCGGGACGAACCCGTGGGTGGAGATCTCGTACGACAACGTCGCCTACCCCCCGAACAGCAACAACTACAAGCCCCAGTACCGGATCGACGGCGACCGGGTGCACCTGCACTTCTCGGTGGACAAGAGGGACGGGACCGCCTGGGCGCAGGGCGAGGTGCTGTTCACGCTGCCGCCTCGGGTGCGGCCGAACCGCACCCAGCGGCTGGTCGGCGTGGTCGGCGGCGGCGCCGTCAACGGCGACACCATGGCCGTGCGCTTCGAGGTCGCCGCGGACGGCAGGGTGACCATCTGGGACGAGCGCAGCCTGATCGGCTGGGTGGGCGCGGACGTCAGCTTCTGGGTCTGCTGACGCCCTCGGCACGGGCCGGGCGCGCGGGCCGGGCGCGCGGGCCGGGCGCGCGGGCCGGGCGCGCGGGCCGGGCGCGGGCTTAGCGGAGGAGGCCGTCGAGGAGGGCGGCGGCCTCGGTCCGCGTGCGCTCGTCCGTGTGGCCCGGCTCGGCGAGGGCCAGCGGGCGGGGCAGCGCGGTCGCCGAGGGGTGCACGACCGCCCCGTAGCGGGCCGGGCGGACCCGGCGGGCGCGGACGTCCTCCTCGGTCGCGTACGTGACGTCGTACCCCGCCTCCTCCAGCCAGCGGGCGGTGCTTGTGTCCGTGCCCAGCGTCCCGGGCATCCCGAGGCCCGGGTAGGGGCGCCGGCCCGCGTAGCTCAGCGGGACGACGGCCAGCACGTCGGAGCGGCGGGCGGGCTCGCGGACCACGAACGGCGTGTAGGCGCGGCGCCCTTCGGAGGTGGTGAGGACGGCCAGGAAGAGGCCGGATATCCAGTCGGCGGGGATCCGGGTCCGCCACTCGCGCCCGTCGGCGGGGACCTCGGCCACCGTGCGCAGGTGGCGGGCGCGGTCGCCGCCGTAGTGGCCCAGCCGGTAGAACGCCACCTCGCAGGTGCCGCCCGCGCGCGCGGAGACGCGCAGCGCGAGCTCCTGGCCGGGCTCGACCGAGGCGGCGCGCGCGTACCCCTGGATCTCGGGGCGGCTCGGGTCCACGCCGCAGGTCTCGCCGCTGCCGACGGTCCAGGTGTCGGAGCCCGCCGCCCCGTTCTCCCGGACGACGGGGTTGTCGCCCGTGTGCGGGCCGGCCGGGGGCAGCGGCCCGGCGGCGGCCGTGCCGGGGGCGGCGACGGCGAGCGCCGCGGAGGCGGCACCGGCCGCGAGCAGGACCGTACGGCGAGCGAGCTGCATGGGGACCTCCGGGTCCGGCGTCACTGGTCGCGCGGGCGGCCCGACGGCCCCCGCCGGTGATCTTATAGACCCGGTGCCGGGGTCTGCCGGGATGTCAGGACGGCTTCCAGGAAAGGCTCCACGGCCTCCCGCCAGGCGTCGGCGTGCTCGTAGTGCAGGAGGTGCCCGGCGTCGGGGATCTCCGCGTACGCCCCGCGCGGGAGGACGCGGACCATCTCCTGGGCCTCCGCGCGGCCCAGCTCGCCGTCCAGGCCGCGGACGACGAGGGTGGGGCAGCGGACCTGGGCGAGGGACTCCCAGTGGGCGTCGTGGACCCAGGTCTCCCGGGAGGTGAGCATCTGGTCGGGGTCGAAGACCGGGCGCCAGCCGTCGGGGTGCTCGGCCATCACCTCGGCGAAGAACTCGCCTCGGGCCGGGTGCGGGCGCTCGACCCAGGGGTCCGTGTCGCCGAACCAGGCGCGGACCGCGTCCAGCGAGGCGAAGGGGACGGGCCAGCGGCGGAACCAGTCCCGCCACTCGCGCTGGGAGGCGGCGCCGAGGGCGGAGGCGCGCATGTCGCAGATGACGAGGGCGCGCACGAGGTCGGGGCGCTCGGCGGCGAGCTGCCAGGCGGTGAGGGCGCCCATGGAGTGCCCGACGAGGGTGACGGGGCCGAGGCCGAGGCGCTCGACGACGGCCGCCGCGTCGGCGACGTACGCCTCGCGCGTGAAGGGGCCCGCGGCGGGCTTCTCGCTGCCGCCGTGGCCGCGCTGGTCGAGGGCGACGGTGCGGTGGCCGCGGCCGAGGCGGGTGGCGGCGCGGGTCCAGTGGGCGGCGTGGCCCATCAGTCCGTGGAGGAGTAAGACCCCGGAGCCGTCGGCCGCCGCGGGGGCGGTGCCCTCCGTGAAGTCCCAGGCCACCAGGCGTACGCCCTCGGCCCCGGTGACGTCGAGTCGTCGCACCATGCTGCTCGGCACCCCCTCTTTCCCTTGGAACTGCGCCAGACTATCGAACCCGTATTCGAAAATGCGCTGCTGCCGCTCAACACCCCTCGTTCGAGTGACAACGCTCAAGGATTGGCGGGCGCGGCCGAGGGGAGATCTTCAGCGGGAGGCGGACCGCTCGGGGAAAACGGTCCGTGGGGAACGACCCTGGGAGCTCGGGGCTCCGGGTCGGCACAGGGGAGGACGGGCCCCGGCGCCGCACGGCGCCGGGGCTCTTCGTCGCGGTGACGCGCTGCTCATGAAGGCCGGCCCTCATGCCCCCAGCGTGGCACGCGCGGGGGCGGGGGCGTGGCGATTCCGCCGTAAAACGGGCCCCTGGGGAGGGGAGGCGGGAAGGAAGCCGGGGGTGAGGGGGCGGTGCCGCCCCCTCTCGGCTCAGCGCTTCGCCACGAAGACGTGCGCCGCCACCTCCGAGTCCAGCTCCGCCGCCTCGCCGCTGCTGCCCACCAGGACGCCGCCCGGGGACTCCGTCACCGAGACGACCGAGCCCGGCTGCACGCCGGCCCGGCGCAGGGTGTACATGAGCTGGGCGTCCGTCTGGATGGGCTCGCCGATCCGGCGGACGATCACCGTCTTGCCCTCGCCGCCCGCGTCCAGGTCGGCCAGCGAGACCATCGAGTCGTCCAGGAAGGACTCCGCCTCGGCCTTCTCGCCCAGCTCCTCCAGGCCCGGGATGGGGTTGCCGTACGGCGACTCCGTCGGGTGCCGCAGCAGCTCCAGGACCCGGCGCTCCACCGCCTCGCTCATCACGTGCTCCCAGCGGCACGCCTCCGCGTGGACCTGCTCCCACTCCAGGCCGATCACGTCGACGAGCAGGCACTCGGCGAGCCGGTGCTTGCGCATCACGCGGGTGGCCAGGCGGCGGCCCTCCTCCGTGAGCTCCAGGTGGCGGTCGCTGGCCACGGCCACCAGGCCGTCGCGCTCCATCCGGGCCACGGTCTGGCTCACGGTCGGACCGCTCTGGTCCAGCCGCTCGGCGATCCGGGCACGCATGGGCACCACACCTTCCTCTTCGAGCTCAAGGATGGTGCGGAGATACATCTCCGTGGTGTCGATCAGTCCGGACATACGTGCCCCTCGATGAGTCGTGCGCTGGCCCTGCCCCAATTCTGACGCATCGCGCCGACAACCGGGGGCGTCCCGGGGTGAGGCGGTATTGACAGAGCAATGGTCCAGACCGCACCGTGATCGGCGACCACGACGAGAAGGAGCCGCCGCCATGGGCGAGAGCAAGCTGGCCGGACAGTTCTTCGACGCCGCGATCGGCCTGCTCCAGAAGGTGCGGGACGAGGAAGCGGACGCCGTCGCCGAGGCCGGGGCGGCCATCGCGGAGGCGGTGGCCTCGGGCAACCGGCTGTTCGCCTTCGGCGCCGGCCACTCCTCGCTGGCCGCGCAGGACGTGGTCTACCGCGCGGGCGGCCTCGCCCTGATGAACCTGCTGGCCGTCCCTGGTGTCGTCGGCGTCGACGTGATGCCCGCCACCCTCGGCTCCGCCCTGGAGCGGGTGGACGGCCTGGCCGGCGCGGTCCTGGACTCCTCCCCCGCGCGGGCCGGCGACGTGCTGATCATCATCTCGCTGTCCGGGCGCAACGCGCTGCCGGTCGAGATGGCGATGAACGCGCGCGCCCTCGGCCTCACCGTGATCGGCGTGACCTCCGTGGCGTACGCGACGGAGACCCGCTCGCGGCACGTCTCGGGGTCGTACCTGAAGGACCACTGCGACATCGTGCTCGACTCCAAGATCGCCGTCGGCGACGCGGAGCTCACCCACGAGGGCATCGAGGCCCCCTTCGCCCCCGCCTCCACGGTCGTCACCAGCGCCCTGATGCAGGCCACCATGGCCGCCGCCGCCGAGGACCTGGTCCGCCGCGGCATCGAGCCGCCGCTGCTGCGCTCGGGCAACGTGGACGGCGGGCACGAGTGGAACGGGCGCGTGATGACGGAGTACGGGGACCGGATCTTCTTCCGGCACTGATCCGTAAACCCGGGAGGGGGCGATGGCGAACACTCGCCATCGCCCCCTCCTGTGACTTCCGGAGCCTCCCGCGTCTCCTACGAGACGTAGTACCCGGCCACGTCCGCCAGCAGGTCCACGGACCCCGCGTGGTTGTAGAAACTCACCTTGCCGTTCACCACGGGCACCACGACCAGGTTGGGGATGGTCGTCCCGGCGGTGAAGTTCAGGTTCGACGCCGAGGTGCGGACCGTCCCGTCCGGGAAGACCGACACGAAGCCCCCCGCGGTGGGGGCGACCGCCGTCACGTTCATGACGACCGCCGTGACCCCGGTGGCCGGGATCCCGCCCACGCCCGCCACGTCGAGCGTGACCGTCGACTTGGCCCCGACCCTCGCCTTGGGCACACCGAGCCCGGCACGGGTGTCCATGAGCCGGGTGGGGGTGATCGGCCGGTAGGCGGAGCCCGTGGCGTCCATGGTGAAGTAGCCCGCCACGTCGGCGATCAGGTCCACGGTCCCGGTGTGGTTGTAGAACCTCACCTCACCCGCTTCCGAGACGGGCACCACCACGAGGTTCGGGATGGTCTGCCCGGCGGTGAAGTTCACGTTCGACGTGCCGACGGAGTAGTGGTCCCCCGGTCCGGCCGAGACGTACCCGGCCGCGGTCGGCGCCGCCGCCGTCACGTTGAGCACCACGGCCGTGACCCCGGTGTCGGGAAGGCCGCCGGCGCCCGCCACCTTGAGCGCGACGCTCTCCCGCGCCCCGAGCCGCGCCTGCGGCACGCCGAGGCCGGAACGCGTGTCCATCAGCCGCGCGGGCGTCACGGGCTTGTACGTGGCTCCCGAGCCGTCCGTGACGTAGTAGCCGGCGATGTCGGCGACCAGGTCGACCGAGCCCGCCTTGTTGTAGAAGGTCACCGCGCCGTCGCCGGCGGCCACCGGCACCACCACCAGGTTCGAAATCGTCTGGCCCGCCTTGAAGTTCAGGTTCGAGGCGGAGGTGCGGGCCGTGCCGTGGGGGTACGCGGAGACGAAACCGGCGGCGGTGGGTCCGGTCGCCGTGACGTTGAGGACGACCGCGCTGACCCCCTTGGAGGGGACCCAGTGGCGGTTCGTCACCTGGACGGTGACCGTGCCGCCGGGGCCCACCTTGGCCCGTGGCACGTCACCGGTGCCGTAGCGGGTGTCCATCAGCCGGGTGGGGCCGAGCGGTACGAAGCTGCCGAGGCCGGAGGTGGGCGGCGTGACCGTGAACGTGCCGGGCTTGGCCACCGTCCCGTTCGCGTGGACCTTCACCTGCCAGTCGCCGAGGGAGGCGACGCTGAGGCCCACCGTCACGGTGAGGGACCGGCCGTCGGGGGAGAGCGCGGCCGGCGTGGCCCGCAGCGTCTTCCCGTCCTTGGTCAGCTCGACCGTGTCCCTCTTGCTCAGGGAGGTGCCGTGCACGGTGAGGGTCGCCAGCGAGCCGCGCGGGGCGGACGCCGGGGAGACGGACGAGACCGACACCGGCACCCCGCCGCAGACCCGCCGGGAGTTCCGCTCCGTGTCGCAGACGACCTCGCCCGTGTACGACACCTGGGACGTCGACTCGGGCAGGCCGAGCACCAGGACCGCCGGGGAGGGCACCCCGGGCGCGGTCCCCGCGCCGATCGCGCAGCGGTAGCCCCGCGCGGTGTTGCCGCACGCGTTGTTCAGGCCGGTGTCCCAGAGCGACGGAACGGCCGTGGCCGCCGTCCCCTCGGGGTCGCTGATCCTGGCCCAGAACTCGTCGCCGGTCACGGTGGGCAGCACGGCGCAGACCGCCGTGCGCTCCTCGTCGAGGGTCCCCGCGGGCGGACGGTACCCGTCGCGGAGGTTCAGCACCCGCGCGCACTCGGGGGCCGGGCCGGCCGGGGTCGCGATCCGCAGCGCGTCGAAGCGGTACGTGGCACTCGGCCGCTGGACCGGGGCGGAGACGAGGACCGCGTACCGGGTCGAGCCGGTGACGTTGCAGCCGTCGGCGCAGCGCGTGGTCCGGCCGGCCTCGTCGACCACCGTGGCTCCCGCCCCGTGGTCGCCCCGGAGGTTGAGGTACAGCACGTCGCCCGCGTCCCGCGTGGTCACCTGCCGGCAGCCGAGCGAGCCCGAGATGCCCTGCTTCCCCTCCTGCGAGGGGCCGCCCACCGCCGTCGCGGGCTGCACCGCGCAGCCGGGGGCCGCGCCGGTCAGGTCACGCCGTACGACGTTGAAGGCGTCGAGCGGATCGGTGCGGACGAGCACGGTGTAGGCCGTGCCCGGCGCGAGCACGCAGACCGCGTCGCAGACCCGCGTCCCCCGGGCGTCCAGGACCGTGTGCTCGGCCCAGGAGTACCGGGTGGGAAAGCCCTGGCCAGGGCCCGTCTGGACCCACTCGCCGTCGCTCGCCTCGGTACCGATGGCCTCGCGCCTCGTCCGGTCGTCGGCGGGGATCGTGAAGCAGTGCGCGAAGTCGTCCGCCCCGCCTCGCACCGCCGTCTTCGCGGTCGACTCCGTGAAGTCGCCGAGCGGGACGACCGGGCAGTCGTTGGGCGTGTCCGTTCGGTAGACCGCCAGGCGGTACGGGCCGGCCGGCGCGTGCGTGGCACCGGTGGAGACCAGCACCCGGTGCGGGGCGGGACCGGTCAGCTCGCAGGTGGTCGCGGCCAGGGCGCCCGCCGCGCAGACGCGCGTACCCGTGCCGTCGACGACCTCCGCGACGGCGCCGGACTCGCGCGGGGTGAGGGCCTCCATCCGGGCTCCCCCGGGCAGGGACAGGGTCAGGCAGTCGATCCCGCCGCCCGCCTCGATCGTGCCCGTGAGCTTGCCGGGGCCAGCCTCGGCGCAGCCCTGCGCGGAGGACCGGTCGAGGATCAGCGTCGGGTCGCCGGTGGCCACGCGGTAGGTGCCCTCGGCCGTCAGCAGGCACCCCTCCGCCGCGGCGCACACGAGCGTGCCCGCCGCGTCGTACACGGCGAGCCGGACGCGCGAGTCGGCCGGGGTGACGCCGAAGACGTCGTACGGGCCCGTGGCCGGCGCGGTGAACTCCTTGCAGGTCGCGGCCGGCTCCGTGGCCGTCGGCGCGGAGCCGTACGCGTTCACGGGCACGACCGCGCAGTCCCCGCCGACCGGGGCGTCCGCCGCCCACGCGGCTCCCGCCGGGAGGACGGGGGTCAGCAGGGCGAGCACGGTGACGAGCGTGGTGAGCAGAGTGGTGTACGGCCCCGATCTGGCTTCCGTACACGAAAGTTGGGACATTCCCGTTCCCCCCGGAGCGGTGTCAAACCGACGCGCGGTTCGGTTCCGCGGTTCGGATGTGCGGTGATGATCGCACAGCCGAACGACAGTCCCGCCGGAAGGGCGACGGGGCCGTCAGCCGCCGTCCAGCGCCGCCGCGACGCGGCCCGCCACCGTCTCCGCGTACACCGCGTCGTCCCGCTCGAAGGCGGGGCGGGACGGGGAGCGCAGGAAGGTGGCGACGCCCAGCGTGCGCGCGCGGGCGCGGAGCGGGACGCACAGGGCGTGGGCCATGCCGGGGGGCCATAGGAGCCCGGCGGACCAGTCGGGGGCCGGGGCCGCGCCCAGGGGCCCCGCGGCCCCCGGGCGCTCCGTGGTGGCGCTCGCGCGGGTCGGGCCCGGGCCTGTCAGGGAGCGGAGGGCCGGGTGGGTCGGCGGGTACGGGAGGGGGATGCCGCCGGTGGCCGTGCGGGTCACCGGGCCGGGGGCGCCCGACGGGGTCGCCAGGGCGCGGACCAGGCGGCCGTCCGGGAGGGCGCGGTCGACCAGGACGTGGTCGGCGAAGCCCGCCACGGCGAAGTCCAGCAGGACCGCGGCGGCGTCCTCCGGGTCCTCGCACTCCGCCGCCGCCACCCCCGCGCGGTGCAGCTGGTTCCAGCGGAAGCGGAGCCGGTCCGCCTCCCGCTCGGCCAGCCGCGCCTCCGTGACGTCCTGGAAGAGCCAGCCGACCCCCAGCGGGACCGGCTCCGGCTCCTCGGCGAGCGGGGAGGAGAGCCGTACGAAGCCGGAGCGCCAGCAGCGGCGGCGCTCCCCGCGCGGGCCGTCGAGCGTCACCCACAGGTCGGCGGGCGCGGGCGGCGCCCCGGCGGCCAGCACGTGCTGGACGGCGGCCTCCAGCTCCTCGGCGCCCCGGGTCACGAGCTCGCCCAGCGGGCGGCCCAGCGGCGTGGTGCGGGCGGTGCCCAGCGCGCGGGCCGCATAGGCGTTGACGACCGCCGGGCGCAGGTCGACGTCGACCAGGACGACGCCCCAGGGCGCCTCCCCGAACAGGGCCTCGCTGAGCGCGAGGGAGCGCTCCAGGTCGACCTGGACGTGCACCTCGCTGAACGCGCAGTACACCCCGGCCGGTGCGCCGTCGGGGCCGCGCACGCCTGCCGTCTGGGTGCGGACCAGGACCCGCCCGCCGTCCTTGCGCAGCAGCGCGAACTCGTGGACCTGGCGGCCCGGCGCGGTCATCGCCCGCATCAGGCGGGCCAGGGTGTCCTCGGCGTCGGCGCTGCGGGCCGCCCAGCCGTCGAAGCCGCGCCGGCCGACCGCCTCCCCCGCCGACCAGCCGAGGATCCGTTCGGCCTCGCGGTTCCAGTGGGTGACCATCCCGTCGGCGTCCAGCGCGCACAGCGCGGCGTCCATGCCGTCGAGCAGCGCGGCCAGCAGGTCCGCCCCGGGAACACTCGCCGTCGAAGCACTCATCCGACACCCCCCGCCTCATTGAACTGGAAACGTGACCCAGGACACAGCCCGTTGCGGAAAATAGGTTGAGCGGGCGCGCGGAGCTTCCTATGGTGAAGGCACACGTGAAAGGAGGTGATCCGAAAAAATGGTTTCTTTTCGGACTCGTGAGGTGACTGCGGGCTAGCGCCTGCCGTCGCACTCTTGTGCACCTCGGCAGGCCCTCTGCCGACACCATCGCAGTCACCCGACCCGTGGGCCGCCGGTCAGTCCGGCCGGCTCCCGTCCGAACTGCAGCGGACGGGACCAAGGCCCACGGGTCGTCTGCGTCTGCGAAGGCGCGGACGCCCCGGACCGTTCAGGGCGCCAGGCGCTCGACCCGCCAGGTCTCGCCGTCCGCACCTTCCATGCCCTCGGGCCCCGCCTCGCGCACGTACCGCAGCCGGTCGTGCAGCCTGTTCTCGTGGCCCTGCCAGAACTCCACCGTCTCCGGCACCACCCGGAAGCCGCCCCATTCCGGCGGCACCGGCACCTGCTCGCCCTCCGGGTGGCGGGCGGCCAGCTCCTCGTACCGGGTGAGCAGTTCGGCCCGCGAGCCGATCACCGACGACTGCGGGCTGGCCCACGCGCCGAGCTGCGAGCCGTACGGGCGGGTGCGGAAGTACGCCGCCGTCTCGTCCCGCCCGACGCGCGCCGCGCGGCCGGTCACGACGACCTGCCGGGCCATCGGGTGCCAGGGGAAGAGCAGCGAGACGTACGGGTTCGCCGCCAGCTCCCGGCCCTTGCGCGAGCCGTAGTTGGTGAAGAACACGAAGCCCGCCGCGTCGTAGTGCTTGAGCAGCACCGTGCGCGAGGACGGGCGGCCGTCGGGGGTGGCGGTGGAGACGACCATCGCGTTCGGCTCGTGGATCGCCGGGGTCGCGGCGGTCTCCTTGAACCAGCGCGAGAACTGTTCGACCGGTTCGGGTGCGAGGTCCGCCAGGGTCAGCTCCATGGTGCGGTACTGCTCGCGCATGTCGGCGGGATCGAGAGCGTCGGTCACGGGGGCCATCCTGCCGTAGCGCCCGAGTCTGCCCGGCACCACGGGTCGCTAATCCTTCATCGCCGATTCGGCGCAGTGTGCCGGATGTCACGCTTCCCCGCATCATCGGAACCGTACAGACTCATGCGCTGGATCACTGTTGCGTCCCGCCAACCGGCCGACGGAATGATTGATCATCGATCAGGCAGCGCTCGCACCGCCCGCACAGCGGGTGCGGCGCACACATCGCTATGGAGGAGCCGCCTCATGTCTGACTTCGTACCGGGGCTCGAAGGAGTCGTCGCGTTCGAGACGGAGATCGCCGAGCCCGACAAGGAGGGCGGCTCGCTGCGCTACCGCGGCGTCGACATCGAGGACCTGGTCGGTCACGTCTCCTTCGGCAATGTCTGGGGCCTCCTGGTCGACGGCGCCTTCAACCCCGGCCTGCCGGCCGCCGAGCCCTTCCCGATCCCCGTCCACTCCGGCGACATCCGCGTCGACGTGCAGTCCGCCCTCGCCATGCTCGCGCCGGTCTGGGGCCTCAAACCGCTCCTCGACATCTCCGCCGAGCAGGCCCGCGACGACCTCGCCCGCGCCGCCGTCATGGCCCTGTCGTACGTCGCCCAGTCGGCCCGCGGCCAGGGGCTGCCGATGGTCCCGCAGAGCGAGATCGACAAGGCCGAGACCGTCGTCGAGCGCTTCATGGTCCGCTGGCGCGGCGAGCCCGACCCCAAGCACGTCAAGGCCGTCGACGCCTACTGGACCTCCGCCGCCGAGCACGGCATGAACGCCTCCACCTTCACCGCCCGCGTCATCGCCTCCACCGGCGCCGACGTGGCCGCCGCCCTCTCGGGCGCCGTCGGCGCCATGTCCGGCCCGCTGCACGGCGGCGCGCCCTCCCGCGTGCTCGGCATGATCGAGGAGATCGAGCGCACCGGCGACGCCACCGCGTACGTCAAGCAGGCCCTCGACAACGGCGAGCGGCTGATGGGCTTCGGCCACCGCGTCTACCGCGCCGAGGACCCGCGCGCCCGCGTGCTCCGCCGCACCGCCAAGGAGCTCGCCGCGCCGCGCTTCGAGGTCGCCGAGGCCCTGGAGAAGGCCGCCCTGGAGGAGCTGCACAACCGGCGCCCCGACCGCGTCCTCGCCACCAACGTCGAGTTCTGGGCGGCCATCGTCCTGGACTTCGCCGAGGTGCCGGCGCACATGTTCACCTCGATGTTCACCTGCGCCCGCACGGCCGGCTGGTCGGCGCACATCCTGGAGCAGAAGCGCACCGGGCGCCTCGTCCGGCCGTCCGCGCGCTACACCGGCCCCGGCGTCCGCGACCCGCGCGAGATCGAGGGTTACGAGGACATCGCGGGCTGAGCGGGCTGGGCCTGCCGGCCCTGGTCGAGGAGCAGGTCCGCGTGGTGGCGGGCCGCCGCCAGCGGATGGGCGCGCAGCTTGCCCTTCAGCTCGTTCCGGCCGTACTCGGCGAACAGCGGGTTCGCCGGGTCGGCCGTGACCCCGGGCGCCGACCCGGCGTACGGGAAGACGAGCGGGGCGATCCGCGCGTCGAGCCGCGGGTTGTAGAAGAACGGGACGGAGAACCGTTCCGTCGCCCCGGGCGGTGAGACCACGCGGTGGTGGGTGGCGACGAGGTAGCCGTCCGTCGCCACCTCCAGGAGCTCGCCCAGGTTCACCACGAACGCGCCCGGCAGCGGCGGCACGTCGTGGAAGACGCCGTCCTCCCGCTCCACCTGGAGCCCGCCCACCTGGTCCTGGAGCAGCAGCGTCAGGAAGCCGTAGTCCTTGTGCGCGCCCACGCCCTGGTCGTCGCCCTCGCCGCTGCTGCCCGGGTAGCGGACCAGCTTCAGGTGCGGGTGGGCGCGCGGGCCGAAGGCGTCGGCGTAGAAGTCGGGCGCGGCGCCGATGGAGGCCAGCAGCTCGCGCAGCAGCCGCTCGGCGACGCCGCTGAGCCGCTCGATCCAGTTCAGCGCGGCGAGCCGCAGCTCCGGGAGGGCGGCGGGCCACTGGTTGGGGCCCTGGAGCCACCAGTACGGGGGCTCCTGCGGGCCCGGCACGTGCGCGGGCCGCTCGGCGCCGATGTCGAGCTGGTCGCGCCAGTCGCGGGCGCCGCCGGTGCGCTCGTCGCCGATCCGGGTGTAGCCGCGGAAGTGCGGCGAGTTCGTCGTGTCCAGGGCGAGCCGGTCGGCCTCCGGCAGCGCGAAGAAGGCCCGCATGGCGCCGGTCAGCGCCCGCGTCTCGGCCTCGGTCACGCCGTGCCCGACGAGCTGGAAGAAACCCACGTCATGGGCGGCGGAGTGGAGCTGGGCGCGCAGCAGCCGGCGGGCCTGCGGGCCACGGTCCGCTGCGGAGAGGTCGACGATGGGGAGCTGCGAGGTGTAACTCATGGTGTGCGTCCGCGGGGGTGTACGGCGCCCGTCTCCGGTGCCGGACGCGCGGCGGGCCGTGCCGTGCCGCGTCGTCCGCCCCGGACCGGGCGAGGGGGTCGGGCCTGGGGTCAGGGACGACCCGGACAGCCCATGCTCGCGACGCGGAGCAGGTCCACGTGGCGACGACGTACGAGCGAAAGCATGGCACCAGCGTACTGCGGGGGGCGCGGAGCGGGAGTGGCTGTGGCCGCCGTCACGCGGGTGTGTGGGGGGTACGGGGCGGGGGCGGGCGGAGCCCGGTTCGCGCGCGGTGGTGCGGGGCCCGGCTCGCCCAGGCGCGGGTCGGCCGCCGGTCACCCGCCGGTCAGCCGAGGGTCTCGTCCAGGATGCGGGCCCACTGGGCGACGACCCGGTCGCGGCGGGCGCGGTCGTCGGTGAGGAGGGTGGCGAGGCCGAGGCCGCGGGCCATGTCGAGGAGGCCCTGGACGGATTCGCGGACCCCGGGGCGGGACTCGTCGGCGCCGAGGAGCTCGACGGCCATGCGGTGGGACTCGCGGCCGACGCGGGCTTCGAGTTCGGTGACGCGGGCGCGCAGCGGCTCCTGGTCGGAGGCGGCGACCCACAGGTGGAGGGCGGCCCGGAAGAGGGGGCCGGTGAAGAGGTCGACGAGGGCGGCGACGGCCTCCTGGCGGCCGGTGGCGGGCAGCTCGCGCAGGGCCTGGGAGCGTTCCTCGGCGACGTACTCGACGGCGGCGGTGAACAGGTCCTCGCGGGTGGGGAAGTGGTGCTGCGCGGCGCCGCGCGAGACGCCGGCCCGTTCGGCGACGACCGCCACGGTGGAGCCCGCCCAGCCGTGCTCGGCGAGGCAGGACACCGCGGCCTCCAGGAGCCGCTGCCGGGTGGCGCGGCTCCGGTCCTGCTTCGGGCCGGTCAGAGCCGCCATGCTGGGTCCCGTCGTTCGAGGAAGGCCGTCATCCCTTCGCGTGCCTCGGCCGAGGCGAACAGCGACGCGGACAGCTGGACCAGCTCCTCCGCGTCCCGCTCGAAGGCTTCCAGGACTCTAGCCGTGACCAGCCGCTTCGAGGCGCGCAGCCCCTGCGGCGAGGCGGCGCGCAGCCCGTCCAGTACGGCGTCCAGGTCGGCGGCGGGGGCGGTCACGAGGCCCATGGCGCGGGCCTGCTCGGCGCCGAAGCGCTCGCCGGTCAGGTAGTAGCGGGCCGCCGCCCGCTGGTCCAGCTTGGGGAGCAGGGTCACCGAGATCACGGCGGGCGCGACCCCGATCCGTACCTCCGTCAGCGCGAAGTCCGAGGTGTCGGAGGCCAGCACGATGTCGCAGGCGCCGAGGAGTCCGAGTCCGCCCGCGCGGGCGTGCCCGTCGACGACGGCGACGACCGGTTTGGGGAGTTCGACTATCTGTCGCAGGAGGTCGACGAAGGCGTACGGCCCGGGCGGCGCCTTCAGGTCGGCGCCCGCGCTGAACGTGGCGCCGGTGTGGGTGAGCACGACCGCCCGTACCTCGGGGTCCTTGCCGCAGGCGGCCAGCGCCTCGGCGAGCTCGGCCACGAGGGGCGCCGAGAGCGCGTTGCGGGTGGCCGGGGAGTCCAGGGCGAGGGTGGTGACGCCCCGGTCGGCGGTGATGTCGATCAGGCTCATGTGCGGTCCCTCGGTTCTCTCTGCTCGCGCAGCTCTCGGCGCAGGATCTTCCCCGACGCTGCCCTCGGGACCGCCCCGATGAACTCGACTCGGCGGATCTTCTTGTACGGGGCGACCCGCGCGGCCACGAACGCCGCCACCTCCTCGCCGGTGAGGTCGGCGGCCGACGGCTGGCGGACCACGAACGCCTTCGGGATCTCCCCGCCGTCCTCGCCGGGCACCCCGATGACGGCGGCGTCGGCGATGCCCTCGTGGGTGAGGAGGAGCGCCTCCAGCTCGGCGGGGGCGACCTGGAAGCCCTTGTACTTGATGAGCTCCTTGACCCGGTCGACGACGTACAGCCAGCCGTCCTCGTCGACCCGCCCGATGTCGCCGGTGCGCAGCCAGCCGGCCTCGTCGATCATGGCGGCGGTGGCCTCGGGCCGGCCCAGGTAGCCCTTCATCACCTGCGGGCCCCGGAAGGCGATCTCGCCCTCCTCCCCCGGACCGGCGTCCCGCGCGGGGTCGTCGAGCGAGACCAGCCGCATCTCGGTGGAGGGCAGCAGCTTGCCGACGGTGCCGGGCGGAGGGTTCCCGGCGGCGAGCGGCACGAGGTGGGTGGCCGGGGACATCTCCGTCATCCCGTACGCCTGCCGGACGGGCGGCAGCCCGAGCCGCGCCGAGCACGCCTCGGCGAGGGCGGCGTCGAGCGGGGCGGCGGAGCAGACGATGTAGCGCAGCGAGGACAGGTCGTACGAGGCCACCGCCGGGTGCTTGGCGAGCGCGAGGACGATCGGCGGGGCCACGTACAGCGCGTTGATGCGGTGCTTCTCGATGGCGGCGAGGAAGCCGTCGAGCTCGAAGCGGGGCAGCACGACGACGGCGGCGCCGCGCCGCAGGGGGGCGTTCATGAGCGCCGTGAGCCCATATACGTGAAAAAAGGGCAATACGGCGAGAATCCGGTCCCCCGGGCCCATCGGCATCAGCGGTTCGAGCTGGGCCAGGTTGGTCGCGATCGAGGCGTGCGTGAGCATCACGCCCTTGGGGACGCCGGTGGTGCCGGAGGAGTACGGGAGGGCCGCGAGGTCCGCCGCCGGGTCGATGTCCGGGACCGGCTCGGGCGCGGCCGAGCCCAGGAACTCCTGGAGCGAACGGCAGTCCTCGGTGGTGTCGCAGACGAAGATCTCCCGCACCCCGCCCGCGAGTTCGGCCGCCGCGCGGGCCGTCGCCAGCAGCGGCGACACGGTGACGATCCACCGCGCGGAGGAGTCGCTCAGCTGCTTGGCGAACTCCTCCGGCGTGGCCAGCGGGTGCACGGTGGTCACGGCGGCCCCCGCGCGGGTGGCCGCGTAGAAGGCGACCGGGAACAGCACCGTGTTGGGGCTGTGCAGCGCGAGCACGTCACCCGCCCGCACCCCCGCCTCGGCGAGCCCGGCGGCGACCCGCCGATGGAAGGCGTCGAGCTGCCCGTACGTGAGCGTCAGCTCCCCCGCCCCGGCCGCCCCGTCGATCAGCGCCGGAAGGTCGCCGAACTCGGCGGCGCCGCCGAGGACGGCGTCGTGGATGGGGAGGGAGACGGCCGGGACGTCCGGGTACTCGCTGTGAAACACCATGCGTGCGTGCCCCCTGATGGTGGGTGGATGGGTGGTGCCGAGGACGGGCGGGACGGCGTCGCTCAGTACGACTTCGGCAGGCCCAGGGACTGGTGGGACACGAAGTTGAGGATCATCTCGCGGCTGACCGGGGCGATCCGGGCCACCCGGGCGGCGGTGATCAGGCGGGCCAGGCCGAACTCCTTGGTCAGGCCGTTGCCGCCCAGGGTGTGGACGGCCTGGTCGACGGCGCGTACGCACGCCTCGGCGGCGGCGTACTTGGCCATGTTCGCCGCCTCGCCCGCGCCCATGTCGTCGCCCGCGTCGTACAGCGCGGCGGCCTTGCGCATCATCAGGCGGGCCAGTTCCAGCTCGATGTGGGCCTGGGCCAGGGGGTGCGCGATGGCCTGGTGGGCGCCGATCGGGGCCTTCCAGACCTGGCGCTCCTTGGCGTACCGCACCGCCTGCGCCAGCGCGTAGCGGCCCATGCCGATCGCGAACGCCGCCGTCATGATCCGCTCGGGGTTGAGCCCGGCGAAGAGCTGGAGCAGGCCCGCGTCCTCGTCGCCGACCAGCGCGTCGGCCGGCAGGTGCACCTCGTCCAGGACCAGCTCGAACTGCTTCTCGTCGGCGGCCAGTTCCATCTCTATGTGACGCCGCTCGAAGCCCGGGGTGTCGCGCGGGACGATGAACAGGCACGCCTTCAGGCTGCCCGTGCGGGCGTCCGACGTGCGGCCCACGATCAGGGTGGCGTCCGCGATGTCCACGCCCGAGACGAAGACCTTGCGGCCGTTGAGGACCCAGCCCTCCTCGGTGCGGGTGGCCGTGGTGGTGATCCTGTGCGAGTTGGAGCCCGCGTCCGGCTCGGTGATCCCGAAGGCCATCGTGCGGCTGCCGTCCGCCAGGCCGGGGAGCCAGGTCCGCTTCTGCTCCTCGGTGCCGAAGCGGGCGATGACCGTGCCGCAGATCGCGGGCGACACCACCATCATCAGGAGCGGCGCGCCGGCCGCGCCCGCCTCCTCCAGGACGATGGACAGCTCGGCCATGCCGCCGCCCCCGCCCCCGTACTCCTCGGGCAGGTTGACGCCCAGGTAGCCGAGCTTGCCCGCCTCGGCCCACAGGCTCGCCCGGTCGAAGCCGGGGCCGTGCCGGTGCCCCAGGGCGGAGACGGCGGCGCGGAGCGCGGTGTGTTCCGGGGACTCGATGATGCTGCTCATGCGGTCTGGTCCTCCTGGGCTTCCTGGGGTTTCTGGGCTTTCTGGACTTCCTGGACTTCCTGGGATTCCTGGGCTTCGGCCGGTACCGGCTGGTCCGGCCGGTCGTCCGGCTGTACGACGGCGAGCAGGGTGCCGACCTCGACCTGGCGGCCGGGGGCGGCGTGCAGGGCGGTGAGCGTGCCGGAGGCGGGCGCGGTGACCCGGTGCTCCATCTTCATGGCCTCCAGCCAGAGCAGGGGCTGCCCGGCCGCGACCCGGTCGCCCACGGCCAGGCCCTCGGCGACCCGCACGACGGTGCCGGGCATCGGCGCGAGCAGCGAGCCGGGGGCGGTCTGCTCGTCCGGGGCGGGGAAGCGGGGGGCGGCGGTCAGGCGGTGGCGGCCGACGTAGACCGTGCCGTCGTGTTCCGCGACCTCGAAGGCGCTGACCACGCCGTCCGCTTCGAGGCTCACCCGGTCCGGCGCGACGGACACCGCGCGGATCCCGGGCGGGGCCGTCACCTCGTGGCCGCCGGTACGGGTCGGGCGGTAGCGGACCTCGTGCGCGGCGCGGCCCTCGTACGTCCGCGTCTCGTCCCGCGAGCGCACGTTGCGCCAGCCGCCGCCGAAGCGGCCCCCGCCCCGCGCCGCCGCCGCGAGCGCGGCGGCCACGGCGGCCCGCTCCTCCCCGGCGGGCGGCTCGGTGACCGCGTCCAGGTGGTGCTCGTAGAAGCCGGTGCCGAGGCGCTCCGGGTCGGTGAAGCCGGGGTGCCGGAGGGAGGCGACGAGCAGGTCCCGGTTGGTGACGGGGCCGTGGATCCGGGCCCGTTCCAGGACGTGGGCCAGCCTGCGGGCGGCCTCGGCGCGGGTGGGCGCGTGCACGACGACCTTGGCGAGCATCGCGTCGTAGTGCACGCCCACGGTGTCGCCGGAGGCGTAGCCCGTGTCGACGCGGACGCGGGTACGGGGGCGGGCGCCGGGGGCCTCCTCCGTCGCGTCCGGGAACTCCAGCGTGTGCAGCACCCCCGTCTGCGGGCGCCAGCCCGCCGCCGGGTCCTCCGCGTACAGCCGGGCCTCGATGGCGTGGCCCCGGGGCGCGGGCGGCTCGGGCGGCAGCGGGGTGCCCTCGGCCACCGCGAGCTGGAGGGCGACCAGGTCCAGGCCGTGGACCTCCTCGGTGACGGGGTGCTCGACCTGGAGGCGGGTGTTCATCTCCAGGAAGTGCGCCCGCCCGTCCGCGACCAGGAACTCGACCGTGCCCGCGCCCGTGTAGCCGACGGAGCGGGCGGCGGAGGCGGCGGACGCGTACAGGGAGTCGAGCAGCTCCGGCGGGAGGCCGGGGGCCGGGGCCTCCTCGATGACCTTCTGGTGACGGCGCTGGAGGGAGCAGTCGCGGGTGCCGAGCGTCCAGACCGTGCCGTGCGCGTCGGCGAGGACCTGCACCTCGACGTGCCGGCCGTCCTCGACGTACGGCTCGACGAACACCTCGCCGTCCCCGAAGGCGCTCAGCGCCTCGGCCGAGGCCGCCGCCAACTCGCCCTTCAGCTCGTCCAGTTCGCGGACTATCCGCATCCCGCGCCCGCCGCCGCCCGCCGCGGCCTTCACCAGGACGGGCAGGTCGGCCTCGGTGACCTCGCCGGGGTCGAGCGGCGGGATGCCGAGGAGCTCCTTGGCGCGGGTCTTGGAGGCCATCGCCTCGATCGCGGCGGGCGGCGGCCCGATCCAGGTGAGCCCGGCGCCGGTCACCGCCTCCGCGAATTCCTTGTTCTCCGAGAGGAATCCATAGCCGGGGTGGATCGCGTCCGCGCCCGCCGCCCGCGCCGCCGCCACCACCAGGTCGGCGCGCAGATACGTCTCCGCCGGTGTCGCCCCCGGCAGCCGGACGGCCGCGTCCGCCTCCCGTACGTGCAGGGCGCCGGCGTCCGCGTCGGAGTACACGGCGACGGTCGCGATGCCCAGCTCGCGGCAGGTGCGGAAGATCCGGCAGGCGATCTCGCCCCGGTTCGCCACAAGGACGGTGGAAATCACGAGAGCCCTCACATTCGGAAGACGCCGAAGCCGCCGCGCGCGCCCTCGACCGGTGCGTTGTGGATGGCGGACAGGCAGAGCCCGAGGACGGTGCGGGTGTCCCTCGGGTCGATGACCCCGTCGTCGTACAGCCGCCCGGAGAGGAACACGGGCAGCGACTCCGCCTCGATCTGCGCCTCGACGAAGGCGCGCATCCCGGCGTCCCCCTCCTCGTCGTACGGGCGCCCCTTCGCCTCCGCCGAGGCGCGCGCCACGAGCGAGAGGACGCCCGCGAGCTGCTGCGGGCCCATGACGGCGGACTTGGCGCTCGGCCAGGCGAAGAGGAAGCGCGGGTCGTAGGCCCGGCCGCACATGCCGTAGTGCCCGGCCCCGTAGGAGGCGCCCATGAGGACGGAGAGGTGCGGGACCTTCGAGTTGGCGACCGCGTTGATCATCATGGCGCCGTGCTTGATGATGCCGCCCTGCTCGTACTCCCTGCCCACCATGTAACCGGTGGTGTTGTGGAGGAAGAGGAGCGGGATGTCGCGCTGGTTGGCGAGCTGGATGAACTGCGCCGCCTTCTGCGACTCGGCGCTGAACAGCACGCCCCGCGCGTTGGCGAGGACGCCGACCGGGTAGCCGTGCAGCGCGGCCCAGCCGGTCACCAGGCTCGGCCCGTACAGCGGCTTGAACTCGTCGAACGCCGAGCCGTCGACGATCCGGGCGATCACCTCGCGCGGGTCGAAGGGCGTCTTCAGGTCGCCGGGGACGATGCCGAGCAGCTCGTCCTCGTCGTACTTCGGGGGCGCCGCCGGCAGCGGATCCGGCAGCGCCTTGCGGTGGTTGAGGCGGGCGACGATCCGGCGGGCCTGGCGCAGCGCGTCCGGCTCGTCGACGGCGTAGTGGTCGGCGAGCCCGGAGACCCGGGCGTGCATCTCGGCGCCGCCCAGCGACTCGTCGTCGCTCACCTCGCCCGTCGCCATCCTGACCAGCGGCGGCCCGCCGAGGAAGACCTTCGACCGCTCCTTGATCATCACGGTGTGGTCGGACATGCCGGGGACGTACGCGCCGCCCGCCGTCGAGTTGCCGAAGACCACCGCGATGGTGGGGATGCCGGCGGCGGACAGCCGGGTGAGGTCGCGGAAGAGCGCGCCGCCCGGGATGAAGATCTCCTTCTGCGAGGGCAGGTCGGCGCCGCCGGACTCGACGAGGGAGATCACCGGGAGCCGGTTGGCGAACGCGATCTCGTTGGCCCGCAGCGCCTTCTTCAGCGTCCAGGGGTTGGAGGCGCCGCCGCGCACGGTCGGGTCGTTGGCGGTGATCAGGCACTCGACCCCCTCGACCACCCCGATGCCGGTGACCAGCGAGCCGCCCACCGGGTAGTCGCTGCCCCAGGCGGCGAGCGGGGACAGCTCCAGGAACGGGGTGTCCCGGTCGACCAGCAGCTCGATCCGCTCGCGGGCGAGCAGCTTGCCGCGCCGCCGGTGCCGCTCGGTGTACTTCTCGCCGCCGCCCGCGAGGGCCTTGGCGTGTTCGGCGTCGAGCGCGGCCAGCTTCTCCAGCATGGCCGCGCGGTGCGCCGCGTAGTCGGGTCCGCCGGTGTCGAGGGCGGAGGCGAGGACGGTCACAGCAGTTCCTCCGGTAGGTCCACGTGCCGGGAGCGGAGCCATTCGCCGAGCCCCTTGGCCTGCGGGTCGAACCGGGCCTGGGCGGCGACGCCTTCGCCGAGCAGCCCGGTGACGGTGAAGTTGAGAGCCCGGAGACCGGGCAGGACGTGCCGCTCGACCGCGAGTTCCTTCGTCTCCGGAAGCAATTCCCGGAAGAGCTCGACGGTGAGGGTGTGCGCGAGCCAGCGCCAGGCCCGGTCGTCCCGGACCCACACCCCGACGTTGGCGTCCCCGCCCTTGTCGCCGCTGCGGGCCCCGGCGACGAGCCCGAGCGGCCCGCGCCGGGTGGGCCCCGGCGACGGCGGCGCGGGCAGCGGCGGCTCCGGTACGGGTTCGAGCTCCCGGCTTTCCGGCGGTACGGGCACGGCGACGCGGGTCCCGTCGGGCAGCACCGCCGTGTGCGGGACCTCCCCGGCGGGGACGTACGCGGTCTCGAACACTCCGTAGGGGGCGCCCTTGCCGGGCGGGGCGGTCACGTGGAAGCCGGGGTAGCTCGCCAGCGCCAGCTCGATCGCCGCCCCCGACAGGGCCCGGCCGACGGCCTCCGGGTCCGGGTCGCGGACCACGAGCCGCAGCAGGGCGCTCGCCGTCTCCTCGGTGTCCGCGTCGGGTCGGTCGGTGCGGGACAGCTCCCAACGGACGTCCCCGGGGCGGGCCTTGACCGACGGGTCCGCGAGGGCGTCGTCGATCTGGGCGCGGACCAGGGCGGCCTTCGCCTCGATGTCGAGCCCGGTCAGGACGAACACGACCTCGTTGCGGAAACCGCCGAGCCGGCACAGGCCCGCCTTGAGCGTGGGCGGCGGGGCCTCGCCCCGCACCCCGGAGATCCGCACCCGGTCCGGGCCCTCCTGCGCGAGCCGCACGGTGTCGAGCCGGGCGGTGACGTCGGGTCCCGCGTACCGCGCGCCGCCCGTCTCGTACAGCAGCTGCGCGGTGACCGTCCCGACGTCGACGAGGCCGCCGGTGCCGGGGTGCTTGGTGATCACCGCGCTGCCGTCCTCGTGGAGTTCGGCGAGCGGGAAGCCGGGGCGGCGCAGAAGGTTCGGGTCGTGGGCGGCGAAGAAGGCGTAGTTGCCGCCGGTGGCCTGGGTGCCGCACTCCAGGACGTGCCCGGCGACGACGGCGCCCGCGAGCCGGTCGTAGACGCCGGACTCGCCGGGGCGTCCGGGCCGTCCGGGCTGCCCCGGCTCCCCGGACTCGTCGAGCTTGCCTGGATCGCCTGGCTTCCAGCCGAAGAACCATTGCGCGGGGCCGGTGACCAGGGCCGCGTCGGTGACCCGGCCGGTGACGACGATGTCGGCGCCCGCTTCGAGGCAGGCGGCGATCCCGGCGCCGCCGAGGTAGGCGTTGGCGGCGAGGACGCCGTCCCGCGCGGGCAGCCGGTCGCCCTCGACGTGGGCGATCCGGGCCGGGATCCCGAGCCGCCCCGCGAGCGCGCGCAGCGCCTCCGCGAGCCCGGCCGGGTTGAGCCCGCCCGCGTTGGCGACGATCCGGACGCCACGCTCGTGGGCGAGCCCGAGGCCCTCCTCCATCTGGCGCAGGAAGGTCTTGGCGTAGCCGGTGGAGGGGTCCTTGAGGAGGTCGCGGCCGAGGATGAGCATGGTCAGCTCGGCGAGGTAGTCCCCGGTGAGGACGTCCAGGCCGGGGGCGGGGGCGGGGCCGGTGACGGCGTCGGTGCCTCCACCGGCACCCCCGCCGGTCGTGCCTCCGCCGGTCATGCCTCCGCCGGTCGTGCCTCCGCCGGTGAGCATCTCTCGGACGGCGTCGAAGCGGTCGCCGTAGAAGCCGGAGGCGTTGCCGATCCGGAGGACCCGGCCCGTGCGGCCGGAGGGGCTGATGGGGCCGACGGGGCTCACGCGGCGCCTCCTTCCGCACGCTCCCGCGCGCCGCCCTTCGGCGCATCGGCCTCCCCCGCGCCGCCCCTCGGCGGGCGCCCCGGGCCCGCCGGGCCCGCGAACGCCTGGGCGAAGCCGAGCCAGCGGGTTGCTTCCGCTCCGAGCGGAACGAGGGCCGTGTCGTCGACGTGCACGCGCTGGGTGACCAGCAGGCAGAAGTCGAGCGCGGGCCCCCTGACCACCTGGGCCGTGCCCTCGGGGCCGTACGTCCACGGCTCCCCGTCGGGGGCGGTGAGTTCGAGCCGGAAGGGCTCGGCGGGCGGCGTCAGCCCCCGCACCAGGTAGGCGTAGTCCCGGGCCCGCAGCCCGATCCAGGCCACGTGCCGCAGCCGCGCGGTGGGGGTGCGGACCACCCCGAGCGCGTCGGCGACGTCCTGGCCGTGCGCCCAGGTCTCCATCAGGCGGGCGGTGGCCAGGGACGCGGCGCTCATGGCGGGCCCGTACCAGGGGAAGCGCGCGCCGGGCGGGGCCGCGCGCAGCACCGCGAGGAGCCGTTCGCGGCCGTCCCGCCAGCCGGCGAGGAGTTCGGCGGGCGGCAGGGCCGCGCCCTTCTCGGCGCCCTCGTCGACGAAGGTGTCCGGCGCGGCGAGCGCCTCGGCCGCCTCGGCGGCGAAGGCGGCGGGGTCGGTGGCGGCGAGCAGCGCAGCCCGGTCGGTCCAGGCGAGGTGCGCGATCTGGTGGGCGACCGTCCACCCGGCGGCGGGGGTCGGCGCGGCCCACCGCGCGGCGCTCAGCCCCCGGACCAGGGAGTCGGCCTCCTCGCTCTCGGCGGCCAGGTCGTCGAGCACGGCGGCGGGATCGGACACGGAGCGCTCCCCTCGGGGATCTGCGGTCACGGGCGGTGCGGGAACGGGACTCACGGGCGGTGCGGGAACGAGACTCACGGGCGGTGCGTGGACACGACCCACGGGCGGTGCGGGAACACGACCCACGGGCGGTGCGCGGGCGGACCGCACACGTGCGTCGCGAGGAGCATGGCAGCGCCCCAGGAAACAATCAAGCACGCTTGCATGATTTTCGGATGACCCCGCGTCATCCTCCGGACGTACCCGCCCGCCCCTCCCCCGACGACTCCCGGATGACCCCGAATCGTGCCTCGCGGGGCCGAGAACGACCCTTCCCCGCTCCTAGCGTGGAGGCATGTCGTCGTCCCCGTCCCCCTCCCGGTCCTCCCGGTCCTCCCGCCCCGCCTCGCTGCTGGGCTTCACCGTCAAGGACTTCCGGGCCCAGCTGCGCCAGCTCGTGCTCACCGGCGCCGCCGTCGCCGTCGGCGTCGCCTTCCTGGTGCTGTCCGTCGGCGGCGCGGGCGCGCTCGTCCAGTCGTACGAGCAGTCGGCGGCGGCCGACGTCGGCACCGCGCCCGTCCAGGTCGCCGGCCGCGACGGCGCCCCGCTGCCCGCCGGCACCGCCGCCCGCGCGGCGCAGCTGCCGCAGGTCGCCGGGGTCGCCGAGCGGCTCGTCGGCCACGCCAACGTGCTCACCCCCACCGGCCGCCCGCTCGACGACCGGGCCCTGGTCACCTCCATCGCCGCCGACCCCGCCCTGCGCTGGCAGCGCCTGGACTCCGGCCGCTGGCCCGAACGCCCCGGCGAGATCGTCCTCGACCGGGACAGCGCGTCCCGGGCCGGCGCGGCGGTCGGCGGCACCGTCCGCGTCACCCGGGCCGCCGGCGGCACCACCGAGGCGCGCCTCACCGGCCTCCTCGACACCTCCGCCTCCCAGGCGCTCGGCTCCCAGCCCGCGATCGGCGTCCCGTACGCCCAGGCCGCGACGTACGCCACCGGGCTGCGCGCCACCCACCTGGACCTGAGCCTGCGCCCCGGCGCCGAGCCGCTCGCCGTCGCCAAGGCGGCCAAGAAGGCGCTCGGCGGCGAGATCACCGCCCGTACCCACGCCGGGGCGGTCGAGGAGACCAAGCAGAACAGCCGGAGCATGTACGCGGTGGTGCTCGCCGCCGCGCTCTCCTTCGTGCTCATCGCCATGGCCGTGGCGCGGATGGTCGTCACCAACACCTTCTCCGTCGTCCTCGCCCAGCGCGCCCGCCAGCTCGCCCTGCTGCGCTGCGTGGGCACCGACCGCGACCAGCTCCGCAAGATCATCCGCCGCCAGGGCCTGATGCTCGGCGTGCTCGCCTCCGCCACCGGGCTCGCGGCGGGCGCGGGCGCCTGCGCCCTCGGCACCCTCGCCCTCAACGGCCTCGCCGACCTCGGCCCCGTGGAACTGACCCTGATGCCGGGCCGCTGGACCTTCGTCCTCGGCGGGCTGTTCGGCGTGCTGCTCACCTTCTGGGCGGTCCGCAAGCCCGCGAAGGCCGCCTCCGCCGTCCCGCCCGTCGCCGCGCTCGCCGCCAGCGGCGCGGCGGCGCTGCCCGAGCCCGGCAGCCGCGCCGTGCGCGAGGCCGTCTCGGTCCTCATGCTGGTCTCCGGCGCGGGCCTCCTCGCGGTCGGCGCCCTCGGCGGCTCGCCGATGGCGCTGCTCGCGGTGACCCTCGGCTCGATCCTCACCTTCTTCGCGGTGCTGCGGTACGCGCGGTACGTGCTGCCGCCGGTCGTCGGCCTGATCGGGCTGGCCCTGCGCCGCCGCTTCGGCACCGTCGGCCGGCTCTCCGTGCAGCAGCTGCGCGCCAACGCGGCCCGCACCGGCGCCGCCGCGTCCGCGATGCTGGTCGGCGTGACGGTGGCGGTGTCGGCGGTGACCGCGATCGGCGTCACCAAGGGCGGCCTGGAGGAGCTGCTGGCCGGGCGGACGCCCGCGGTGTTCGCGCTGGACTCCGACGACGACCGGATCCCGGCCGACGCGCTCACGGCCCTGCGCGCCGCGCCCGGCCTGAAGGTCACCCCGGTCCGTACCGCCACCCTGACGGTCGACGGGAAGCGGACCGTCGTCGCCACGGCGGACCCGGCCGGCCTGAGCCGCGACGCGGAGGGCGTCACGGCGGCCGGCGGCCTGAAGGACGGGCAGGCACTGTCCCTCGGCGGCCCGGGAACCCTGACGGTGAAGGGCGGTGCGGCCACGCCCGCCACCCGCCTGACCGCCGTCGGCGAGAGCGGCTCGATGCTGGCGGTCTCGCTCTTCCCGGAGGCCACCGTGTACGTGAACGGCGCCACCTTCGACCGGCTCGCCCCCGGCGCCGCGGCCCGCCTGTCGACGGTCCTGGTGAACCCGGGCGAGAGCACCGGCCACGACGAGGCCCGTGCCACCGTGGACCGCGCGCTCGCCGCGTACCCCGGCATCCGGATCGCGGACACCGGCTCCGACGCCGTCATGGTCCGCACGATGCTGGACCGGATGATGCTGGTGGTGACGGTGCTGCTCGGCTTCTCGATGTGCATCGCCGCGCTGGGCGTGGCGGCCACCCTGATGCTGACGGTGGAGGAGCGCACCCGCGAGTTCGGGATGCTCCGCGCGATCGGCCTCACGGGCGACCAGCTCCGCCGGATGCTGACCCTGGAGTCGGTGCTGCTCGCCCTGTCCGGCGCCGTCGCGGGCACAGCCCTGGGCCTGGTCTACGGCTCGCTCGCGGCCCGCTCGGTGATGAGCGACAAGGTCGCCCCGCTCCAGCTCCTCGCCTCGTCGGGCGGCACGGCCCTGACGGTCCTCGGCATCCTGGCGGCCACGGTCCTCACGGGCATCGCGGCCTCGGTGCTGCCGGCCCGGCGGGTGCGGCGGATGGGCGTGGTGGACGCGCTGCGGGCGGAGTAGCGGCCTCGGGGGGCCGGGGCCTCGGACCACGGCGGCCCCGGGGACCCGGGGGGCCTCGGACCACGGCGGCCTCGGGGGCCGGGGCCTCGGACCACGGCGGCCCCGGTGCTCAGACGGCGGCGGCGGCCGGGCCCCGGCGGGGCCGGGCGACCAGTTCGCCCCCGCAGTTGGGGCACACGTCCCGCATCGCGTCCGCGCACGGCACGCAGAAGGTGCATTCGTGGGAGCAGATGCGGGCGGGGCCCCCGGGGGTGAGGGGGGTCGTCTCGCAGCGTTCGCAGATCTCGCGCATGTCCAGAGCCATGCCCCCATCCTGCGAAAAGGCCCGCGGGCGGGAAACCGCCCACGGGCCAGACATCGACAGGATCGGGACGGCCCGATCCTGTCGGTCCCCGATCGGGATCAGGCCGTGGTTCCGGCCGCCCGCTTCACCTGGGTGCGGACCGCGCCCATGCTCGCCGCGATGACGAGGGCGATGGCGAGCGCGTCCGTCACGCCGAGGGCCTGGTGCAGGACGAGGAATCCGGCGGTGGCGGCGATGGCCGGTTCCAGGCTCATGAGGATGGCGAAGGTCGGCGCGGGCAGGCGGCGCAGGGCGAGCAGTTCGAGGGTGTACGGGAGGACCGAGGACATCAGGGCGACGGCGAGGCCGAGCCCGATGGTGGACGGTACGAGGAGCCGGTCGCCGGCCTCGACGATGCCGAACGGCAGGCTGATCACCGCGCCGAACGCCATCGCCAGCGCGAGCCCGTCGGCCTGCGGGAAGCGGCGGCCGGTGCGGGCGCTGAAGACGATGTACGTGGCCCACATGACGCCCGCCGCGAGCGCGAAGCCCGCCCCGGCGGGGTCGAGCCGGTCGAAGCCGCCGCCGCTGAGCAGGACGACACCGGCGAGGGCGAGGCCCGCCCAGAGCAGGTTGGACAGGCGGCGGGAGGCGATGACGGAGAGGGCGAGCGGGCCGAGCACTTCGAGGGTGACGGCGGCGCCGAGCGGGATCCGGTCGAGGGCCAGGTAGAACAGGATGTTCATGCCGGACATGGCGGTGCCGAAGGCGACGACGGTGCCCCAGTCGGCGCGGCTGTAGCCGCGGACCTTGGGGCGGCAGACCAGCAGCAGGACGGCGGCGGCGAGCACGAGCCGCAGGGTGACGACGCCGAGGGCGCCGGCCCGGGGCATGAGCAGCACGGCGACGGCGGAGCCGAACTGTACGGAGAGCCCGCCGGCGACGACGAGCGCGACGGGCCCGAGGCGGGTGGCCCGGGACGGGCGGGCGGCGGGCGCGGCGGTCCCCACGGGCACGGGCGTGGCCGTGGGCACGGCGGCTGTCTCCTTGACCGGGCTGTCCACCGGCGCACTCCTCAGCAACTCAACAAACGATCAAGAGTCCATTACTCTGAACCAATCGGTCCAGAGTAATGGACCGACCCCCGAGGCTCCAACCCTCACGCTAAGAGCCTCCGCGTGGCATGTGAAATGCCGATTGATCTGTGGTTATGCTCCGAAGACATGAGCCGGACGACCATCGAGCTCCGCCACCTCCGCTGCTTCCTCGCCATCGCGGAGGAAGGCACCCTCACCCGCGCGGCGGCCCGCCTCCACCTCACCCAGCCGGCCGTCTCCCGCACCCTCGCGGCCCTGGAGCGCCACCTCGGCGCCCGGCTCGTCGACCGCAGCACCCACCACCTCGCCCTCACCCCCGAGGGCCGCGCCTTCCACGATCGGGCCGTCGCCGCCGTCGCCGCCTTCGACGCGGCCGTCGACCCGGAGCCGCTGCGGCGCCGCCCGCTGCGCCTGGGCCACGCCTGGTCGGCCTTCGGCCCGTACACGATCCCCCTGCTGCGCCGCTGGCAGGCCGAACACCCGGGGACGCCGCTGGAACTGCGCCGGATCGACGACCGCACCGCCGGACTGCTGCGCGGCGAGGTCGACGCGGCGCTGCTGCGCGGGCCGGTGGAGGCGGCGGGGCTCGCGACCGAGGAGCTGCTCAGCGAGGCGCGGGTGGCGGCGGTCCCGGCGGACGGCCCGCTGGCCGCGCGCGCGTCGCTGACCCTCGCGGACCTGGCCCCCGAGACGGCGGTCCTGAACCCGGTCTCCGGCACCACCACCCTCGCCCTGTGGCCCGCCGCCGCCCGGCCCCGCGCCACCGTGACCGTCGCCAACACCGACGACTGGCTCGGCGCCATCGCCGCCGCCCGGGGCATCGGCGTGACCGCCGCCTCGACGGCCGCCCTCCACCCCCACCCCGGCGTCGCCTACCGCCCCCTCACGGACGCCCCACCCGTCCCCGTCCTCCTGGCCTGGCGCACGACCGACCAACACCCGGCGGTCGCACAACTGGCGGCACTGGCCCGGGAGATCGCGAACGGAGCGGAGTCCCCCGCCCCTTAGGCGGTGCCCGGCCCCCGCTCCTCCAGCGCCTCCGCCAGGATCTCCGCCATGTGCCGGGCCGGGTGGTCCGGGGCCGTGTGGGCGATCTGGGTGCGGCAGGAGAAGCCGTCCGCGAGGATCAGGGTGTGGGGGGCGGCGGCGCGCAGGGCGGGGAGCAGGCGGTCCTCGGCGCAGGCGGCGGAGACCCGCTCGTGGCCCGGTTCGAAGCCGAAGTTGCCCGCGAGGCCGCAGCAGCCGCCGACCGGCTCGCCGGTCAGGCCCGCGCGGGCGCGCAGCCTGCGGTCGGCCGCGTCGCCCAGCACCGCGTGCTGGTGGCAGTGGGTCTGGCCGGTGACCGGGCGGTCGACGCGGGGCGGGGACCAGTCCGGGGCCAGCTCCTCCAGGGCCTCGGCGAAGGTGCGGACGGCGCCGGCGAGGAGGGCGGCGCGCGGGTCGTCGGGGAGGAGGGCGGGCAGGTCGGCGCGGAGGGCCGCCGCGCAGGAGGGCTCCAGGACGACCAGGGGCCCGGGGACGGCGAGGGCCACCGCCTCACCCGTACCCGACGGGTCCTCCGTCAGGACGTCGAGCGTGCGGCGCAGGACCTTGCGGGCCGCGTCCAGGCGGCCCGTCGACAGGTAGGTGAGCCCGCAGCAGACCCGGCCGGGGGGCAGCGCGACGCCCAGGCCCGCGTCCTCCAGGACACGGACGGCGGCCCGGCCCGCCTCGGGGGCGAGGTGGTCCGTGAAGGTGTCGGGCCACAGGGTGAGGGCGGGCGGCCGGTCCGAGGCGCGTTCGGCGAACCAGGCGGTGAGGGTCTCCCCCGCCACCCTCGGCAGCCGCCGCTCCGGGCTGAGGCCCGCGAGCCGCGCCGCGAACGGCAGCCGCGCCGCCGCGTTGAGCGCCGGGCCGAAGTGGTCGAGCAGGCGCGGCAGTCCGCCCATGGTCCAGTGCGCGCGGGGCCGCGCCCAGGTGCGCCCGGCGTAGTGCTCGTCCAGGAAGCGCGCCTTGTACGTGGCCATGTCGACACCGGCCGGGCAGTCGCTGTGGCAGCCCTTGCAGGACAGGCACAGGTCGAGCGCCTCGCGGACCTCCGCCGAGCGGGCGCCGTCCGTGATGATCTCGCCCAGCGCCATCTCGTGCAGCAGCCGGGCCCGGCCGCGCGTGGAGTGCCGCTCCTCGCCGGTCGCCCGGTAGGACGGGCACATCACGCCGGGGCCGGAATCCGGGCCCGTGGTACGGCACTTGGCGACACCAACGCAGCGGGCGACCTCGCGCCCGAGGCCCACCACGGGCAGCTCCGCGAAGCGCAGCCCGGAGTCGAGCGGCTCGGGGCGGACCAGCATCCCCGGGTTGAGGCCGCCCGCCGGGTCCCACAGGTCCTTGACCTCGCCGAACAGGCGGACGAGCTCGTCCCCGTACATGCGCGGGAGCAGTTCGGCCCGCGCCTTGCCGTCGCCGTGCTCGCCGGAGAGGGAGCCGCCGTGGGCGACGACGAGGTCGGCCACCGCCTCGGAGAAGCGGCGGAAGTGCCGTACCCCGGGCGCGGTGTAGAGGTCGAAGTCGATGCGGACGTGCACGCAGCCGTCGCCGAAGTGTCCGTACGGGACGCCCCGCAGCCCGAATTCCTTCAGCAGCGAGCGGAACGAACGCAGGTACGCGCCGAGCCGGGCCGGCGGCACCGCGCAGTCCTCCCAGCCGGGCCACGCCTCGCCGCCGCCGGGCAGCCGGGTCGCGGTCCCCGCCGCGTCCTCCCGGATCCGCCACAGCGCCCGCTGCCCGGCCGGGTCCGCGACGACCCGCGAGTCGAGCGCGTCGGCCGCCCGCACCAGGGCCCCGGCGGCCCCGGCTCCGTCGGTCTCCACGAACAGCCAGGCCCCGCCCCTCGGCAGGCCCGCCGCCGCGCCGGGGTCGCGGACCAGGTCGGCGGCCATCCCCTCGACGGTCAGCGGCCCGAGCGGCAGCAGCCCGGCCGCCGCGTCGGCCGCCGCGCCCTCGTCGGGGTAGCCGAGGACCACCAGGGTCGGTTCCGCAGGGAGCGGAACCAACCGCAGCTCGGCCTCCGTCACCACGCCCAGCGTCCCCTCGCTGCCGCAGAGGAAGCGGGCCACGTCGGCGCCCCGCTCCGGCAGCAGCGCGTCCAGGGCGTAGCCGGAGATGCGCCGGGGCAGCCCCTCGGGGTAGCCGGTGCGCAGCGCCGCCAGGTTGCGGCCGACCAGCTCGCGCAGCCCGGCGGGCGCCCCCGCCCCGTCGCGGCCCGCGCGCAGCCGCTCGCCGCCGTAGGTGACGACGTCGAGCCCGCGCACGTTGTCGGCGGTGGTGCCCCAGGCGACCGAGTGGGAGCCGCAGGCGTTGTTGCCGATCATGCCGCCGAGGGTGCAGCGGCCGTGCGTGGACGGGTCGGGGCCGAAGGTGAGGCCATGCGGGCGGGCCGCCTCCCGCAGCCGGTCGAGCACGATGCCGGGCTGCACGACGGCCGTGCGGGCCGCCGGGTCGAGGGCGACGAGGGAGCGCAGGTACCGGGTGAGGTCGAACACGACACCCGTTCCGGTGGCCTGTCCGGCGATGGAGGTGCCCCCGCCACGGGGGACGACGGGCACCCCGAACGTACGGCAGACGGCCAGCGCGGCGGCCACGTCGGCGGCGTCCCTGGGGGCGACGACACCCAGCGGCACCCGGCGGTAGTTCGAGGCGTCCATCGAGGTCAGGGCGCGGGCGGTGGCCGAGAAGTCGACGTCGCCCGCGAGCTCGGCGCGCAGCGTCCGCGCCAGTTCCACCGTGTCGTATTGGTGTGATCCCACCACTCCAGGATGTCTCAGTCCTCGTCTCATCGGGCGGACATGCCGCAACCGCGCCTCCACCGACCCGATACGCTCCGCCTCGTGGCCGATATCCAGATTCCCGCTGACATCAAGCCCGCCGATGGCCGTTTCGGCGCGGGCCCCTCCAAGGTGCGTACGGAGGCGCTGGACGCCCTGGCCGCCACCGGCACCTCCTACCTCGGTACCTCCCACCGCCAGCCCCGGGTCAAGAACCTGGTCGGCGAGGTGCGTACCGGCATCAGTGACCTGTTCTCGCTGCCCGAGGGCTACGAGGTGATCCTGGGCAACGGCGGATCGACCGCCTTCTGGGACGTCGCGACCCACGGCCTGATCGAGAACAAGTCGCAGCACCTCACCTTCGGCGAGTTCTCCTCCAAGTTCGCGAAGGCCGCGAAGCTGGCCCCCTGGCTGGCCGAGCCGACCGTGATCTCCGCCGACCCGGGCACCCACCCGGAGCCGGTGGCCGAGGCGGGTGTGGACGTCTACGCCTACACCCACAACGAGACCTCGACCGGTGTCGCCGCCCCGCTGAAGCGGGTCGCGGGCGCCGACGAGGGCGCGCTGGTCCTGGTCGACGCGACCTCCGGGGCGGGCGGCCTGCCCGTGGACATCACGGAGACCGACGTCTACTACTTCGCCCCGCAGAAGTCCTTCGCGGCCGACGGCGGCCTGTGGCTGGCGGCGTTCTCCCCGGCGGCGCTGGAGCGCGCGCAGCGGATCCACGCCTCGGGGCGGCACATCCCCGAGTTCTTCAGCCTGCCGACCGCGATCGACAACTCGCTGAAGAACCAGACGTACAACACCCCGGCGCTGGCCACCCTGTTCCTGCTCAACGAGCAGCTCAAGTGGATCAACGGCCAGGGCGGCCTGGACTGGGCCGTGGCCCGGACAAAGGAGTCCTCGGACGCGCTGTACGACTGGGCCGAGGAGTCCAAGTACGCGAGCCCCTTCGTCACGGACGCGGCGAAGCGCTCGCAGGTCATCGGCACGATCGACTTCGCGGACGAGGTCGACGCGGCGGCCGTCGCGAAGGTGCTGCGCGCCAACGGCATCGTCGACACCGAGCCGTACCGCAAGCTGGGCCGCAACCAGCTGCGCATCGCGATGTTCCCGGCGATCGACCCGTCGGACGTGCGCGCCCTGACGGCGTGCATCGACTACGTCATCGAGAAGCTGTAGCCGTAGCCGTTACGGGATACGTCCCGAGCGGCCGAGAGGCTGACGGGCCGAGGGCCCCGGCGCCGGTCCGATACGACCGGCGCCGGGCCCTCGGCGCGTCCGGCGCGGGCCCCGGTCAGCCGCGCCGGAACAGGCGCTTGGCGCCGATCACGAGGACGGTGGCGCCGGCCAGGACGAGGAAGCCGACCGTGACGTTGCCCTTCTCGCCCGGCGCGGCGGCGGCCGACGGGGTCTCGGGCGAGCCGCCCGAGGCCCCGGACGGCTTTCCGGACGCGTCCGTCCCGCCGCCCTGCCGCTCCACCCGGATCACCCGGCTTTTCTTCCCCTCCGAGCCGAACAAAAAGGCCGAGCCGTCCGGGGTGTATGTCGCCGACTCGGCCTGGCCCTGGAAGGGGGCGCCGACCGAGGTGCCGGGGCCGTCGATCCGGCCGTCCTTCCAGACGTACTCCTCCGCCAGGAGGTAGCCCCGCAGCAGCAGCCGGTCGCCGGACGGGGAGAAGGCGCCGTCGGTCACCCACGGGACCTCGCCGATGCGGCGGAAGACGTTGGTGCCGGAGGTGCTGAGGTGTTCGGGGCCCTGGTAGAGGCCGCCGCCGCTCTTGTTCTTGCTGGCGATGTAGACCCGGCCGGTCTTCGGATGGACCATCAGGGCCTCGGCGTCGCGGGCCCCGTCGGCGTACTTCACGTCGTACTGGGTGGCCCGGACGGTCTGGTCCTTCAGCTCCTTCGGCTCGGGGAAGCGGTAGATCCAGACGTGGTCCCAGGAGCCGTTGAGGTTGTCGCCGATGTCGCCCACGTAGATGTCGCCGTCCGGGCCGACCGAGATGGCCTCCATGTCGCGCGGGGTGCCGACGCCCTTCATGGTGAGGGTCGCGACCGTCTCGCCGGTGCGCGAGTCCACGCCGTAGATCAGCGGGGCGTCCTGGTCGTTGTGCGTCCAGTAGATCCCCGGGTGGGCGCGGCTCGCGGCGAGACCGCTGGACTCGGTGATCCTCGGGTCCTGGATGGTGAATTCGTGGTCGGGGTCCGCCGCGGCGGCGGGGACCGCCGAGAGCAGGACGAGGGCCGCCGTTCCCAGGGCGCACAGAGCAGGTCGCATGGACTCCAGCCTGCCACGGGCACCGCGGCCCGGCCGGGGGATCCGGGCGGCGGGGTCCCGCTGGTGGGGGGGGCCGGGTGGCGGGGATCACGTCGCAGGGGTCCGGCGGGGTCGGTGATGATGGTCGCCATGCGTTTTCTGTTCGTCGGCGACAGCATGACCATCGGACGCGCCGGCGACTTCACCTGGCGCTACCGCATGTGGCGGCACCTGGAGTCGGTGCGCCCCGGGGCGTACGAGATCGTCGGCCCGCGCGCCGCGCTCTACGAGCCCGGCGCCGACGCGCCCGTCTCGGACACCTACGCCGACCCGGCGTTCCCCGCCCCCGCCCGCCGCCACCTGGCCGGCTGGGGCGAGGGCTGGCTGCACATGGCCCCGCTGATCGGCCCGGCCGTGACGGCGAGCGGCGCGGACGTGCTGCTCGTCTCGCTGGGCCTGATCGACCTCGGCTTCTACACCAACAGCGACCAGACCACCGGCAACGTCCGCGCCTTCCTGGCCGCCGCCCGCGCCGCGAACCCCGGTGTCCGGGCCGTGCTGCTGCCGGTCATCCCGAACGTGCGGGCCGAGGAGGAGCCGGCCTTCGCCGCCGAGTGCGCCCGCTTCAACGAACTGCTCGCCAAGACCGTCGCGGACCTGGACTCGGCGGCCTCGCCCCTGCTGCTCGGCTCGGTCCCGGAGTCGTACGACCTCCGCGCCGACACCTACGACGGCACCCACCCGGGCCCCACCGGCGAGCACAAGCTGGCGGCGGCCTTCGCCGACGCGATGCACCAGGCGTGGGGGCTGGGCGGGCCGTACCGGGGCTGACCGGGGATGACCGGGGCTTGAACCGGCGCCGACCGGCGCCGACCGGTGCCGAGACCGTCCTACGGCGTGTCCGCGCCCGCGTCCACGATCGCGTCCACCTCGATCTCGACCAGCCAGCCCGGGTCGATGAACCGCGAGACCTCCACGAACGTCGTCACCGGGCGCACCGCGCCGAAGCGTTCGCCGTGCGCGCGGGCCGCCTCCCGCCAGGCCGTCACGTCGGTGAGCATGACCCGGGTGCGGACCACGTCCGCCCGCGACGCGCCCGCCTCCTTCAGCGCCGCCTCCGCGATGTCCAGGCAGCGCACGGTCTGGGCGTACACGTCGCCGGGGCCGACGAGCCCGCCGTCGGGGCCGATCGGCGCGGTGCCGGCGACGGCCACGTGGGCGCCCTTGCGGACGGCGCGGCAGAAGCCGATCTCGGGCTCCAGCGGGGAACCGGAGGGGACGTTCACGCGGGGGTGGGTGCTCATCGGCTGCTCTCGTCGGGGCGGTCGGGGGGATGGACGGGCTTACGGGTACGCGTACGGCCCGCCCGCCCGCATGGCCGCATGGCCGCTGCGGGACGGGCGGGCCCTGGCCGCCACCGACGACAGCGGCCCGGCGATGAAGCTGAGCGGCACCGAGGCCGAGTCGCTGGCCGCCCACGCCGCGCTCGACCCGTACGAGGGCTCCGCCGCCAGCAACACGGTCGCCCCGGAGTCCGACGGCTCCCCGGAGGCCACGGGCGACGGCGACGCCGCGACGGTCGGCGCGTCGACGAGCGCCGTCGACCCGGCTACCAAGGTCACCATGACCGCGAAGTCCACGCTGGAGGGCGTGCGCGGCATGGGCGCCACGGTGCCGATCGGCACCAAGGGCGAGTACTTCACCGTCAACAGCATGGGATACGTGCAGCGGCACGCCGCCGACGGCGGTGAGACGTGGGCGCGCACCAGCAGCTCCTTCTTCACCGACTGGCAGGTCAAGCCGACCCAGGTGTGGCGGGTGGAGCCGTACCCGGCGCAGATCCTGATGGGCTACAACGCGGTCTCGCCGTTCTCGGCCAACTCCGACTCCGGCTACTCCACCGGTGACCTGACCGGTGACGGCAGCCCGGACCTGGTGTTCTCCGCACAGGTCGGCACGAACCCCTACCCGCGCCCGTTCACCGTGCCGGGCTCGACGCTGAACACCGGCACGTTCGTCACCGTCCTCGACGGAAGGACCGGCCGGACGCTGTGGTCGAAGCTGTACAACCGCGCCTCCCTGGTGAAGATCGTCGACGGGACCCTGCTGGTCGCCGACGCGCCCCGGATGAGCGGCGACCCGCGCGTCCCTGCCGCCGCCACCATGACCCTGACCGGCATCCGCTTCTCCACGACCGCCGACGGCACACTCGCCCCGGCACAGACCTGGACGTATGACACCGGCGAGGCCCGGCGCGCCAACTGGGGCGACGTCCAAGACCTGGGCAGGGGCACGGTCGCCGTGTCCTGGAACCTGGCCAAGGCCACCGGTGTCGCCGGCCGGGGCCGCGTCCTCGTGCTGGACACGGCGGACGGCTCGGTGACCTGGCAGACCGACAGCATGCTGTACGCCCGGCAGCTGCGACTGGACGCCGGCCGCAAGCGGATCGTGGCGATCGAGCAGGCGGACACCACCGACGCCGTGCGCTACGAGGTCGCCGCGTACGGCCTCAAGGCCGGTCTGCGCTCGACGCTGGACAGCCGCGAGAACGTGCTGCCCACCGCCCTCGCGGTCGGCGACCTCGGCGCGAAGGCGGGCGACGAGTACGCCGTCGCGGAGTCCTCGCTCGACGAGAACCTGTGGATCAATGCCAGCACCGTCCGCGCCGTCGACGGCGCGGACGCGGGCAAGGTGCTGTGGTCGAGCACGACCAAGCGGAACGCCGCCAACGGTAAGGACGCGCCCAGCGTCTGGGGTCTGCGGGTGGCCGACGGCTCCTTGATCGCCTCCGCCCAGGACGACCGTGCCCTGGATGAGGCCGAGAACCGCGGCGGCCTGCGCTACGCCTCGCTGACCGTGTACTCCGGCAAAGGCGCCGTCAAGTGGCAGTCGAAGGGCGCCGCCGCGGCGCCCATGTACCAGGACGTCTTCACCGACGCCCGGGGCACGCACGTGCGCGTCGTCGACCAGTCGCAGAACGTCCGCACGTTCAAGCTGGGCAGCGGCAAGGCCGAGCACGTCACGCCGCTCCAGGGCGACATCGCCTACGCCAAGGGCGCCGACCTGAACAAGGACGGCATGTCCGACCTGATCATGGGCGGTTCGTCCGACGGCGTGTGGGCCTACTCGGGCCCGTCGCTCGTCGACGGCGGCAAGCCGCGGAAGCTGTGGCAGGCCACCGTCCCCGGCGCGGTCCACGACATCCAGACCGGTGATGTGAACGGTGACGGCCGGACCGAGATCGTGGTCGCCGCCGACACCGCGACGGTCGTCCTCGACGGAAGGACGGGCCGGACGCTCACCACCATCGAGGCCCCCGAGGGCCAGTTCGTCCGTTCGACGACGCTGGCCGACCTCGACGGCGACGACGAGCCGGACCTCCTCGTCCCGACGGACGCGCTCCGCGCCTACCGCGGCGACGGCCACGCCCTGTGGGCGTACCGCGCTCCCACCTCGGCCGGCGACGTGCGCTTCGCCGACCCGTCGGTGAACGACGGCCGGGTGTACGCCTCGTACGCGAGCCTCGACGCGTACGACCTCGCCGCCCCGGTGACGAACGCGGTCGCGCTGAACGCCGGCACCGGCGAGGTCCGCTGGTCCGTGGCGCCGACGCCGCCCGCCACAGCGGTCGGCGGCATCCGCACCGCCATCCCGAACGAGGGTGTCTTCGCCTCGAAGGAGATCCCCTACGCCGACGGGCACGCGGTGGTCTACCTGTGGGCCGTCAGCGCGCCCATCAAGTGGGACACCACCGCGCTCAGCCCGCAGAACTTCTTCGAGATCCGCGACGGCCGTACCGGCGAGGTGCTCCACTCCGGACTCGCGGGCGGCCTGTGGACGCACAACAGCTACTTCGCCAAGGACGGCGTGCTGTACGAGGGCGGTACGGCCTCGTTCCGGCGCTACCGGGCGAACGGCGACGACACGACGCAGCTCGTCACGCCGCAGTCGTACGGCGGTGGGTTCGTGACCGGTCCGGGCGGGCGTGCGCTCCTGGGAGCGGGCAGCGAAGCCGGCCTGTACCTCTGGGACCCGAGCATTCTCGACTCCGAGGACTCCTGGGCGCCGTCCGTCGGCAGCATCGGCAGCCTCATGGGCGCCCGCAACTACTTCGCGGGCGACCTCGACGGCGACGGCGTCGACGAGATGCTCACCCTCAACAGCGACGATCACGGCCGGGACCGTGCCGCCGCCCTGTTCGGCGGCGGGTACTTCGTCACCGACAACGGCATCCACCAGGTCACCGCGTACAAGCTCTCCTGAGCTCCCGCCGACGCGAGCCGTTGGACCGAGGCCCCCCTGGGCACACCGCCCGGGGGGCCTCGGCATGCTCGGTTACAGTGGCGCCCACATGAGCGAGCGACAGGGGAACCGGCCGGAATCCGCCGCTCCACTGCTCCGCCTGCACCTTTTCGGCGGTTTTCGCGCCACACGTGACCGCGGCCCCGCCCTCGCCGAACGCTGGCCACGGCCCGGCGCCCGCGCCCTGGTCAAGCTGCTCGCCGTGACACCCGGCCACCGCCTCCACCGCGATCAGGCCGTGGACGTCTGCTGGCCCGACGCCGATCCGCAGGCCGGGCTGCGCAGTCTGCGGGTCGCCCTGCACGCCGCACGCCACGCGCTGGAACCGGAGCTGGCTCCCCGCACCGCCTCGTCGTACCTGGTCTCCGACGGCTCCCTGCTGCTGCTCGATCCGCGGACCGTATGGATCGACACCGATCACGCGGAGGAGACGGCACTCGCCGCGCTCGCCGCCGGGGACATCTCCGCGCTGGCCCACGCCGCACGGCACTTCACCGGCGAGGTGCTGCCGGAGGACCGCTACGCGCAGTGGGCAGCGGCTCGCCGCGACCGGCTCGCGGGACTCGGGGAGCTGGTGCTGCTCGCGCTCGCGACGGCCCAGCTCGCGGCGGACGAGCATCAGGAGGCGACCGCCACCGTCGAACGGGTGCTCTCGGCGAACCCGGCCGAGGAGGCCGCCCACCGGATCCTGATGGAATCGTTCCTGCGCCGGGGGCTGCGCAGGCTCGCGGTGCGCCAGTACCACCTGTGCCGCGAGGCGCTCGACAGGGAGCTGGGAGTGCGGCCGAGGCCCGAGACGGAACGGCTGCACAGGCTGGCGCTCACCGACACGCCCGCGCCCGCCCTGTCCGCGCCGTCCCTGCCCGCACCCCTGCGGGCCCCCGCCGCGGCACCGCTGCGGGGCCGCGACGAGGTGCTGGCGCGGCTGCTCTCCGCCGCCGGGCCACCGGTGACACTGCTCACCGGCGAGGCCGGCGTCGGCAAGACCAGCCTGGCCCGCGAGGCGGCACGGCGGGCCGCGCGGTCCGGCACGGCCGTGCTGTGGGGCGGTGGACACGACGCGGAGGGGCACACGCCGTACGGGGCGTTCGCGGAGGCCCTGGACGGCTGGCTGGCCGAGTGGGACGCAGCGCGGCGCGCCCGGGTCGGCGCGGAGTATCCCGAGCTGGCAGCGTTCCTGCCGTCGCTGGGGAGTCTCCGGGCGGAGGACGAGCGGAGCCCTGAGGAAGAGCGGGACCGTCTGTTCCGGGCGAGCACCGCCCTGCTCGGCGACCTGGCCTCGGTCCGCCCGGTGCTGGTCGTCCTCGACGACCTGCACGCCGCCGACACCGGCTCGTACCAACTCCTCGGCCATCTCGCCCGGCGGGCGGCGGAACGCGGAACGGCGCTGCGGTTCCTGGTGACGTACCGGGAGGAGGAACTCCCCGAAGGCGACGCGCGCCGCTCGGTCATGGCCTCGCTCACGCGCCAGCGGCTCTGCGCGCGCGAGGAACTGGGGCGGCTCGGCAAGGAGGCGTGCCTGGCGGTGGTGCGCGACGCGACCGCCCACGCCCCCGGCGACGAACGGGCCCAGCAGGTGTGGGAACTCTCCCTCGGCAACCCCCTGTTCGCCCTCGAACTCGCCCGCCGCCTGCCCTACGGCGGACCTTCCGACAACGTTGCCCCCGACAGCGTGCGCGAACTGGTCGCCGACCGGCTCCTCCGGCTCGACGCGGACACGCGCCGGGTCGTCGAGGCGCTCTCCGTGGCCGGCGGGGAGGCCGCGCTGACCGAGCTGCTCGATGTCGCCGCACACGCGCTGCACCCCCCCGGTGTCCGACGCCGCGGCGACCGACGCCCTGGAGCGCGCCATCGCCGCCTCGCTCGTCGAGGAAAGGCAGGTGGTCATGGCCGGACGCCCTGAGGCAGGGGTGGCCTTCCGGCATCCTCTCGTCCGCCTCACCTGCTACGAACAGCTGTCCGTGGTCCGCCGCCGCCGGCTGCACACCGCTTTCGCCCAGGCGGTCCTGCGCCGGCGGCCGGACGCCGTCGACGCCCTCGCCTCGCACTTCGCGCGCGCGGACGACCCGCGCGCGGCCGCGTACCTGCGCCGCGCCGCCGAACGCGCCGCCGCGCTGTATGCCAACGACACCGCCGACCTCTACTACCGCGACCTCGTCGCCCGCCTCGACGTCGACGCCGCACGCGCACGGCTCGCGCACAGCCACGTCCTGCGCAGGATGGGCCACTTCGAGGAGGCCGCCGCAGCCCTCCGGCTCGCCCTGACCGAGTTCGAGCGCCGCGGCGACCACGACGACACGATCCTCGCCGCGGCCCTGCTCGCCGAGGCCCTCGCCAAGACCCGGGCCCCCGGCGCCGCCCGCCGGACGCTGCGCGAGCACCCGGTGACCGCCGACACCGCGCCGGAACCGGCGGCCGGCCACTTCCTCGCCCTGGCGGTCGTCCGCTGCACCCAGGGACGGTACGCGGCCGGAGCGGAGGCCGCCCGCCACGCCCTGACGGCCGCGCGGAAGGTCCCGGGAACACGGGGGCAGGGGCTGACGGCCCGTGCCTTCGCCCTTCAGGCCGCCAGTCTCGGCCTCGCCGGACACCTCGACCAGGCACGCGAGGCCGGTGACCAGGCGCTGGCGCCGGCCGAGGCGTACGGAGACCCCACGCTGCTCGGCTCGGTCCTCTCGACACTGCGCGAGAACGCGCGGCGCTCCGGCCGCCTGCGCGAGGCCGTCCGGATCGGAAGCCGGGCTCTCGCCCTGGCCGAGCAGTCCGGCGACCCGATCGCCGCCGCCTTCGAGCGCGCGAACCTCGCGGAGCTCCGTCTCCTGCTCGAAGAACCCGAGTCGGCCCGGGCCCTGGCCGAGCAGGCCGTGTCAGGCGCGGAGGCGTACGACGCCTGGTGCCTTCCGCACGCCCTCGCGACGATGGCGCGCGTGCGGGTGTTCCTGGGCGAGGCGGCGAAGGCAGCGGCCGTGGTGGACCACGCCGAGGCGGTCGCCACCACGCTCGGGGACCGGCAGGCGAGGCACGAGGTGCGCACGGCACGTGCCGAACTGGCGCTGTACGCGCGCCGCCCGGACGAGGCGCTGCGTGCCCTGGACGGCCACGCCGACGATGCCCCGGTGCTGGTGGCCTGGGCGGAACTCATGTCGGGACGCCCCGACACCGCGACGCGACTGGCGCGGGCCGAGGCGGCGCGAGCCGAGCGCACGGGCGAGCGGCTCGCCGAGATCGAGGCGCGGATCGCGCTGGGGACGGCCCTGCACCGGCTCGGCAGGACGCCGGAGGGCACCCGGGAACTGACCCGGGCCGTGGCATCGGCCGAGGCCCTGCCGTATCCGGCGGGAACGCGACGGGCGGCGTGGGCACGGGACCTGCTCGGCGAGACATCACAGGGCTGACCGGCCCGGCTCTGTATCCCCTTCCCCCGCCGTTACCGTCTTCGTGGCTCCGCAATGGGGCCTCCGGCCTTCGGGTCCGGCATGACATTCCCCCTGGTTGCGGTTGATGAGCGGTGCTGGTTGTGGTCGACCAGCCGGCCTCGATCGGGGCCCTGGCGCCGGCGGTCGCCCGGGACATGGGCTGCCCGGTCGCCTATCTGCCCGGGCTGACGATGCGGCGGATCGCCGAGCTGGAGATGATCGTCGGATTCGACGACGACCTCGCCGGCGAAGCGACCAGGGTCGCGAACCCGCTCCACGGCCTGCTCACGCAGATCCATCCATCGCCGGAGGCTGCTCAGGCGTCAGGCCGGTGCGAGTGGCGGCCTCGTGGAGCGGGGCGGCCGTCGAGGGCAGCAGGTGGAGCGGGAGCGCGAGCCGCGCTTCGCGCTGCGCGACCACGACGAGCAGATCGCCCCGGCGGACTCCAGGGCCGCCTGGAAGTGCGTACAGCCACCGAGGGCAGGGGCGCTGCCCGGAATGGGTGACTCCCCGCCGTGTCAAGCGGTTCAAGCCGTTTCCATCCTTGCGGACCCGAGATCGTCTCCGTGGAAAGACGTGAGGTAACCCTGGTCCCACCAGGGACCTCTGCCTTGACTGCACCGGGTTCGGTACCGGAGCCGTACAGCTTGCCCGCCCGCCTCACACGATCACTTGTCACTGTTCCGCGTCTCCACTCGGCTACGTTCCGTGCCGACACCGGCGCGGTGGGTGTGCTCGATGGTGGGTTCCGTGTCTTCTTCAGCCCCAGATGTCCTAGGTCCTGTCGTCAAATGTCACGCCCACATCAGGAGTGAGGCGAGGGTGACGGCGGCTTCGTAGGACTGGGCGGTCTTGTCGTAGCGGGTCGCGATGCCCCGCCACTGTTTCAGCCGGTTGAAGCACCGTTCCACCGTGTTGCGGCGCTTGTAGGCGTCGCGGTCGAAGGCCGGCGGGCGGCCTCCTCGGCTGCCGCGCCGGACCCGGTTGGCGATCTGGTCGGCCCGTTCGGGAATCGTGTGCGGGATCGCTCGGCGGCGGAGCCAAGTGCGGATCGCTTTCGAGCTGTAGCCCTTGTCGCCCAGGACGTGATCGGGCCGGACCCGGGGCCGCCCGGGTCCGATCCGAGGCACCCGGATCGCTTCCATCACCGCGGTGAACCGGGTGCAGTCGTTGGTGTTGCCGCCGGTCACGACGAAGCCGAGCGGACGGCCCCGACCGTCACAGCCCAGGTGGATCTTGCTGGTCAGACCGCCTCTGGACCGGCCGAGGGCGGGGTCGAGGAGCCCCCTTTTCGGGCCCCGGCCGCGTGCTGGTGGGCGCGGACGACCGTGGAGTCGACCGATACCAGCCAGTCGATGTCGCCCGCCGCGTCCGCCTTGGCCTGAGCGGCCCGCAGCATTCGGTCGAACGTGCCGTCCGCCGCCCACCTGCGGAAACGCGTATGCAGCGTGGCCCACGGCCCGTAGCGCTCGGGCACATCCCGCCAGGCCGTCCCGGTCCGGAACTTCCACACGATCCCGTTCAGCACCCGGCGGTCGTCCAGCCGCTTCCGCCCCCGCAACGACTCAGGCAGCAACGGCCGAACGAACTCCCACTCAGCATCCGACAGTTCATGACGACACATCACAACACCATGATCCACCAATGGTGATCATTTGAAGACACCGCCTAGGAGCGTCATATGACGGAAGAGCATCGCCCCGACCACGTGATCGTGGTCGGCTCCGGCATCGCGGGAACGGCCGCTGCGTTCCGGCTGCGCCAGGCCGGGCGCACGGTGACACTGCTCGAACGGGAGGGGCACGTCGGCGGCCGGATGTCCTCCCGTGAGGTGGCCGCCGGAGACCTCGTCTACCGGCTCGATCGCGGCGCGAGCTGGCTCTCCCGCAACTACGCTCCGATGATCGGGCTGTTGAAGGACGCCGGGCTCGCCGGACGGATGCTGTCCTGCTCGGACGAGCTGGCCGTACTCCGCGACGGACGGGTCCACCGGCTGTCCCTGGTGCAGACCTCGGATCTGCTGCGGACCGGTCTGCTCGGGTGGCGCGCCAAACTCAAGGCGGTGCGTCTGCTGCGGGACCTGACGGCGGCGGGCCGTCGGCTGAGCTGGGAGGACATGTCCGCCGCTGCCGGGCTCGACAGAGAGAGCGCGCGGGAGTACGCGCTGCGCCGGCTCGACCGGGAGCTGTTGGACTACCTGGTGGAGCCCCTGTGCAGCAGCCAGTTCCTCGCCCCGGCCGATGAGGTCTCCGCCGTCGGAGCCTTCTGCGTCATGTGGGGGACGTTCGGCGCCGCGAGCTTCACCTTCGACGGCGGGGTCGGACGCCTCCCCGGGCTCCTCCTCGACACCACCGTGATGCGCTCCCCGGAGACACGGGTCGAACTGGGCGCGCACGTCACCGAGGTGCGCCGGGACGGGGACACGGCTCTGGTCTCCTGGGAGCGGGACGGCGAGGTCCGCACGGAACGGGCCGGCGCCTGCGTGGTCGCCGTCCCCGCCCCGGCCGCGGCCCGGATCGTGACCACCCTCGACGAGCCGCAGCGCCGCTATCTCGAAGCGGTGCGCTACACCAGCGACGTGCAGGTGACCTTCGGAGTGCGCCGGGCGCCCGTCGAGAGCGCGCTGGGCGTCGCCGTACCGCAGCGGGAGTACCCGGACCTCGCCATCGTGCTGTACGAACACAACCTGGGCCCTGGTCGGGCACCGGAGGGCCGGGGCCTGGTCACCCTGATCTTCCGGCACCACTGGAACAAGGCCCGGATGACCGCCGCGGACGACACCGTGACCGCCGACGCCCGCGCGGCGCTCGCCCAGGTGATGCCGGACCTCGCCGCCCACCTGGACGAGCACAGCGAGATGGCCACCGTCCAGCGCTGGGAGATCGCCGTGATCGCCCGTCCGAAGGGCGGTTACCGGGACCTCGCCGCCTTCACCGCGAGCCTCGACACGGCCTCCCCCGTCCAGCTGGCCGGTGACCACTTCTCCTACAGCACCACCAACGCCGCCCTCGCCTCGGGTGAACGGGCCGCCCGCCGCATTCTCAACCGGCCGGTCACCACCCGTGCGCGGAGGACGGACTGAATGAAGTCGTTCCTCCAGCCCGAAAGGAGCCGGCCCCATGGCGAACGGACCGTCGGAGACGCATGAACTCCCCTCGTACGGGGACGAGGTGTTCTCCTTCACTTACCCGGCGCAGACGGAACGGCTGGACTCGCTGGGAGATGTGTGTGATCCGGCGACCACAGCCGATCTCGCGCGCTGGGACCTTTCGCCCGGGGCGCACTGCCTGGAGATCGGCGCCGGGACCGGCAGTCTCGCGCTGTGGCTGGCGGACCGGTGCCCGGACGGGTCGGTGACGGCCACCGACACCGACCTCCGGTTCCTGAGCGGGCTGGACCATCCGGCTCTGCGCGTACTCCAGCACGATGTCCGGACGCAGTCGTTCCCACCCGAGTCCTTCGACCTCGTCGTCGCCCGCAGTGTGCTGTGCCACCTGCCCGAGCGGGCCGCACTGCCGGCGCGCATGGCGTCCTGGCTCAAACCGGGCGGACGCCTCTACATCGAAGACCCCTCCTTCTTCCCGGCCGCCTCGTCACCCGATCCCGTCGTACGGCGCCTCGGTGAGGCGGTCACCACCACCCTCGCCCGGGCCCTCGGCAGCGACGTCGCCGCCTGGGCCCGTTCCTTCCCCGCCCCGTTGAACGCATCCGGCCTCGTCGGCATCGGCATGCGGATCCACTGCCCGACCCTGACCGCGACGAACACAGCCGGACGCGCCTGGGCTCTCTCCATCGCCGATCTCCTCCCGACCATCGAACGGGAAGGAGCGCTCACCCGGGACGAAGGCGTCGCCGCTCTGGAGCATCTCGCCCGTCCCGGCTTCATCGACACCGCGCACGCGATGATCGCGATGTGGGGGGTCCGGCCACCGAATCCGCACACGGAAGTGAGACACACGGGATGATCCAGGAACTCACGCGCTCGGCCATCTGGGGCGTACCTGCACGGTGCGGACCTCATGCCGAAGCCGCCGATACGGACACCTTGGAATGGGCCCAGGGCATCGGGATCTGCGAAACACCCGAGGAACTCCAGGGTCTCGGCGGCATCCGGCCCGGCCTGCTGGCCGCCTGGTGCCACCCCCGGGCCCATCGGGCGGACAGCGTACTGGTGGCGAAATGGATGGCATGGCTGTTCCTCCTCGACGACCTCATCGACGAGAGCGACCTGGGGAAGGACGCCGACCTCCTCCACGAGCACCTGCGCGACATGCTCGAAGTCGCCATCGGCAAAGAAGCGGCCGACTCGCCCATGGGACGGGCTCTGGAGGAGATCATCACGCAGGCATCCCATGGAATGGCGAACGACTGGCAACTGCGATTCCGCAGGCATGTGGCCGACTACCTGTCGGCGTGCGTGTGGCAGGCCGCCCACCGCCAGCACGGGCAGATGCCGAGCCAGGAAGCGTTCCCCGCCAAACGGCGGGAGTTCGGCGCGATCCTGCCGTCGTTCGATCTGGTGGAGCGGACGGAGGCGAGCTGCCTGCCCCCGTCCCTGTACTACTCCCGCCCCTACCAGGACCTCCTGATCGCCGCAGCCGACGTGGTGTGCTGGACCAACGACCTCATGACGGTGGAGAAGGAGGCGGCCCAGGGCGACCCGCACAACCTCGTCCTCGTCACCGCCCACCACCGCCGCCTCGACCGGCACGCCGCCACCCTCGCGGTGGCGGACGCCTGCGAGAAACGCCTGCTCGCGCACGAGCGTGCCCACCGGGACCTCACCGTCCTCACCCAGACCCTCGACGCACCGCCCTCCGCCCGGCGAAACGCCGACCGGTGCGCCCGAGCACTCATCGGCTGGGCGCGAGGCCATCTGGAGTGGGGCGCGGCCACACCCCGGTACGACGCCACGACGGCCGCCCCGCGAGCGGAGGCATCATGACGACACAGCCCGCCAGGACACCCGCCCCGCCACCCCGCGCCCCCGGCGGCCTTCCGCTCATCGGGCACGCCCTCCAACTGGTCAGGGCGCCACTGGCCTTCCTCGACACCCAGCGAGCCCACGGCGACGTGGTCGAATTCCGTATCGGCCGCCGACCCGCCTACCTCCTCAACCACCCGGACCTGGTCATGGACCTGCTCACCGGTCCCGGAGGGCGCTTCGACCGCGGCGAGATCTTCACCAAGGCCCGCCCCCTGTTCGGCACGGGCGTCGCCGTGGCCAACGGCACCCACCACTGGGACCGCCGACGCGTCGTACAGCCTCTGCTGAGCGCGGCCCGGCTTCCCGGATACCTGGACACCCTGGCAGAACTCGCCACGACCCTGGCCGACTCCTGGCACTCCGGCCAACGCCTCGACCTCAACGCCGAGACAGCTCGACTCGCCCTGAACGCCGTCGCCGCGATCCTCTTCGACCGCCCCCTCCCCGACGGGTTCGCGGACACGGTCCACCGAGCCCTGCCCACCGTGGTCACCGGACTGGGCCTCCGCGCCTACGGGCCCGCAGCCACCCTCCTCGACCGCTGGCCCGGCGGCGAACGGCGGCGCTACCGAAGGGCCTTGGCCGACATCCACCGAGTCGTGGACACCCTCATCCAGACAGATCCCACCACCCCCGCCCTGACACGCCTGTCCGCCGGCGCCGACCGCGCACAGCTCCATGACGACGTGACCTCGCTCCTCATCGGCGGCTCCCACACCAGCGGAGCCGCGGCGGCCTGGCTGTTCATCCTGCTCGCCCGCCACCCGGCCATCCGCCGCCGGGTCCACGACGAGGTCGACCGGGTTACCGGCGACCGCCCCGTCACATCGGCCGACCTGCCGGCGCTCGACCTCACCGGCCGCGTGGTGCGCGAGACACTCCGGCTCTACCCTCCGATCTGGCTCTTCCCCCGCCACGCCGCGAACCCCAGGGAACTCGGCGGCCACCGGCTCCCCGCCGGAGCGCAGATCTTCTACAGCCCCTACGCCCTGCACCGGGACCCCCGCTGGTACCGCAGACCCACAGCATTCGACCCCGACCGCTGGAACCCCGAACAGCACCCCGTTCCCCCACGCGGTGCCTATCTCCCTTTCGCCGCTGGAGTGCACGGCTGCCCCGGTGGCGACTTCGCCCTGGCAGAACTCACCCTCCTCACCGCAGCGGTCACACGCCGATGGGAACTGGACCCGATCCCGGGCAGCCGCCCCCGCCCGGCGGCCTCGGCGACCCTCGGCCCCACGCCGCTCAGCATGACCGTCACCGACCGCTCGGCCACCTAGGAGGGGTCCGGAAAGTTATGGGAGTCAGAGGCGGAGGCAGGCGAGGGTGACCATGGCCTGGTATTGGCGGGCTCGCTTGTCGTAGCGGGTGACCAGGGCCCGGTTCTGCTTGAGGCGGCGGATGCGACCGTTGATCTGGTCGATCCGCTCCGGGATCGTGCAGGCGATGCCGCGTCGTCGCAGGCCAGATGGATCTTGCTGGTCAGGCCGCCCCTGGACCGGCCGAGGGCTTCGCCTTCCCAGGGCCCCCTTTTCGGGCCCCGGCCGCGTGCTGGTGAGCCCGTACCGTGGTCGAGACTGGCGGCATTCGTGCACGATCAACGCGTACCCCTACCCAGCCAGCCAGGACTCCCGAACGGCTCCAGGAGGACTCCAGGAGGGAGTTTTCGCAGGTCAGCCCCGACAGTCATTTAGCGACCCTCCGGCCTGGCCTGCGAACCTTCACCTTGAAGATCAAAAGAAGCTCTGACTGTGGGTAAAGGCTCGCCTGAGCGTCGGCGTCGAGGAGATCATGCGTCTGGCAGAACGGCATGCGAGTCTGAGGGGGACGCGGGATGACGCGGATGATCCGGCGCGGAGCGGCGGACAGCGGCTCTGACGAGCTGGACGCCTACCAATACGCCTGCCTGGCCGGTGGGAGCCTGCGGGTCGCGGAGAGTGCGGTCGTCTCCCTCGTTGAGCGCGGGACGCTGTCCTTGGGCGCCGCTCGGCTACGCGTCATCGGTGAGGAGCGTCCCGGGCACCCGGTGGAACTCGCCGTCATCACCGCCTGTCCGCGCAGCAAGCCGGTACGGGAGGTGATCGAGGCCGTCCGGCGCTCCTCCGAGGTCGACGAACTCGCTCGCCACCTTGTCTCCCTGCGTCTCCTGCGCCGCGGACGACGCAAGCCCACCCGCGCCGGACGGCGAAGCCTCACGGACGCCGCCTCGACGGGGCGTGTGCCCGCGTACGTGCTCCACGGCCCCGCCGGACTCTCCCTCGGCTCTACCCGACGCGGGCCTGCCGGCACTCACACCGTCCCCGACGCCCTCGGGCGCACCCTGATCCGTATGGGCAAAGCCCTCGACGGCGACCACGGTGACGCAATGGACAACGGCGCGGACGGAGGCGGCTTCGGCGGTGGCGGTGGCGGTGACTGACAGCGGTAGGCATTTGCTTTCCGCTGGCGGACTCCCGGTGAAACGAACCGCCGGCTCGACGAGCGGCGCCTCACCCGCGCCCTCAGTCTCCCCGAGGTCCGTGGGCTGGTCCTCCAGCAGGACTGTGGCGTCCAGCCACTGGGCGGCTAACACTTCGTCCTGTGGGGCCAGGACTGCCGTCTGCGACGTCGTGTCTCTCCCCGTCCGGGTCCCGGCGTCCGGCTGCCTAGTGGGGGCGTCGGCGGGTAGCGTTTCGGCATGACCGAGCAGATGGAGCTGGGCAAGGGCAAGGTGCCCGACTACCCGCCGAAGACTCCCCCACCTCCGAAGAAGCCGGTCGAGCTGCCCCGCCCGGACCCGAAAGGCCCTCACAACCCGCGCCCCGACCAGCGCGCCGCCGTCATGCGGAACCGACGGGGAGTGAACTGGCCCTTCGAGTCGGCCCCTTGGGCAGCGGGACGCGCCGCTTCCCGGGTCCTGGACCAGCTCACTGCTTGGCGCTTCCCCCTCGACGACAGGCAGAAGACACAGGTCGACCAGGTCGTCCGGATCCTGGTCGCGGCAGCTGTGCGGGACGGCGGCAAACGCATCAGCGTCCACCTCGCCGACAACAACAGCGCCGCCGCGGCTATCGCCGTCTACAGCCACGACACCACACCGGTCCCCGCTCCCTCCCTGCTCGCGCTCGCGGAACTGCGCGCCGCCGGGGTATCCGACTGCGGCACCGAAACCGACCTCCAAGGCCGCTGCCACTGGGCCATCTACGAGACCGCTTAGGCAAGCCGAGCAGCGGAAGAGGGGGCCCGGCCAACACGGGGACCAGCACGACCCGCCCCCAGCACCCGGCAGCCTCGACCCCGTGGGTGATTGGATAGCGTGCCCGTCCCCGCCGTCGTGAGGGCTACGGCGGGGATCGTCGCGATGGCCAGACCGTCGGGGTGTCGTCGAGGCTGCCCGCGACCTGCCGAGCCGCAACCTGCTGCTGTACGGGCTCGGTGGCCTGGTCCTGTGGTTCATCGGCATCAAGCTGATCGACCTGCTCGTGTCGATGGTCCCGGGCCTCGGATGACTCCTCGTCAGGGAGCCGTCAGGGAAAGCCCTTCCGGCTTGCCCGGGGACGCGGCCAGGGATTGGATCAGGATCGTGAACAGCGCGTGGCTCCTCCTCGACCGGCCGCCTCATCAGGCGTCGCCGCGTCGCACGCCCCGCTGCCGACCGGGCTCGTCCGCCCTGCGCTGACACCCGCCCGCGCCGCGTCACAGGGGCGCCGTGACCCTCGTCAACCGGTCACGGCGCCCCTCTTCTCGTACCCCATCCACCTTCCCTTGGACGAACCATGTCTCCTTCCCCTCTGTCCGGACGCACCGTCCTCGTCACGGGCGCCACCTCCGGCATCGGCCACCAGACCGCCCGCCTGCTCGCCGAACGCGGGGCGACGGTCCTCGTGCACGGCCGTACCACGGAGGAGGCGCTCGCCGCCGTGGACCGGCTCGTCACCCTCTCCGGCGTACCGGCCGAGCGTCTGTGCGCCTACGGGGCCGACTTCACCCGCCTGGAGGAGGTCGAGGCCCTGGCCGCCCGGGTCGCCGCCGCTCACCCGCGACTGGACGTCCTCGTCAACAACGCGGGCATGGCCGCGCCCGAGCGGCACACCGTCACCGCCGACGGCAACGAGATCGCCTTCCAGGTCAACTTCCTCGCCCACTACCTCCTCACCCACCTCCTGGAACCCACCCTGACCAGCGGCGCCGGGGGCCGCGTCGTCAACGTGTCCTCGTCGCTGCACCGCACCGGCGCCATCCAGTGGTCCGACCCCAACCGCGTCCGCCGCTACTCCCGGCTCGCCGCCTACGCCCAGTCGCAGCTCGCCCTCACCGTCTTCGCCGCCGACCCGCGCGTCACCGCCGTCTCCGTACACCCCGGCATCTGCGCCACCAGCCTCCTGCCGCTGTACGCCCACGAAGGCGTCGCGCCGGCCGAGGGCGCCGCCCACGTCGCCCGCCTCTGCGACCCGGCGGTCGAGATCGTCAACGGCGCCTACTACGACCGCGAACACCGCGTCGCCCCGGCACCCGCCGCCACCGAGGAGCGGACCGTCAAGCGCCTCAACAAGCTCGCCGACGTCCTCGTCGGCCACACCGCCTGAAGGAGCATCCGGCCATGTCCAAGCGCGCCCGCAAGAAGAAGGCCCGACGCAAGAAGAAGGCGAACCACGGCCGCAAGGCCAACGCCCGCTGAAACCCCACCGGGGCGGCCCGTCCGGGAGGGCGGGCCGCCCTGTTGCCGTACCGGAGTGTTTCCGGGCCGTCCCCTCAGGGTGGGGCCGTGTCGGTACGTCGGATCCGTCACGGGCCCGGCGGGAGAGACCGCCGGCGGGATGTCACGCTGCTCCGCGCGGCATCCGGCCTGCCTCGCCGGAGAGCACGGTGCGCAGGTCTTCCACTCCGGGCGCGCCTTCGACTCGGCCCGCCTCGTCTCGGTAGAGGCGGCAGGCCATACCGGCCGGCGTCCCCGGCACCGCGAAGGGGTCCACGTCGCCGACGAGGATCGTCGGTGACCCGGTCATGCCGAGCCGGACGGCCTCCGGCTCGTCCGTCACCTCGACCAGCTCCACGTCCGCCGGGCGCCCCTCCAGGGCGGCGGCGATCCGCTCCAGCGCCACTGGGGCGTGGGGGCATCCGGGAACGGTCAGCACGGTGATCTTCAGGGCGTCCATTTCCATGTCCGTATCCGTATCTGTGTCTATGTCCGTGGGGCGACCGTAGTCCTTGGACGCGGGGCCGTCCCCGTGGGCGCCTCGGAGTCCGACTGGCCGGCGGGTAGGGCAGGGACCCCGGTCCTGGCGCTACACCTCGATGTGCGAGCCCATGAGGACGGTGCGGTCGCCGGGGAGCCCGAAGTGTTCGGCGGCGTCCGCCGTGAGGTGGGAGGTGGCGATGAAGAGCCGCTTGCGCCACGGTGCCATGGTCGGGGCCTTCCCTCGCCTGAGTTCGACCTTCGACAGGTAGTACGAAGCCTCGTCAAGTCGCAGTCCGCCCTCCGTACGGGCCGGGTCGAGGCCCGCCAGGACCGACGGCACGTCCGGTGCCTCCATGTAGCCGAAGCGGCCGGTGACGTGGATGATCCCGTCGTCGGTGTGGCCGAGGTCGTCGACGACGCTGCGCTGGTCCGGCGGGACGCGCGGTACGGGTTCGGTCTCCAGGGACAGGATGACGACGTGCTCGTGGCGCACGTGGTTGTGCCGGACGTTGGCCCGCAGGGCGAGCGGCGTCGTGGCCTTGCCGCGGTTGAGGAAGACGGCGGTGCCGGGGATGCGGAGCGTGGGCACCCGCCCGCTGTGCAGGTCCTCGACGAACTCCTGGAGCGGGCCCTCCCTGCGTTTGCGTTCCGCGGTGACGACCTGCCGGCCGTGCTGCCAGGTGGTCATCACGGTGAAGGCGAGGACACCGATGAGGAGGGGCAGCCAGGCGCCGTGGACGAGCTTGGTCACGTTGGCCGCCACGAACAGCAGGTCCACGGTGAGCAGCACCGTGCCGCCGCCGATGAGTGCCCACAGCGGGGTTGCCCATCTGGCGCGGGCGACGAAGAGAAAGAGGAGGGTGGTGATGGTGATGGTGCCGGTCACCGCCATGCCGAAGGCGAAGGCGAGCGCGGCGGAGCTGCGAAAGGCGAGGACCAGGGTGAGGACGGACACCAGCAAGAACCAGTTGACCCAGGGCACGTACACCTGGCCGACGCTCGACTCCGAGGTGTGCGCGATGCGCAGCCGGGGCAGGTAGCCCAGCCGTGCGGCCTGGGCCGCGACCGAGTACGCGCCCGTGATCACCGCCTGGGAGGCGATCACGGTGGCGGCCGTGGCGAGCAGGACCATCGGCAGGCGCGCCCAGTGAGGGGCCATCAGGAAGAAGGGGCTGCTGATGGTGCGGGGATCGTCGAGGATCAGCGCGCCTTGGCCCAGGTAGCTGAGCGCGCAGGCGGGGAAGACCAGGAACAGCCAGCCGCGTGTGATCGCCCGGCGGCCGAAGTGGCCCATGTCGGCGTAGAGCGCCTCGGCTCCGGTCACGGCGAGGACGACCGCCGCCAGGGCGAAGAAGGCGGTGCCGAAGTGGGAGGTGAGGAAGCCCACCGCGTAGGTCGGTGACAGTGCCTTCAGGATGTCGGGGCGCCTGGCGATGCCGGCCGCCCCGCAGACGCCAATGGCGGTGAACCAGACGACCATGGCCGGGCCGAAGACCCGGCCCACCGCTGCCGTCCCCCTGCGCTGGACGACGAAGAGCACGATGAGGATCACCGCCGTGATCGGTACGACCGCGGGTTTCAGGGAGGGTTCCACGACTTCGAGGCCCTCGACCGCGGACAGCACCGAGATGGCGGGAGTGATCATGCTGTCGCCGAAGAACAGCGAGGCGCCGAAGATGCCGAGCGCCGCCAGCACGGCGGTGACGCGCCGGCTGCGTCCGCCGCCCCATCTGCGGAGCAGGGTGATCAGCGCCATGATGCCGCCCTCGCCGTCGTTGTCGGCGCGCATGGCCAGCAGCACGTAGGTGACCGTGACGATGACCACCACCGACCAGAAGACCAGCGACACGACGCCGAAGACGCTGTCGGTGCTGACGGGCACGGGGTGCGGGTCGCCCGGGTTGAAGACCGTCTGCAGGGTGTAGAGGGGGCTGGTCCCGATGTCGCCGAACACCACGCCCAGCGCACCCGTCACCACGGCGAGCCGTACCGCGTCCCGGGTGCCTCCGGGGCGTGCGCGCGATGGCTCGGGCGGGGAAGGCGGTTCGGTCATGGGATCCTCCTGCGCGTCACGGGTCCGGCTGTCCACAACGTCGGTCATCTCCCGCCTCCGGACAACGCGAAACGGGTCGGCGCCCTGAAGGAACGCTCTCTTGGCGCTGCTACGGACACGCGACTGGCCGGGTGGGTCACAGAGGCGTTCCCGCTCGCCGTTCTCCCAGTCCCGCACCGCTCGTACCGCTCACACCCTTCGGGCGCATCGCACCCCGTTCGAGGAGCGTTCGTGTGCGTCAGCCGCGAGGTGGTCGCGGTGTTCGGCGCGCTCGCGGGCATCGTCCCCGTGCTGGCCGTCGCCACTGCGTTCGCGGAGGCCGGACCGCTACGGACCGCTCTGGATGGCCCCGTACCTGCCGCTGCCCCACATCTTCACCTTGGGCGACCCGGCCGCTGACCTCTCCGACCGCATCGTGCTCTTCGGCCTCGGCAGGATCGGCACGCGGGTCCTGGCCCAGCTGCGTACCGACCACGAGGTCGTCGCGATCGACCGCGACCCCGCCGCCCGGAGTGTCGCTTACGCGCGCGAACAGGGCGTTCCGGTGCTGGAGGACGCCACCGACCCCGGAGTCCTCCACCGGGCCCGGATGCGGCAGAGCAACTCCCTCCTCGTGCTCGCCCGGGAGGAAAGCCGCAACCTCGACGTGGCGATGGCAGCCAGGGAGGCGAATTCCCCGATCCGTGTGTGATGCGTCTGTACGACGACCATCTGGCGAGGGGACACCCTGCCCCGCACCGGACGATCAGCGGTACGTCAGGCCGGTGGCACCGGATCCGGTGCCGGTGCCGTGTCCTGCGGCGTGGACCGCTGTTTACACCATCCATCCAACCGCCCCCTCGGAGTCGCGCTCAATATGTGCCCCACGCATTTGACGACACCTGTACGCGGCCAGGGCACCGTGCGCGCGCCGCCGCCGGTTCGGCGCGGTCAGCCGGTCGCGGCCAACCCCTGGGCACGCTCGATCACGGCGGCGGCCCGCCCGGCCAGATCGACGGCGACCAGGCGGGAGGCAAGGGGCCGCGGGATGCTGCCGGGCGCCGGGGTCATCATGTCTCGGCCTAGATAGTGGCCCGCGGCGACGGCGCGCAGTTCGATCTCGCCCTCGGGCCAGCCCTGCCGGTCCACGTCCACGCCCAGCCCTCCACCCATAGCGACCCGTCCGCCTGGAGGCGGGCTGGCCGGCCGGTGAGCCGCCCGTACTCGAAACGGCAGCCGCTCAGCTCCAGCAGAGCCGTGAGCTCCTCCCCCACATACCGTACGAACTCCTCGGGGGTGCGGCTGGAACCGGCGAGCCGAGTCGCCGTGTGGGGAGGCGTTGTAGGTGGACGGCGTCCGTGAAGGCGGCGGCGCCCACTAGGCAGGCCCGGGCGGCGAGATGGGAGACGATCAGACCGACGGCCAGGAGCAGGACCGTCGTCTCGACATCGGCCCGGTCGTGGATGTGGAGGCTCTGGGACGGGACGGCGGCGTGCAAGAAGCCGAACCAGACCGCCGCGGACAGGGCGGCCGCGTCACGGAATCCGATGCTCATCGTCCACCTCCAGGGGCCCACTTCAAAGGTCCCCGCAACGGCGCCGGGGCCGCCGCGTACGGGAAAGGCTGACGCATCCCTGACGGGGCACCCCTCGGAACGGCCCCGTCGAAGGCCGCCCGCCCCCCACTGGTCCGCTTGACGTGACTGCCACGTGGTGACGTCCGCCCGAGGCCGGCGGGCTCGTCCGGTCCGTGGTCCCCCTCGTGGCCGCGGACCGGAACGCCCCTCGTGTCGTACGCCCGTCCCCTGCGGTGTCCCGGCGTCGGTCCGGGCCGTCGATGCCGGGCCGTGCGCGGTGCCTGTGGCAGCCGCACGCCCTCCCGCCGCTCACTGTGGACGGGCGTCCGCTCCCCCGTGAGGGGATCAGTCTGCGATGGGAATCCCGCCGGAAGACCGTCATTGACGCGGCCCTGGCGTCTCCCCGGGCCGCTTTGACGCGCGCTTGACACCTCGGACCGGCTCCGCCGGAGGGCGGGGTCCAACGGCTTCGGCTCTCTCCCCTGGAGCGGGTCTGCCGTCCCGGGGAGGCCGCTGGCAGACTGTCCGCGATTCCGCCGAAGGAGCGACCCGTGTCCATGATCGACCGTCTGCGCAGTGCCGTCCGCCGGACGTACAAGAGAGCGGTGGACCTCAGCCACCCGGCCCGCTCACCCCTCGGGAGTTCGGTGGTCAACTGCGTGGTCTACCAGGAAGGCGTGCGCCGGGACCCGGTCCGCTCCGTCGAGGAGGCCGTGCGGCGAGCCCGCAAGGCGGGCGACGGATTCGTGTGGATCGGCCTGCACGAGCCGGAGGAGAAGGAGTTCGCGGGCCTCGCGGAGCTGTTCGGGCTGCATCCCCTGGCGGTCGAGGACGCCGTCCACGCCCACCAGCGGCCGAAGCTTGAGCGGTACGGCGACGTGCTCTTCGCCGTCTTCAAGACGGTGCGGTACGTGGAGCACGACGAGCTCACCGCCACCAGCGAGGTGGTGGACACCGGCGAGCTGATGGCGTTCACCGGCCCCGACTTCGTGATCACGATCCGGCACGGCGGGCACGGCTCCCTCGGTCCGTTGCGCGAGGCCCTGGAGACCGAGCCCGAACACCTCGCCAAGGGTCCCTCCGCCGTGCTGCACGCGATCGCCGACCATGTCGTGGACGACTACCTCGCCGTCACCGACGCGGTCCAGGACGACCTGGACGCCATCGAGACTGCGGTCTTCTCCCAGCAGGGGCACCGCGGCGACGTCGGCCGCATCTACCAGCTCAAGCGCGAACTCCTCGAACTCAAGCGGGCCGTGACGCCCTTGGGCCAGCCGCTCCAGCGGCTCGCGACCGATCCGCTGCCGTGCGTCGCGCCCGGGATGCGCCCGTACTTCCGGGACGTGGCCGACCACCTCGCGCGGGTCGTCGAGCAGGTCACCTCGTACGACGCCCTGCTCGACTCGATCCTCCAGGCCCATCTCGCGCAGGTGACCGTGGCCCAGAACGAGGACATGCGCAAGATCACCGCCTGGGCCGCGATCGTCGCCGTCCCCACCATGGTCTGCGGCGTGTACGGCATGAACTTCGAGCACATGCCCGAACTCCGCTGGACCTACGGCTATCCCCTCGTATTGAGCGTGATGGCCACCGCCTGCCTCCTCATCCACCGGGGGTTCCGCCGCAACGGGTGGCTCTGACCCGCGCCGGTCACCGCGGAGCGGCGCGCTCCGATGCCGGGAGAAGCCTCGCCAGCAGGAGTCGACGGCGCCGACTCCGGCTCCGGCGCCGTCGACCGGGAGCGTCCCGCCCAGCGCCTCGGCGAGGTCCCGGTACAGGCGCACGGGCAGGCCGTCGGCGCGGTGGCGGTGGTGACGTACACGCTGCGCGGGCGGGAGCAACCGGGAATGCTGAGGCTGCTCGGTGACGCGCTCGTCGTGCAGGGACTGCACCAAGGCGATGAGATCGTCCCCGTCTCCCTGGCCTCGCCCGATACGGACGTCACGGAGCACGAGATCGAGGGCGCGCCCGCCCTGATGGAGATGATGTCGTCGCCCGGCTCGGCGACCAGCTAATTGACCCGTCGTTCACGGGCGCCCTCGTCGAGGTCATCGCGCGAAGGCCAAACACGGGGACGCCTGCGCCCGCGGTGTGCGCGAGCGGCCGAATCGCGATGTGCCCCCGGACATATCAGGTGGCACCCTGCGTTCGGGGCGCGGCGGCGCGCTCGGAAGCCCTGCGCCGTCCAAGTGACGCAGGGCTGGGACCGTGGGGGTGAGGTCAGAGAGCCAGCAGGTCCCGGCCGAGGCCGCTGAGGGGGCCGCCGGTGTCGAAGAGGGGAGCGCCTTCGGCGAGGGTGCCGGTGTCGACGGCCTGGAAGCCGGCGCTGTCGGCGAGGTCGGCTACCCGGCGCTTGGCGTCGCTGTCGTCGCCGGCGAGCAGGACGATGCGGCGGCCGTTGTCGATGTCCGGCTCCTTGGGCAGTGCCTGGGCCAGGTAGGTGTTGAAGCCCTTGACCACGAGGGCGCCCGGCAGGAGTCCGGCGACGATCTCGGTGGGCGGGATCCCGCCGGTGTCGACGACCTCCAGCCCGGCGGCGGTGTCCCGCAGCGGGTTGACCGGAACGAGGACCGTGCGGCCCTGCCAGAAGGGGACCGAGGCCGCGGCGTTCTCCTTCTGGTCCCATGGAACGGCCAGGACCACGACGTCTCCGAAGTCGGCGGCCTCCTGCGGTGTCCCGGCGGAAGCGTTCGTCCCCAGTTCGTCGACGAGTGGCGCCAGCGCGCGTGGTCCCCGTGTGCCCGACACCATCACCTTGTGTCCCGCCCTGGTGAAGACGACGGCCAGGGCCGTGCCGAGACGACCGGCACCAATGATTCCCACATCCATGCCATCACGCTCACACACTCCGGCCCCTCCCACATCCCGACGCCCCGTCTCCTGTTCCACTCGGGTGCCCGGCCGCGGACCCGCTGGAGGAGCCCACCGCGACAGCCTGGAAGCCCCTTGGAGAGCAGTCGGGCCGGACACGGTCCACGCAACAACCAGCTGGGGAACGGAGGTGTCGGCAGCTGCCGGTGACGTCGGCGCAGCCGCAATACGGGTGGCGGGTTCCAGGACGTTCGCCCCCGGCAACGCCCGGCTGAACGGCCGCGATCAGCTGCGGCTCGGCACCAGCGGGGTCTTCGTGGTCTACGCGAGGCGCCGGGGACGACGTCCAAACGACCGGACTGCTCGTCGTACGCGACAGCTCGGACGGCGAGTTCGGGCGCAACCGCGGCGGGGCCAGGGCCCCACCGCGGTCGAGAGCGCTGCCGCCGACGGCAGCGGCGACCGGGCCGGGCTCGGTTGTCAGCCCGGCCTGCCTGCCTCTCCAGAGTTTGGGAGGGATCGTCAACCAGGCCCGCCCGCACCCGGGGCCGGCATCGAGACCGCAGTGTCCTCCCGGCTCACCCCTCGGCATTCCGCTGCGGGAGCGTGCGCGAGTGATCCCGAGGCGCGGGACCGGCCCGTAAGGACCGATCTCCGGCCCGCAGGCGGATGGGGAGCGGTCCGGCGGGTCATCCTGGC